>JBMNPV010000001.1:0-66447 GCA_050943775.1 Oscillospiraceae bacterium
TTTCGGTCGGGTGGGAGATGTAGACAAGCCCCGGCTGGACCTGGTGTTCGTGCGTTGCGTCGTTGAAGTGCCCCTCGACGAGCGCGCGAAGCTGTGCGGCCGTAATTTTGCCGCACGCGGTCGGAACGGTCAGTACCTTGTGGCCTGTCGCCTCGATCGCGCCCGACTCGTGGCCTGCGATGTGGCCCGTGTCCGCACACACCGCGCCTTGCCACGGACGTAGGATGGAGGCAATGACGGTCGCGTTCGCCTGCGTGCCGCCGACAAGAAAATGCACGTCCATGTCGGGCGCCTGACACGCCTCGCGGATGAGAAACCGCGCGTTTTCACAGTGTTCGTCCAGACCATAGCCGACGGTCTGCTCCAGATTTGTTGCCGCAAGCGCCGCAAGGATCTTCGGGTGCGCCCCCTCGGTGTAGTCACATTCAAAATGATACATAAACATTCTCCCAAAATTGTGATACCGCCATTTTAGGTCCGGAAAAGTCCTGTGTCAATTGAAAGGACGCGTAAAAGATAATTTACTTTTTCAATTGATTGTGATAAACTATCTTTTAATCTATCTGCTGAAAGAAAGCGACGAAAACCGCCATGGAAAACAGTTTTTTTGCCCTTATCTCGCGCATGCGGCACATTGGCCGCTGGGGCCTTATGCGCAACAGCGAAGCGGAAAACATACAGGAGCACAGCCACATGGTCGCGGTGCTCGCGCACGCCCTCGCCGTCATCGGGCGGGAGATCTACGGAAAGGACACCGACCCGGACCGCTGTGCCGCCGCTGCCCTTTACCACGACGCTTCGGAGATCATCACCGGCGATCTGCCGACGCCGATCAAATACCACGACGAGGCCATCCGGAAGTCCTATAAGGACATCGAACAAAAAGCGAGCGAGCGTCTGCTCTCGCTGCTGCCGCCGGAGCTGCGCGGAGCCTATACGCCGCTACTTTTGGAGACGGACGAGTCCATTCGCGCCTATGTCAAGGCGGCGGACAAGCTCTCGGCCTACATCAAGTGCGTTGAGGAGCGTAAGGCCGGCAACACCGAGTTCGGCTCAGCCGAAAAACAGACCCTCGCGGTACTGCAGAAAAGTCCGCTGCCGGAGGTCGATTATTTTCTCAAAAACTGTATGCCCGCCTTTGAACGCACGCTCGACGAGCTCGGCTTGGCAGACTGAAATGACTGGAGGAAACATCAATGCGCGCATTCATCACTGTCATCGGAAAGGACCGCGTCGGCATCATTGCCGCCATCTGCACGCTTCTCTCCGAGGAAAATGTCAATATTCTCGACATCAGCCAGACCCTTTTTCAGGATAGCTTTACCATGATCATGCAGGTGGACCTGACGCAGTGCGCAGATCCGTTTGACGCCCTCGCGGCCAAGCTCACGGAGCTTGGCGCCGGCATGGACCTCGCCGTCCGCATCCAGCGCGAAGAAATTTTCAACGCGATGCACAGAATATAACGGGCGGTGCGGTATGATCAATAAAAGCGAAATTCTTCAGACCATCGAAATGATCGACCAGCAGCACCTTGACGTCCGCACGATCACCATGGGCATCTCCCTTCGTGACTGCGGCTGCTCGGACGCGAAAAAGAGCTGCGACAAAATTTATGATAAGATCTGCCGTAAGGCAGGGGACCTCGTCAAAACGGGCGAAGCCATCGAGCAGGAGTTCGGCATTCCCATCGTCAACAAGCGCATTTCCGTCACGCCGATCTCCCTTGTCGCCGAGTGCAGCGACGCGACAGACTATGTGCCCTTTGCCAAAGCGCTCGACCGCGCGGCGCGGGAGGTGGGCGTCGATTTCCTCGGCGGCTTTTCGGCCCTCGTCCAGAAAGGCTTCACGCTCGGAGACGAGCGGCTCATCCGCAGCATCCCCGAAGCGCTTGCGGAATCGGAGCTTGTCTGCTCATCTGTAAACGTCGGAACAACGCGCGCGGGCGTCAATATGGACGCGGTGCGGCTCATGGGCGAGACCATCAAAAAGACCGCCGAGCTGACGAAAGACCGGGGCGGTCTGGGCTGCGCAAAGCTCGTCGTGTTCTGCAACGCGGTCGAGGACAACCCCTTTATGGCGGGCGCGTTCCACGGCGTGGGCGAACCGGAGTGCGAGATCAACGTTGGCGTTTCCGGCCCCGGCGTCGTGTGTCAGGCGCTCAAGGCCGCGAAGGGCCAGCCGCTCGATGTGGCTGCGGAGACCATAAAAAGGACCGCTTTCCGCATCACGCGCGTCGGCCAGCTTGTCGCACAGGAGGCGTCGAGCCGTCTGGGCGTGCCCTTCGGCATTGTGGACCTCTCCCTTGCGCCGACCGCCACGATCGGCGACTCGGTCGCGGATATTCTGGAGGAACTGGGACTCTCCAGTGTCGGCGCGCCCGGAACGACCGCCGCGCTGGCCCTGTTAAACGACGCGGTCAAAAAAGGCGGCCTGATGGCATCGAGCAGCGTCGGCGGACTCTCCGGCGCGTTCATCCCGGTCTCGGAGGACGCGGGCATGATCGCCGCCGCGAAAGCGGGCCGGCTCACCATCGAAAAGCTTGAGGCCATGACCTGCGTGTGCTCGGTCGGACTCGACATGATCGCCATTCCGGGTGACACCCCGGCGGAAACGATCGCGGGCATCATTGCGGACGAGGCCGCCATCGGCATGGTGAATTCCAAGACCACCGCCGTGCGCATCATTCCGGCGCCGGGCAAGTCCGTCGGCGATATGGTCGAGTTTGGCGGGCTTCTGGGCGAAGCGCCGGTCATGCCGGTGAACACCTGCTCGCCCGCGGAATTCATTTTGCGCGGCGGGCGTATTCCCGCGCCCCTGCAAAGTCTTAGAAACTGAGAAACCGGCGGCTTTTCGCATTTTCCGCCCCGCGGCGGAGAAGCGGCGGCACACGCCGCTCCGGCGAAAAGGAAGGAGCATCTATCATGGAACAGGCAAAAATGGACCGCATCAGCGAACTCACCCGTATTTCGCGTGAGCGGGAGCTGACCGAGGCGGAACAGAAAGAGCGCGCAGCGCTCCGAAAGGAATATCTGGACGACTGGAAGCGCGGCGCGGAGGCGACGCTTGCAAACACTTATGTCGTCGGTCCGGACGGCGTCAAGCGAAAGCTCAAAAAGAAATAAAAACAGACGGTCAAAAATGCAGACCGTTTGAAATAAAAACCCGTGGCAGCCAGCCACGGGACAAGGAGTTAGTATCAGAATGGACAACAAACAGAAAACAATGGAAAAGCTCGTGGCTCTGTGCAAGAACCGCGGCATCATCTACGCCGGCTCCGAAATCTACGGCGGTCTTGCCAACAGCTGGGACTACGGTCCGCTTGGCGTGGAGCTCAAAAACAACATCAAGCGCGCATGGTGGCAGAAGTTCGTACAGGAGAGCCCTTACAACGTCGGCCTTGACTCGGCGATCCTGATGAATCCGCAGGTCTGGGTGGCCTCCGGCCATGTCACGACCTTCAACGATCCGCTCATCGACTGCAAAGCCTGCAAAATGCGTCATCGCGCCGACAAACTCATCGAGGACTGGCTCCAGGAAAACCCGCAGGAGGGCGTAAACGTTGAGGCCATGACGAACGAGGAGCTTGTCGCCTTCATCCGCGACAATAAAATCCCGTGCCCGGGCTGCGGCAAGTCGGATTTCACGGACATCCGCAAGTTCAACCTCATGTTCAAGACCCATCAGGGCGTCACGGAGGACAACTCCACCGAGGTCTATCTTCGCCCGGAGACAGCGCAGGGCATCTTTGTAAACTTCAACAATATCCAGCGAACTACCCGCCGCAAGATCCCGTTTGGCGTTGCGCAGATCGGCAAGAGCTTCCGCAATGAGATCACGCCGGGAAACTTCATCTTCCGCATCCGCGAGTTCGAGCAGATGGAGCTGGAGTTCTTCTGCGAGCCGGGCACCGACCTTGAATGGTTCGACTACTGGCGCTCTTTCTGCCGCGACTGGCTGCTTTCGCTCGGTATGACCGAGGAAAATCTGCGCCTGCGCGACCACGAAAAAGAGGAACTCTGCTTCTACTCGAAGGCCACCACGGACTTTGAATATCTCTTCCCCTTCGGCTGGGGTGAGCTTTGGGGCGTCGCCGACCGCACGGATTATGATCTTACGCAGCATCAGAAGTGCTCCGGTCAGGACATGAGCTACTTCGATCAGGATAAAAACGAGCACTACATCCCCTATGTCATCGAACCCTCGCTCGGCGCGGACCGCGTGACGCTCGCTTTCCTTGTTGACGCCTATGATGAGGAGGTCGTCGGGCAGGACAAGAACGGGCAGGATGACGTTCGCACCGTGCTGCACCTGCACCCGGCACTTGCGCCGATCAAGTGCGCGGTACTGCCGCTGTCGAAAAAGCTCGCGGAGCCCGCGATAAAGGTCTACCATGACCTGCAAAAGTACTTCCCCTGCGAGTATGACGACTCCGGTTCCATCGGCAAGCGCTACCGCCGTCAGGATGAGGTCGGAACGCCTTTCTGCGTGACGCTCGATTTCCAGACGGTTGGCGACGAGAGCAAGGATGTTCCGGCAGACGGCTGCGTGACTGTTCGCGAGCGCGACAGTATGGAGCAGGTCCGCATGAAAATTGAGGAACTGCCCGCGTATATCGGCAGCCGCATCAGATTCTAAGAATAGACGAGGGGCCGGCGAAAGCCCGGCCCCTTTTTCCAAGGGAGGGGAACGCATGGCTGAAAACACCGCCCCGGATGAGAAGTCCGGAAAGGAACAGGACAGCGAAAAAGGCGCGCCAATGAAAAACCCGACCGTCAATCCCGGACTGGAGATCGCGCGCCGCATCACGCCCTTTGGCTGCATCTTGCTGCTGGCTGTGTTCGTCCTGTTTATGGTCTTTTGTCTCTCCTCGGGTAAAAACCGACTGCCGGGCTATACCGCGCCGCACGACACGGAATACTATTCGCAGAGCGACGAGCGTCTGACGGAGCTGAAAACCGAACTGGAGGCGAACGTCTTTCCGAAGCTCGGCGGCGTTGAGCGATGCGAGGTGAAGGATGGGAAACTGGAAGTCACGATTCCCCGCGCAAATTACAATGACCTGCGCGCCGCGCTTCTGCATGTCTACGACGAGTCACTTTTTACTTTCGTGGTCGGGTCGTAGCGCAAATTTTAAGGAGAAGCCAGAATGAAAGATGGATTTGTAAAGGTCGCCGCCGGGACGCCAAAGATCCGGGTAGCGGACTGTGACTATAATGCGGGCGCCGTGCTCGAACTTGTCCGCGCGGCGGAGAGCGAGGGTGTAAAGCTTCTCGCGCTGCCGGAGCTGTGTCTGACGGGGTACACCTGCGGCGATTTGTTTTTGCAGAACACCCTGTTGCGCGGCGCGGAGACTGCTCTTGAAACGCTCCTGCGCGAAACGACGGGGACGGATATGCTCTTTGCCGTGGGGCTGCCGGTCAGCGCGGGCGGAAAGCTTTACAACTGCGCGGCGGTCTGCTGCCGGGGAACGCTGCTGGGTCTTGTTCCCAAGCGCAGCCTGCCGAACTACGGAGAATTTTATGAGCAGCGTTGGTTTTCTGCGGGCGAATCGGATGTGAGCGCGCTCCGCTTCGCGGGTCAGGAAACGCGTTTCGGCGCGGGGTTGCTGTTTTCGTGCAAAGAGCTGCCGGCGCTCTGCGTCGGAGTGGAGCTTTGCGAGGACCTGTGGGCGCCCGTACCGCCGTCTAGCGCACTGGCGCTTGCGGGTGCGACCGTCATTTTGAACCTCTCCGCGAGTGACGAGCTTGCCGCAAAGGACGCCTATCGGCGTATGCTTGTCCAAAGCCAGTCGGGTCGGCTTCTATGCGGCTACGTCTATGCCGACGCGGGCGAGGGCGAGTCAACGACCGACCTTGTCTTTGCGGGCCACGACCTCATCGCCGAAAACGGCGCGCTGCTCGCCGAGCGGCGCTTTGGAGAGGGCTTGTGCGTTTCGGAGTTGGACGTGTCGTTCCTGCACTATGAGCGCGCGCGCATCACGAGCTTTGCCTGTGTGCCGGACGGCTTTGAGACAGCTGAATTTTCACTCGCACTGACCGAGACAAAGCTCACGCGCGAGATTCCGGCGACCCCGTTCGTCCCGCAGGATGAGCGGGAGCGGGAACTGCGCTGCGAGGAGATCTTCCACATTGCCGCGCTGGGACTCAAAAAGCGCGTTGAGCACACGGGCGCAAAGCACCTCGTCGTCGGCGTGTCCGGTGGTCTGGATTCAACGCTTGCGCTGATGATCGCGGCGCGCGCCGTCGACCTGCTGGGTCTGCCACGCGAAACGCTGATCGCCGTGAGCATGCCCTGCTTCGGCACGACCGCGCGCACAAAGTCAAATTCAGAGATTCTCGCGGACGAGCTGCACGCCGAGCGCCGCACGGTCCCGATCTCGGCGGCTGTCCGGCAGCATTTTGACGACATCGGACACGACGAGGGCGAACACAACGTCGTTTACGAAAACGCCCAGGCGCGTGAGCGTACGCAGGTCCTCATGGACATTGCGAACGCCGAGAGCGGCATGGTCGTCGGCACGGGAGACATGTCCGAGCTTGCACTCGGCTGGGCGACATACAACGGCGACCACATGTCGATGTACGGCGTGAACGTCGGTATCCCAAAGACGCTTGTGCGCTACCTCGTCGCCTACTGCGCGGACACGGCGGAGTCGCCCGCGCTCGCGGCGGTGCTGCGCGACATTCTGGACACGCCGGTTTCGCCCGAACTTCTGCCCGCCGAAAACGGCGAGATCAGCCAGAAGACAGAGGACCTCGTCGGCCCCTATGAACTGCACGACTTCTTCCTCTATCACCTTATCCGCAGGGGCTGTGAGCCGAAAAAAGTCCTGCGTCTCGCTGAATATGCGTTTGACGGGATCTACGACCGGGAGACGATTGTAAAGTGGCTGCGGACCTTTATCCGGCGCTTCTTTGCGCAGCAGTATAAGCGTTCCTGTCTGCCGGATGCGCCGAAGGTCGGCACGCTCGCCCTCTCGCCCCGCGGCGACTGGCGGATGCCGTCGGACGCGGTGAGTACGCTCTGGCTCCGGCAGCTCGACGACTGAACTTGAAAAAACCCGCGTTTCGTGCTACTGTGGAGCTAGAAAGACGTTCTGATTGGAGGCGGCACTGTTGAAAATTCAAAAATCATCTGAGGACTACCTCGAAATGATCCTTATGCTCAAAGAAAACCGTGGCTATGCCCGGTCGATCGACATCGCCGCCGAACTCGGCGTGACAAAGCCGAGCGTGAGCTATGCCACGAAACGCTTGCGCGAAAATGGATACATCACGATGGAGCCGGATGGTCTCATCTCTTTGACCGACAGCGGCTATGAGATCGCATACCGGATGTATGACCGCCACAAAATGCTCACGGCGTTTCTGGTTTCCATCGGCGTAGGGGAAGAAACAGCCCGCGAGGACGCCTGCAAGCTGGAACACGATCTCAGCGAGGAGAGCTTTATGGCCATGTGCAAGTTTGTGAACTGGCCGGAGGGAAAGTCCAAAAAATAAAAAACGCCCGCCGCAATTCATTTTTGCGGCGGGCGCGTTTTTTCGGGTCAGCTTTTCTTGGCAAGCTCCAGAGCGAGGACGATCATCTCGTCAAATCCGAGCTGGCGCTCCTCCGGCGTGAGCTGTTCGGGGCGGTAGATGTGGTCCGAAATGGTGCACAGGCACAGCGCACGCTTTCCGGCGCGTGCGGCGGTGAGATAGAGACCGGCAGCCTCCATTTCCACCGCAAGAATACCCATCTTTTTCCACTTATCGAGAGCGGTCGGGTCGTCGTTATAGAAGTTGTCGCTCGAGAGGATGCTGCCGACGCGGATGTTGAGCTTCTTTTCTTCCGCACATTCAACAGCAGTGCGAAGGAGCGTGAAATCGGCCGTCGGCGCCAGTGTGCCGGGAACGCCGAATTTTTTGGCGAAGTTCGAGTCGGTGCCGGCGGACATGCCCGCAACGATGTCCCGGAGCTGCAGATCGTCCGAAAGCGCACCGGCAGAGCCGATGCGGACGATGTTTTCAACGTCGTAAAAATTGTAAAGTTCGTAGCTGTAGATGCCGATGGCGGGAATGCCCATGCCGCTGGCCATGACCGAAACGGGCACGCCGCCGTACGAGCCGGTATAGCCCTGCACGCCGCGGACGTTGTTGACGAGTACGGCGTTTTCGAGGAAGTTTTCTGCGATATATTTTGCGCGAAGCGGGTCGCCGGGCATGAGCACGGTTTTTGCGATCTGCCCCTTTTCGGCGCTGTTGTGAGGAGTCGGCATGATAATGACCTCCAAAATCAGAAATGATTATGTGCCGGGAAAAGGAATTTGGTGTACTGAGCATATCACATTTTGTCCGCCGGTGCAAGAAAAGCTTCGTCCAAACGTCGGGCAAGGGTTTGCGTCGATGCGGCGAAGCGCCGCCGCTCCGGTTTTCCCCATCAGCTCAAGGGCTTGATAGGGCCTCTCTGGACGGTACATGACATAAAAAGCGTGTTCCCGGGGAATTTGTTTCTCCGGGAACGCTCGTTGCGAGTGCCGCAGCGCGAGAAATAATAAAACCGGAGACCGCGACGAGCAGTCTCCGGTTTTCGTTTTCAGCTAAGTTTTGCCGGGTTGATCTTCACGCCGGGGCCCATGGTGGAGGCAGTGACACAGGACTTAATGTACTGGCCCTTTGCCGCGGCCGGCTTTGCCTTGATGATGGCGTTCATCAGAGCTTGAAAGTTTTCGTTCAGCTTTTCGGGACCAAAACTGACCTTGCCGATGGGGCAGTGGATGATGTTGGTCTTGTCGAGACGATACTCGATCTTACCGGCTTTGATCTCCTTGACGGCCTGCGCGATGTTCGGCGTGACCGTGCCGGCCTTCGGGGTCGGCATAAGGCCCTTCGGGCCGAGGACTTTACCGAGTCGACCGACGACACCCATCATATCCGGGGTCGCAACGACGACGTCATAATCAAAGAAGTTTTCCTGCTGGATCTTCTGGACCATGTCCTGACCGCCGACGTAATCTGCGCCTGCGTCGAGGGCTTCCTGCTGGCGCTCTTCCTTGCAGAAAACGAGGACCTTGCGGGTCTTGCCGGTGCCGTGGGGCAGAACGATCGCGCCGCGGACCTGCTGGTCAGCGTGGCGGGAATCAACTCCGAGCTTGACATGGAGTTCGACGGTCTCATCGAACTTGGCCTTAGAGGCCTTGGTGACGATATCGAAAGCTTCCGCCGGATCATACAGCGTCTGCTTGTCAACGAGCTTTGCGCTCTCTTTGTAATTTTTACCTCTGAACAATGTTGTTCATCCTCCTTGTGATGTGGTTCGTCGGATGGAAATATCCTCCCACGTTAAAAGGTCTTTACGCCTTTGCGACGTTGACGCCCATGCTGCGGCAGGTGCCGGCAACCATGCTCATAGCCGACTCGATGCTGCTGCAGTTGAGGTCCGGCATTTTGATCTCCGCGATCTTGCGGAGGTCTTCCTGGCTGATCGTTGCGACTTTGTCGCGCTGCGGAACGCCGGAACCCTTTTCAACATTGCAGGCCTTCTTGATGAGAAGCGCCGTCGGAGGGGTCTTGGTGATAAAGGTGAAAGAGCGGTCTGCATAGACCGTGATAACGACAGGGATCATCATGCCGATGTCGTTTTTTGTTTTTTCATTGAAGTCCTTGGTGAACTGGCCGATGTTGACGCCATACTGACCAAGTGCAGGGCCTACCGGGGGCGCCGGGGTTGCTTTGCCCGCCGGGACCTGAAATCTGACGATACCTACTACTTTCTGTGCCACTTTCGTGCACCTCCTAATTATTCTGAAACATACTCGACCTGGTAGTAGTCCAGATCGACGGGCGTCTCCCTGCCGAACATGGAGACGATGACGCGGACGCGTTCTCTTGCCGCGTCGACTTCCTCGACCGTGCCGATAAAGCCATCCAACGGGCCGTCCACGACCTTGACGCTGTCACCGACTTTAAAGCCCTCGGCGACCTCGTGGCGCTCTACACCGATGTCGAAAATCTCCTGCTCGGTCAGCGGAACAGCCTTGCCGTCACTTCCGACAAAGCCGGTCGCGCCGCGAACGTTTCGAACCAGATGCCAGCTTTCATCCGTCATGATCATCTTGACGAACACATATCCCGGATAGGTCTTGCGTTCAACGATCTTTTCACCGTTATCCGTCATTTCGGAAACGGTCTCCATCGGGATATTGACCTCCTGAATGAGGTCCTGCATCCGGCGGTTCTCCGCCGCTTTCAAAATCGCGGCGGCAACGGCGTTTTCATAGCCGGAGTAGGTGTGGACTACATACCACAGTGCTTCTTCCGCCATGGCTTAACCCACCAGGGACAGCAGTCCCCGCACGCCGAGACTGGCCAGAGAATCGAAACCCCACAGTACGACTGCGGAAACGACGGTCACGACGATCGCCACGCTGGTGTTCGTCATGGTCTGCTTGCGCGTCGGCCATACGACCTTCTTGAGTTCGGCTTTGAGCTCGCGCCACCATTTGGAGATTCTCTGGGATGTCTTTAATTTTTCGTTGCCAGTCGGTTTTTTAACAGCCTCAGTGGTCGTGACTTTTTTGACTGCGTCTTCCTTTGCTTTGGACATGAAAGCACTACCTTCCTTTCTCTTAAAAAACCTACTTGGTTTCAGAATGCAGGGTGTGCTTCTGGCAGAAAGGGCAATACTTGCTGAGCTCGAGCTTGTCGGGCGTGTTCTTCTTGTTCTTGAAGGTATTGTAGTTTCTCTGCTTGCACTCATTGCATCTGAGCGTGATCTTGACTCGCATTTTTCGGCACCTCCTTGTAATATTTGGCTAAAAGCCTCGTTGCCTCCCTGAGAGCGGGAATGCGCCTGAAATCGGCGCACGAAAATAAAGCCTCTCCGCCGACAGGTAATTTGTATTTTAGCATAGTTTGTCCACAAGGTCAACAATTTTTTGTATAAAGAGGGCGGGACTTTCCGTCCCGCCGCCTGTTCAGTCCGATTCGTGCTTGTCCTCATTTTCCGAAGCCTTTGCCGCTTTCTTTCTCTTTACCCTGCGTCCGACCCAGATGACCAGAGCAGCAATGCCTGCTGCGACGACGAGGATCGGAACGGCCGCCACGAGGAGCTTCAAAAAGTCCTTAAAGAAACGCGCGACGCCGTAAAGCGAATTTACGAACGCCTCGGAGAGCTGCTTTCCGTAGCTTGTGCCGTTTGAGCCGTCCTTTGAATAGTAAGCTACCTCCTGCAGCGTGACGCTCAGCGTCGAATAGCTCACGGCGGCATCCCAGTTTTTCAGCTGGCTCGTCAGATTTTCGATCTCGTAGCGGACCCGTGTGAGCTGTTCCTCGATTTTGAGGATGTCTTCCATGCTCTGCGCCTTTGCAAGCAGATCAAGCAGCCGCGCTTCCTGTACTTTGAGTGCATCGAGGTGCGCTTGTGCGTCGGTGTACTGCATGGTGATGTTGTCGGCCTGCGTCTGCGTTGAGGTGACGTTGCCGAGCGCTTTCAAACGGTCGGAAACGGAAAAAAATTTCTCTGCCGGGATACGGATGGTGTAGTCGGCACTGCGGTAGCCGCGCTGTGCGCCCGTTTCATCATAGCTTGCGCCATAGACCGAGGAGTTCTCGACAAAGCCGCCGCTGTCTGCCACAAGCTTTGTGAGTTCCGCGAGCGCGTCGTCAAATCGGCGCGTTTCGATCAGGACCCTGCCGGAAAAGATGATCTTGTCAGCCGAGGGCAGGACGGTCTGCCCGCCTGTGAGCGCGAGATCCGTACTTTTTTCGGCGCCGCCGGTGTCGCTGGTGCTTTCGGCTTTCATGTTCTCGGCACCAGCTGCGGGAACTGCGGCGTCACTGGCCGTTTTGGAGCCGCAGGCCGCAAAGGAGAGCAGGAGAAGCGCCGCGCAGAGCAACGCGAGGAAGCGTTTAGCCTTTTTCATAGTCTGACCTCCATTTTCCTGTTTTCCGGCTTGTCACTGCCCGGCAAACAGATGTGTTGCTTTTAAGACGAACCCAAAAAGCTTTTGTTCCGTGCGCGGCATGGAGCAAAACAGCAAAACGCCCCGCCGGGGAGGTCGGCAGCCTGCCCGGCGGGGTGTGTCCGTTTTATGAAAGTGTGCCCAGATAGCCCTCAAGAATGAGGGACGCGGCGACGGCGTCAACGCTCTTTCGGTGCTCCTTCATCTTTTTTCCGTTGGCGTGGAGGATGTCGTGCGCCGCAATGGAGGTCCTGCGCTCGTCCCAGAGCGTGACAGGGATGTCGGCGCGCGTCTCCAGAAGGGCCTTGAGCTGTTCGCTCTTTTCGGCGCGAGGCCCGAGCGTGCCGTCCATGTTTTTCGGATAGCCGAGAACAAATCGGCAGACGTTTCTGGCCTTTGCTTCAGCCACGATTTTGTCGGCGGCGCGTTCCATATTGTGTTCCGGGAGCGTCCACGCGTCTCCGGTGAGCGTCTGTGTTTCGTCCGAAACGGCGAGGCCGATGCGGGCGTCGCCAAAGTCAATAGCCATGATGCGCATGCAGGTTCCTTTCTCAGCTTGCACGGGCGGCGGTGAGTACGCGCTGCGTGAGTTTCCGGAGCAGCGGCAGCAATACCAGATAGACGGCGATATTGAAGCCGCACTGCGGCAGTCGGGCCAGCAGCATGGCGGAATAGGGGGCCTCATTGAGAAGAGAGAGCCAGTAGCTCTGCAGAAACAGGCTCAGACCGACGCAGCACACAAGCGTGCAACCCAGAATGTGCGGGAAAAAGCGCAGATTCGGGCGGTGCAGAAAGAGTCCGAAGACGACGCCCAGCAGAATTGCGGTGATCGTGATCGGCGGATAGAAGCCGTAAGGGGAGAGAAAGGTGCCGAGCACGTCGGCAAGTCCGCCGGCGACGCCTGCCCAAACCGGCCCATAGAGCATACCGCACACGGCGAGCGGAACAAAGCCGAAGCCGACGCGCAGCAGCGGGGTGTTGAAGGAGCAAAAGCGATCCAAAACGATCTGGATGGCGACCAGTGCCGCCACCCGGCAGAGTGTTTGCAAAGAAGTGTTTTTCAATTGTGATCTTCCTTTCGTGTCGGCCTACGAAAGGAGACGGCGCTCCGTTCGTGGCACAGCGGATTCGGATAAGGCACCGCAGGGCAAACTGCCCTTTCGTCAGACAGCAAATCCCGTCTGCCTGCACTTAACGCGCCAGATCCTACTCTGACCAAGTTTTCATTTGAGCGCCGATATCACCTGCTTTTTATAATATAGTATAGGTATGAGTCACCTGCCGAAGCAGGCTCTGACGCGGCCCGCCGTGTAGAGCGAGCCGACGGAGCAGACCATTCCGTCCGTCCCCGCAGCGTCGAGCGCGGCTTTCACGCCGGCTTCGATCGATTGACAGGCGGTGACGGGTTTTCCGAAGCGGCGCAGATATTCCGCAAGCGCTTCGGCGGAGAGTGCGCGGGGATTGTCGGGTGCAATCGTGATATATTCGTCCGCAAGCGGATCAAGGATGTCCGCAAGCTTTGCGTAGTCCTTGTCGAGCAGAACGCCGAGCAGCAGCACACGCCGCATGGCAGGGAAGTAGGTTCGAAGATTTTCCGCGACCGTTTCGGCACACTGAGGGTTGTGCCCGCCGTCGACAACAAAAAACGGCTTTTCGGACAAGATCTCAAAGCGCGCGGGCCAGCGCACGGCCGCAAGGCCGCGCCTGACCGCTTCGTCCGAAACGGCAAGACCGCCCCGGCGCAGCGTTTCGACGGTGTCGAGCGCGACGGCGGCGTTTTTGAGCTGGTGCCGCCCCAAAAGGGGGAGCTGCAGAGCCGAGAATCCTTTATAGGAAAAGACCTGACCCGCACGGCTGTCACGGAGAGAGCTCACGCGGGAAAAATCAGAAAAGACGAGCGGCGAGCCTGTCTCCGCGGCTTTCGCCTCAAAGACGGCGCGGAGGTCCTGCGGCAGATCGTAGCAGACGGCGGGACAGCCGGGCTTGAGGATGCCGGCCTTTTCCGCGGCGATCTTTACAAGCGTTCCGCCGAGCTCCTTCGTGTGGTCAAGACCGATGTTCATGATGACGGAGCACAGCGGGGATTCGATGACATTTGTGGAGTCGAGCCGACCGCCAAGACCGGTTTCCAGAACGACGATCTCGCAGCCGCGGCGCTTAAAAAACTCCATCGCGACGGCGGTGACCAGCTCAAATTCTGTGGGACGGTCCTCCATCGAAAGGGCGAGGGGAGCACAGAATTCTGTGGTCTCCGCGAGTTCGCCTTTTGGGATCGGTTCGCCGTTTACCTGCATCCGCTCGCAGAAATCGGCAATGTATGGAGAGGTATAGAGCCCGGTGACGTATCCGGCGGCCCGAAAGACGGAGGCAAGCATGGCTGCGACAGAGCCTTTGCCATTCGTGCCCGCGATGTGGACAAAACGAAGTGCCCGCTGCGGGTCACCCATTTTTTGCAGCAGCTCACGCGTACGCGAGAGGCCGGGTTTTGAACCCTGCCAGACCTTTTCGTGGATAAATCGCAATGCTTCGTCTGCCGTCAAATTTGTCGCCCCAGTCATCGTATCAATAAAAAGTATCATAGCATATTCGCTCGGACAAAACAAGAGGAATGCGAGAAAGCGCGGATAGATAAAAATGCGAGCCCGCAAAAGAGGGCTCGCATTTTTGACATCCTTAAAGTCCGAACTTTTTGTTGAACTTCTCGACGCGGCCGCTGGTATCGACCAGCTTCTGCTTTCCTGTATAGAAGGGGTGACATTTCGAGCAAATCTCGACCGTTATGTCCTTCTTTGTGGAACCTGTTTCAATGACTTCGCCGCAGGCGCACCGGATCGTGGTCTGCTGGTAATCGGGATGGATACCTTCCTTCATTATGTTCACCTCTTTCTCGAGTATTAGAAATCAAATAAATGTGCTATGAACGTGCTATTCAACACGCAAAATGCATTGTAACACAGCAGGGACTCTTTTGCAAGAGATTTTTTGCTTTTTCGCGCCAGAGCTTCAATTTCCTGCGTCCGGCGCATGTTCGGAGAAAGGCAGCACGATGGTCGCGTTGCCGTCTTCATCGTAGACACAGCAGGCGCGCAGCGCGTAAAACACGCCGATGAGCACGGCAAGGACCGCGAGGACGACCAAAACGATCTTTCCTGCACGGCTGCCGCGCTTTTTCCGGCCCTGATAGATGTCCTTTGCCCGGATCGCCATGGCTAGCCTCAGCAGTCCCGGGACTCGATGTCCGCAATTTTGGCGATGCGGCGCGCGTGGCGGCCGCCCTCGAACGGCGTATCGAGGAAGGTGTCGACGATCTTAAGCGCAAGACCGGGGCCGAGCACGCGTGCACCCAGCGTGAGAATGTTCGCATCGTTGTGGCGGCGGGTAAATTCCGCCGAGAAGCAGTCGCCGCACAGTGCGGCGCGTATCCCCTTCACCTTGTTGGCGGACATGGACATGCCGATGCCGGTGCCGCAGATGAGGATGCCGTTTTCAAATTCGCCGGCGGCGACGGCGCGCGCGACGGGTTCGGCAATGTCCGGATAGTCGCAGCTCTCCTCTGTGAAGGCTCCAAAGTCTTTGTAGGCGACACCCTTTTCGTCGAGATGCTTCTTGATCTCCTCTTTCAGGGCAAAGCCGCCGTGATCGCTTCCAATAGCAAGCATGATTTCCTCTCTTTCTGCCGCGTTTGCGGCGATATGCACAGATTGAATTATAGTTTAATAAAGCGGGGCTTCCGGTTTTCAAAGAAGGTCACATACGAAAAACCGAGCCGCTGCAAAAGCTGCATACCGGGGCGAAGTCCGCCCGCCGCCTGCGAGACCATGTGTGCGTCGCTTCCGATCGTGACAAGCTCACCGCCGAGATCGCGATAGCGCCGGAGAACATCCGGCGAAGGAATGGGACCGGCGACGTACTCGCTGCGGTAACCGGCGGTGTTGATCTCAATGCCGCGCCCGCCGTCGATCAGATTTTGGAGCAGGACGGTGAGTTCGTCGCCGTATGTGCTCATGTTGATCGCCGCGCCGCGAAAGCCGGCCTTGCGGGCATAGCGGATGGGGTAGCCGATGTGGGCCATCGAGTCATAGAAATCGAGCTTCGAGAGCTCCAGAAGCTCTGAAACGTAAAGCGCAAAGAGCTGCTTGCAGTCTGCCTCGCTTTCATATTCGAGCCCGTAGAAGTCCTGCATCCCGCGCAGGTTGTGCAGCGAAGCGAGGACAAAGTCAAATTCCGGCGCGGCCGCAATGGCAGCGGCGCGGGCAGGGTCGTGATTTCCCTCGCCGAGCTCAACGCCCAGACGAACGCTGATGTCCGCGGGCGCGGCGGCGATGGTTTCGCGGTAAGCGCTGCGGGTGGCGTCCCTCCGCGAGAAACAGTCCGAATCCGGCAGGCCTGTCCGATAGTCGTCAAGGTCGATATGATCCGTAAAGCAGAGGTAACGCACACCGGCGTAATAGGAGGCGCGGGCCATGTCGAGCATGGAATCGCGCCCGTCGTCCGAACAGGTACTGTGGATGTGGCAGTCTATGAGATCCATAATACTCCTTTTTGCGTTTTGGTTTAGAAGGGCCAGGCGCCAGGGATCCATGCAAGCAGTTTTCCGTAGCTCCTTGAAATCGTAACGCCTGTCAAAACGGGATAAAACAGCACAAACAGCGCAAGACATGCTGCAGTCGCCCCATAGATATAGCGTTTCCAATACCGGCTGCGGAGCCGGAAAGAATTGAAGCAGTGGCAGATCGCGAGCACAAGGAAAATGAGACTCGGGAAGTAGTGGTATTCAAAGGTGGTGCGTGAGATAAACATCCACGGAACGAGCTGGGAGAGGTAACCGATGAGAATGAAGGCCGCCTTGCCGTCCTTGAACTTGAACGCTTTCCAGCCCATTGCGAACATCGCGAGCAGACCGCCCCAGCAGACAAAGGGATTGAGAAAAGCAGCAAAAGCGGACTTTGCGCCGCCCTCGCCGGACTCAAGGTAGTAGAGGATGGGCCGCCCGTTCACGATCCACTGATACCAACGGGATTCGTAGGGATGCGAGGCGTGGACTCCCTTGTGGTAGTTGAACATGCGCTCCTGTGTGTCGACAACGAGCTGCGCGTAGTCTTTTGTGAAGTACATCTGGAGGCCGCTCCAGCCCTTGGCGACGCCATAGTAGTAGTAGCTCAGATAGTAGATGACGCAGGGAACGAGAATGAAAAAAACGATGCACTGCGCAATATTCGTCCAAAGCTCCCGGCGGTGTTCCGCCATGTGTCCGATGGCGCAAAGCTCTTTATAGCGCTCGATCCGATACCACAGCCAGATGACGAAAAGACCGACGCCGGCATAGATCGCGGTCCATTTACAGGCCGCGCCGATGCCAAAGAAGAGGCCCGAAAGGAACAGTTCCCGTGTCTCCCCCCGCCGGGCTGCGGTCGGATTGTCCCGTGGTACCGTGACGTAGCGGAACATGAAGAGATACATTAAAATAATGAAAATGACGCCGTAGGTGTCGATGGTCGCGATGCGGGTCTGCACGAAATGCATGAAGTCAAAGGCGAACAGCAGCGTGCCGCAGGCGGCGATTGGTGTGGAACCAAAGAGATTCTTTATAAAAACATAGAGAGCGGGAAGCATAAGGATGCCGAAAAGCACACCCATGAAGCGCCAGCCGAAAGGGTTGAGCCCGAACATACGGATGCCGAGGCCGATAATGATTTTTCCGAGCGGCGGGTGCGTGTATTCGTAAGGCTCGATGCCGCGCATGTGCTCCATTGCGGTGCGGACATGGTAGATTTCGTCGAAATACGTGCTGTTGAGATAGGTCGGCTCATCCGGAACAAGGTCCTGCTCGTCAAAGAGCGGGGTAACGCCGCCGTCAAATTTGAGTTGTGAGACCGGGATGCGTGCGCCGAACTCGTCGTAGAGCGCAAGCTCGCCCATTTCGAGGTGTGCGTCCGCGATGATGCGAATATACTTTGCCCGTTTATTCTCCTCTTTAAGCTCTGCGTTCTTCCATTTGTAGAGCTCAGAGTATTTTTGAGACATGGTGGACTCGTCCGTGTAGTTCTTGCCGTCGTCCGAGTATTGGAGATAATAGTTGCCGGTGTAGAGACCGGTGTAGTACATCACGCGGGAGAGCGCCGTTTCCTGCGGCAGTTCGACAACAACGTAGCGGCCTTTTTCCGCAAAGGAGCAGAAAGTCTGGGGGTTCGTGTGGATGCCGAGACCCCAGAAGGCCACCGCCGCGTAGACCAGTGTGATGACGAGCATCGGGATGAGGTCTTTCCGCTGCACGGGAAAGCGTGTGCGCGGATAGGTCAGCCGCGCGGCCTCGTGTTCGTAAACATCAGCGACCGGGTTTTCAGTCCGGAAAAGGCGGCAGTATGCCCAGAAAAAGAGAAGTACGAGTGCAACGCCCGTTACAAGAAAGACGATTGGCAGAATATCCAGCATGATCTCGTCACCTGCATCAAAAAATCTGTTCGGCAGCGGAGCACCGCGAACGCAGATATTATACTCCCCTGTCCGGCCTATGTCCAATAAAATATGGCAGTTTGTGTACGCGGCGGCAGAAATGGAGCGAAAAACGACTGTGAGGCCGCAAAGGTCGGAAACTTATGAATAAAGTGTCAATTCATTTTCCAAACCTATTGACAAGGGCGCGTGAGAGTGCTAAATTAGCACTCAGAGAGCGAGAGTGCCAGTGCTCCCCGACTGAGAGTGCTAATCTTCAGTTCCGCTGAGAAAGGGGCTTGGGGTCATGGATATCAGCGACCGGAAGAAAAAGATACTGACAGCCGTGATCGACGCCTATATTGCGACTGCGGAGCCGGTCGGCTCCAAGCTGATCGCACAATCGGGCGGACTTGACCTTTCAAGCGCCACGATCCGCAACGAAATGGCGGAACTCACCGCCATGGGCTATCTCGAGCAGCCGCACACTTCCGCGGGCCGCGTCCCCTCGCCAAAGGGCTACCGCCTCTATGTAAACGAGCTTATGGAGCGGCAGCGCCTTTCGATGGAGGAGGCCGAGCGCATCAACAGTGCGATGAACCTCAAGATCCAGCAGCTCGACAAGCTTATGTCGGACGTCGGGAAGCTCGCCTCCACGCTGACGCAGTACCCCGCGGTCACGCTGGCTGCGCCCGTGGCTGCCACCATTACCCGTTACGACCTCATTTATGTCGATGTGGATACTTTCATCGTCGTTGTCATGCTGGACGGACAGGATGTTGAAAACAAGCTTATCCATCTGCCGTTTTCGGTGGACCGGGGCATGGTTCAGCGGCTCGCGGCCGTTTTCAACAGCGACTTCACACACATCACAGTCGACCAGATCACGCCGGAGCGCATCGACCGGGCCGAGCGGGCCTGCGGCGATACGATGGGGCTTGTCTCCGTCGTTGCCGCCTTTGCCATTGATACGCTGCAAAAAGTCAACCGAGGCGAAGCGATCCTCTCCGGTGCCTCAAATCTCCTGAGCCAGCCCGAGTTCCGCGACCCGGACAAGGCGCACCAGCTTTTGAGCTATCTTTCAGACAGCGACAATCTGCTGGGTCTGCCGTCGGCGGACGAGGAGGACAGCGACATTCAGGTCCTGATCGGACCCGAAAACGTCGCGGAGGAACTCAAGGACTCCAGCGTTGTCATTGCGCGTTACAACGCGGGTGACAATATGCGGGGCATCATCGGCGTCGTCGGTCCGACCAGAATGGACTATTCCGGCGTAGCGGCGAAGCTCCGCTATATCGCGTCGGGGCTCAGCCGGCTTCTGGTTTCGCCCGAGCCACCGCGCGGCTTCGAGAAACTGCAGGTAAAGGAGATGACAACAGATGAGCGAAAAGACAGCAAAAAATGACGCCGCTGAGGATAAGAAGACAGCCGACGAAAAGGCCGTCCCGACCTCGGAGGAAGTCAAAAAAGATACAAAAAAGAGTGAGAGCAAGAAGGAGAGCGAAAAGGAGGAAAAGTCTAACAAAAAGAAGGACAAATCCGCTGAGGAGCTCGAAAAGCTCCGAAAGGAACTGGCCGATGAGAAGGACAAATACCTCCGTGTGCTCGCCGAGTACGATAACTACCGCAAGCGCAGCCAGAAGGAGCGCGAGAGCATTTATGCGGACGTCCGCAGCGATACCGTTGAGAAATTTCTTCCGGTATATGATAATCTCGAACGCGCGTTAAAGCAGGAAACGACTGACGAGGCGTACTCGAAGGGCGTCGAGATGATCATGGCACAGTTCAAGGAGATCATGGCAAACGCGGGAGTGACCGAGATCGAAGCTTCCGCAGGCACCACTTTTGACCCCAACATCCACAACGCGGTGATGCACGTTGAGGACGAAACGCTCGGTGAGAGCGTGATCGTGGAAGAATTCCAGAAGGGCTTCCGCCTCGGCGACAAGATCCTGCGCCACAGCGTCGTCAAGGTCGCAAACTGACCGTGTAAACTATCGGGTTTCTGCCCGCATTCAAATATTCCATAAGGAAGCAAGTTAAGGAGGAAAACCAGTATGGGTAAAATTATTGGCATAGATTTAGGTACAACAAACAGCTGCGTTGCCGTTATGGAAGGCGGCGAGCCCGTCGTTATCGCTAACGCAGAAGGTATGCGCACCACGCCGTCCGTCGTCGCGTTCAGCAAGACCGGCGAGCGCATGGTCGGACAGGTCGCAAGACGTCAGGCTGTTACAAACCCGGACCGCACGATCAGCTCCATCAAGCGCGAAATGGGTTCCAACTATAAAGTAACCATCGACAACAAGGCTTACACCCCGCAAGAAGTTTCCGCAATGATCCTCCAGAAGCTCAAGAGCGACGCGGAAGCTTATCTCGGCGAGACCGTGACCGAAGCGGTCATCACCGTTCCGGCCTACTTCACGGACGCCCAGCGTCAGGCCACAAAGGACGCCGGCAAGATCGCCGGTCTTGAAGTCAAGCGTATCATCAACGAGCCGACGGCTGCCGCTCTGGCTTATGGCATCGATAAAGAGGCCGACCAGAAGATCATGGTCTACGACCTCGGCGGCGGCACCTTCGACGTTTCCGTCCTCGAGATCGGCGACGGCGTCATCGAGGTCCTCGCGACCGCCGGCAACAACCGTCTCGGCGGCGACGACTTCGACGAATGCATCACACAGTACCTCATCGAGGAATTCAAGAAGGCCGAAAACATCGACCTCTCCGGCGACCGCGTTGCGATGCAGCGCCTGCGCGAGGCCGCAGAAAAGGCAAAGTGCGACCTCTCCGGCATGACCACCACCAACATCAACCTGCCGTATATCACAGCGGACGCAAACGGCCCGAAGCACCTTGACATCACGCTGAGCCGTGCGAAGTTCAATGAGCTGACGCACCACCTCGTTGAAAAGACGGTCGGCCCCGTCCGACAGGCTCTGTCGGATGCCGGTCTCAAGCCGAACGAACTGTCCAAGGTCCTGCTTGTCGGCGGTTCCACCCGTATCCCCGCAGTTCAAGAGGAAGTCAAGACCCTCACCGGCGCGGAAGGTTTCAAGGGCATCAACCCCGATGAGTGCGTCGCGATCGGCGCGGCGATCCAGGGCGGCGTTCTCGGCGGCGACGTCGAGGGCATCCTCCTTTTGGATGTTACCCCGCTGTCCCTCGGCATCGAAACGCTCGGTGGCGTTTGCACCAAGCTCATCGAGCGCAACACCACCATCCCGACCAAAAAATCGCAGATCTTCTCCACCGCTGCCGACAACCAGACCAGCGTTGAGATCAATGTTCTGCAGGGCGAGCGCGAGATGGCGCAGTATAACAAGTCCCTCGGCCGTTTCCATCTCGACGGCATCGCACCGGCTCCCCGCGGTGTGCCGCAGATTGAAGTTACCTTCGATATCGACGCCAACGGCATCGTAAACGTATCCGCCAAGGATATGGGCACCGGCAAGGAACAGCACATCACGATCACCTCCTCCTCGAATCTCTCCAAGGAAGACATCGAGCGCGCGATCAAAGAGGCAGAGCAGTATGCTGCCGAGGACGCAAAGCGTAAGGAAGAGATCGACATCCGCAACGAGGGCGACCAGATGGTCTACCAGACCGAAAAGGCGCTGAGCGATCTCGGCGATAAGATCGATGCCGCGGAAAAGGCAGAGGTCGACGCTCCGCTCCAGAAACTCAAGACAGCGCTTGCCGGCACCGACACCGCGGCCATCAAGGCTGCAACCGAGGAACTCACGCAGGCGTTCTATAAGATCAGTGAGAAGCTCTATGCGCAGACTGCCGGTCCGAATGGCGCGGCTGGCTGCGGCGATCCGAACTGCGACGGCAGCTGCGGTGCCAGCGGGTCCGCGGGCGGCGGACAGTATTACGACGCCGACTACTCCGTTGTGGATGACGACGACAAGAAAAAATAAGCAGGCATTTTGCCAAAGCACCTCTGGCCCCCACGAGGCGAAAGCCCTGTGGGGGCGAAAGCGGCAAAATGGGCATTTCGCAGCGGAACATCAATAAGTTCGTGTAAGAGGAATTACTTATGGCTGATAGTGAAAAAAGAGATTATTATGAGGTGCTGGGGCTGACAAAGGGCGCCTCGGACGCCGACATCAAAAAAGCATACAGACAGCTTGCCAAGAAGTACCACCCCGATCTGCACCCCGGCGACAAAGAATGTGAGGCGCACTTCAAGGAGGTCGCGGAGGCCTATGCGGTTTTGTCCGACCCGGACAAACGCTCGAAGTATGACCAGTTCGGTCACGCGGCCTTTGACCCGTCCATGGGCGGGACCGGCTTTGATTTCGGTGACATCTTCGGAGACCTCGGAGACCTCTTTGGCGGTATGTTCGGCGGCGGCCGCCAGCAGCGTCCGAACGGTCCGATGCGCGGCGAAAATATCCGCACCGGCATCACGATCTCGTTTGAGGAAGCGGCGTTCGGCTGTGAAAAGGAACTTTCGGTCACGCGCATTGAGGAGTGTCCGGACTGCAAGGGCACCGGCTGCGCCAAAGGCACGACGGCCGAGGTCTGCCCGGACTGCAAGGGCTCGGGCGTCGTGCGCATGCAGCAGCGCAGTCCTTTCGGTATCGTCCAGACGACCGGAACATGCCCCAAGTGCCACGGAAGCGGAAAGATCATCCATCAGCCCTGCGAGACCTGCCGGGGCACCGGCTCGGTCCGCAAGCAGCGCAAGGTGAACGCCAATATCCCTGCCGGCATCGACGACGGGCAGTCCATCGTACTGCGCGGATTGGGCAGTGCGGGCAAAAACGGCGGACCGCAGGGCGATCTGCTCGTGACGGTCGGTGTGCGTCCGCACCCGTTTTTCAAGCGCGAGGGATCTTCCGTTCTCTATGAGCTGCCCATCACTTTCGTGCAGGCGGCTCTCGGCGCGGAGGTCGTCGTTCCAACGATCGATGGCGATGTGAAATATACCATTCCGGAGGGGACGCAGACGGGCACCGTGTTCCGTCTCAAGGAAAAGGGTATCCCCTACATTCGCGGCAAGGGCCGCGGCGACCAGTTCGTTACAGCGAAGGTCGTGACGCCCGAAAATCTAACCGAAGCGCAGAAAGACATTCTGCGCGAGTTTGCCCGCGCCATGGGAATGGATGTGCCCGCCACAGCGAACGGCAGCACCAGTGCCGCCCCCAAGAAAAAGCGCAAGAAATAAAAAATAAACAGGTCCCGGAGAACTCGTTTTGTTTTCCGGGGCCTGCTTTTTTACTTTTCGGGGGAGGGAGAATGCTCTCCGGCGGCAGAGACACGGGGATCGCGGCCCGGAGCGTCTGCCGGGCTCTTCTTTGCCGTCTTAGCGCTGCCGCGCTGACAGTAAGGCGGCTTTTTGCCGGAGTGATGTGATTTACAGGCTTCGCAGTTTCCGTGGCGCGGACAGTGCATCCTCGGGCAGGGACATTCCGTTTTCTCCGCCATGTCAATCCTCCCTGCGGTTCTTGTCCCTGGACTTTTCCGCATCGCTGCTGCGATTAATGTTGAGAAGGACTTTTTCCACCCGCTGTCCCGCGACCGCGAGAACAGTGATGGTTAGGTTTTCAAATTCGAAGCTGTCCCAGCAGCGGGGGAAATGACCGAATTTTTCAATCGTCCAGCCGCCGACCGTGGAACTTTCGGTTTCAAAGCTGTCCTCACTGCGGTCAATGAGCTCGAGAAAATCGCCTATGGACATGTCTCCGTCGAGCTCGTAGACGTTGTCGCCGTGCTCGATCATTTCTGGCTCGACATCATCCGTTTCGTCCCAGATATCGCCGACGAGCTCCTCGAGAACGTCTTCCATGGTGACGATGCCCATAGAGCCGCCGTACTCATCCGTAACGATGGCAAGATGTGTTCTGCTGTGGCGCATTTCCGCCATGACAGCGGGGAGCTTCACGGTCTTATAGACAAAGCAGGGTTTGATGAGGAGCGGGCGAATGTCGATGGGATCGCGGGAAGTGAGAGCCTTGTAGAAGTGGTTGAGGTAAAGAACGCCGATGATATGATCTACGCTGTCCTCATAGACCGGCAGACGGGAGTAAGGCGAGGAGTCAATGGTGCTTAGTATCTCATCCCAGTCGTCCTCAATGTCGATGGCGAGCATGTCAACGCGAGAAGTCATGACCTCGCTTACGGCAACATCGTAGAAATCAATCGCGGCGTGCAGAAGCTCACTGCGGTCTTCGTCGATCACGCCTTCGTCCTCGACCGTGTCGATGATGGAGACAAGCTCCTCGACGGCGTCGTCCTCGCAGTCCCCTTCGCTGCTCTTGATTCCCTTCGTGAGCAGATGGATCAGCGCCACGACGATCCAGACGATCGGAGAGAGAATGAACATGAAAGCGCGCACGACGGGCGCATAGCGGATGGCGGTGGCATTGGCGTTCTTTTTTGCCGTGATCTTCGGGATGGTCTCACCGAAGACAATAATAAGGATCGTGATGATAACGGTGCCGATGGTCGTCGCGAGCGCGACATTTTCTTCGCCTGCGATGAGTAGCGCCATGACGGAAACGACGGAAGATGCCGCAGTGTTGACCAGGTCGTCGATAATGAGGATGGTCGAGAGCATTTTCTCGTAGCTGTCGTAGATGAAGCAGGCGAGCGCCGCAGAACGGCTGCCGTCCTCTGCGGCGGACTCAAGACGCATACGGTTGGCGGAGGAATAGGCCATCTCCGCGCCGGACGCAAAATTCGCGAGCAGGATCAGCGCCAGAACTGCCAGATAATAATAAGGAGAAATCATTTCCTGCGCCCTCCTTCCTCGCTGACGGGCGCGGGTTCGATCCGCGTATGGACCTTTACGATGCGGTTTTGCTTCATTTCCGCAACGGTGACAGTAAGGCCGTTGTAGGAGAAGCTGTCCCCAACGGCGGGAATGTGTTCGAAGTGTTCATAGACCCATTCGCCGAGAAGCTTATGTTCAAAATCGAAGTCGTCCGGGTCCTCAAAGTCGATAAGCTCGAAAGCTTCTTCGATCGTGAGCTCGGGGTCGAGCGCATAACTGCCGTCTTCGAGCAGGACACAGGACTCCTCAACGTCGTCGTCCTCATCCCAGATGTCGCCGACAAGCTCTTCGAGGATGTCTTCAACGGTGACGATGCCGAGCGTGCCGCCGTAGTTGTCGGTGATGACGGCCATGTTGACCCGCTTTGTGTTCATCTCCCGCAGCAGTTCATCGATCTTTGTGGACTGATGGGCAAAGTAGACACTGTCGAGCACGGAACGGACGTTCAGTCCCGCGCCGAGCTTGATGTAGTTTTTCATGAACTTGCGGATCTGAAGAACACCGATGATGTTGTCAATGCTGCCCTCATAGACCGGAAAGCGGCTGTGGCGGGCGGTGCGCATCATTTCGACGATCTTGTCGACGGGCGTGTCGACATTGATCGCCTGAAGATCGACGCGCGGCGTGACAATGGTCTCCACGGTAACGTCCGCAAAAGCAAGCGCCGAGTGGACAAGATCGCCGCGTTCAGCATCGATGTCGCCGTCGTCCTTCATGTTGTCGATGATATCGTAGAGCTCATCTTCGGTCACGGTGACCTCCGGGTCGCCCTTCGTGTGACGGGCGACGGCGTTGCTGATCGCCGAGAGCACAAAGGCTGCGGGTGTGAAGAGCTTCATAAAAAAGCACAGTGAGGAGGCAAGCGAGAGCGCGTATTTCACGCTGAATTTTTTTCCGATGCTTTTCGGCAGCATCTCGCCCAGAAAGAACAGGACGAATGCCGTGATAAGGGTTGCAGCGGGAACAGCTTCCAGGCCCAGACTGCGTGTGATCAGGATCGTTACGAGGGCTGCGATGACGATCTGCACGATATTGGTGCCGATCAGGATCGTTGAGATCGCCTTGTCGAAGTTGTCAAGGATGTACAGTGCTTTTCTTGCGCGGCGATCACCGCGGTCAAGCTCGGACTTGAGCCGAATGCGGCTGACCGAGGAGAACGACGCCTCCGCCGCCGCAAAATAGGCGACCAGCAAAAACAGCAAAACGATAATTACCCATGACAACCAACTGCCATCATCCATTGCGGATTATCACTTCCTTGATATAATTGATGTTCGACCGACGTACGGAAAGCGTGTTTACCGCCGTCAGACCAATAGAATACAATTTATTCTAACATCCACAATCAGGCAAGTCAATCGGGAGATCGGCGCTAAATAACGGAAATACGGTGGAAATCAGCCGCTTTTTAGATGCTGAGTCTCTGCCGCGCCCCGCCGCGCGCCCGGATCGCGCACGAAAGTCCCGCGCGGGGAGATAAAAAGAGCTTTCTAGGCTCTTTAAAATGTGCTATCCTTTTGTACATGGACGGAAAAAACGCCGATATATCACAGCGTCGAGAAAGGAGCACTCCTATGCTCAGACTGATCCTCGGTCCCGCGGGAAGCGGAAAGACCTCGTATATCATGCGCGAAATTGCCGTGCGCGCCCAACAGGGCGGCAGCGGCATGGTGCTCATCGTCCCGGAGCAGTACAGCTTTGAAGCCGAGCGCGAACTCTGCCGCCTCGGCGGAAACCGGAGCGCACTGCACGCGGAGGTGCTGAGTTTTTCCCGCCTTGCCGCGCGCGTGGCGCAGGAGACGGGCACCGGCGGCCGCGTTGCGGTGGATGCGGGTGGACGGCTTTTGTGCATGGCGCTTGCGCTCGACAGCATCGGCGGCAGCCTCTCGGTCTACGGTGCGGCGCGCTATCGGGCGGAGATGCTCTCGGGGCTGCTTGCGTGTGTGACGGAGATGAAAAACGCCGCCGTTTCGCCGGACGAGCTGCTCGCGGCGGCGGAGGGAGCGGAGGACTCGCTGAAAAGAAAGCTCAAAGACGTCGCGCTGTGTTTAGAGGCTTATGACGCCGTGCTCGCACAGGGCCGGGCCGACCCCGCCGACCGTTTGACGAGGCTGGCGGAAACGCTCGGAGAGAGCAGTGTCGGCACAGGTGGCGTGTATTTCGACGGTTTCACGGACTTCACGGGAACGGAGCGCGGCGTCATCAAAGCGCTCTTTGCGCGCGGGACTGATCTCACCGTCTGCCTGACCTGCGGCGGACTCTCAGACGAGAGCGAGCACTTCGCTGTCGCCCGCGCGGCTGCCCTGCAGCTCAAGGCCCTTGCGGAGGAAGCCGGGCAAAAGGTCGAAGTGACGGAGCTTTCAGATCCGCCGGAAAAGGCGCCGCAGCTCGCCTTTTTTGACCGGCAGCTTTTTGCATACACGGAGGAAAAGCGCGATGCGCAAGCCGCGGTGCGGGTCTTTCGCTGCGAGAGCATCCGCGCGGAGTGCGAATTTGCGGCGTCCGAATGTGTCCGCCTTGCGCGCGAGACGGGCTGCCGCTGGCGGGAGATCGCGGTCGCCGCGCGCGGCTTTGAAGAGTACGCCGCGCCGCTTCAGGAGTGTTTCCGACTCTACGGCGTGCCGCTTTTCACGGCGCGGCGCGGAAGTATCCTGCAAAAGCCGGTCCCGGCACTGCTCGCGGCAGCGTTTGAAATTCTGGAGACGAACTGGGACACCGACGCGGTGCTTGCGTATCTCAAAACGGGACTGACGGGACTGACCCTCCGCGAGCGGGACGAGCTGGAGGACTACGCGGTGCGCTGGAAGCTGCGCGGCAGTATCTGGACGCGCGAGGCGGCGTGGACCCAGCACCCGGACGGCTTTGGAAAGCCCTTCGACGATGCCGCGCGGGAGCGGCTCACGCGGCTTGACGCCCTGCGCCGGCGGCTCGCGGCCCCGCTCGTGCATCTGGCCCTGCACGGAAAAGAGGCCAAAACAGCGTCTGAACAGGTGCAGGCGCTGACGGACTACCTCGTTGAACTGGGACTGCCCGATACACTCGAAAAAAAGGCGGCGGGGTTGGAGGCTGATGGCCGTGCCCAGCTCGCGGCGGAATACGGACAGCTTTGGAGCATCGTTGTCAGCTCGCTGGAGCAGACGGCGGCGGTGCTCGGCGGCATGGAAATGGACCAGAGCTGTTTTTCAAAGCTCTTTTTGCGGATGCTCTCGCAGTATGACGTCTCGGCCATCCCCGTCTCACTGGACAGCGTCTCGGCGGGGGACATGGACAGAATGCGCCGCCGCCATATCCGCCACCTCATCGTGCTCGGCGCGTCGGACGACCGCCTCCCGCGCGTCACAAGCCCTGCAGGGGTCTTTACGCCGGACGAGAGGGACGCGCTCGATACCCTCGGCGTTCACATCGGCGGCGGGTCGGACGGCCTTGACCGCGAATACAGCACGATCTACAACTGTGTGACCCTGCCGAGCGACACGCTCACGCTCTCCTATGCCGCGTTCGACGGCAGCGGCGCTGTTCTGCACCCGAGTTTTCTTGTTGAGCGGGCGAAAAAGCTCTTCGATCTGAAAGAGACTACCTTTGACCTTTCCACGGCGCGGCTGGAGGCCGAGGCCCCCGCGTTTTTGCTTGCGGCGGCAGGGGACGGCAGCGGTCCATCGCGCGCTGCAGAAGCGTATTTTGCCGCGCGGTCCGAAAGCGCCGAGCGCCTTTCGCAGATTCGGGAACAGGCAGAGCGCGGACGAGGAGCACTATCCCCGGCAAGTGTCGGCGCGCTCTACGGCGAAACGCCCCGCCTGTCCCCCTCGCGGACGGACGCCTTCGCGGCCTGCCGCTTTTTCTACTTTCTGCGCTACGGCCTGCGTCTGAACGAAAAAGAGACGGCGGGCTTTGAAGCGCCGGAACTCGGCAGCTTCATGCACTACGTTCTGGAGCACACGGCGGACGAGATCCGGGCGGGCGTCGGCTTCCAGAACGCCGGGACGGCGCTTTCCGACGCACTCGCGGATAAGTATACCGATCTATATATAAAGGAACAGCTCGGCGGCCTTGCGGACAAGAGCCCGCGTTTTTGCTACCTGTTTGACCGTCTGCGCCCGGCAGTGCGGCGCGTGACGGCGGACATGGTAAAAGAGCTTGCGGTCTCAAAATTCACACCGCTCGATTTTGAACTGAAATTTCTCACCGGCGGCGACCTGCCGCCCGTGCGCATCCCGGACGGCCCCGTGATCGACGGCATCGCCGACCGCGTAGACGGTTGGGAGCATGACGGAAAGCTCTATCTGCGCGTGATCGATTATAAGACCGGGAAAAAGAGTTTTTCGTTCACGGACATCCGAAACGGCATGGGAATGCAAATGCTTCTCTACCTTTTCGCGCTCGAAAACGAAGGACAAGCACGCTACGGACGCGAGATCGTCCCGGCCGGCGTGCTGTATGTTCCGGCGCGGGACGCGCTCGTTTCGTCCCCCGGCGACCTCACGGACGAGGAGCTTGCCGCAAAGAAGCAAAAAGCCCTGCGCCGCAGCGGCCTCATCTCCAGTGACGCGGAGGTGATCGCCGCGATGGAGGATGTGAGCGACCCGCAGTATATCCCCGTGAGCTTCAAGCGGGACGGCACGATGTCCTCGGACAGCGTCGCAAGCCCCGAACAGTTTGCGCGTTTGAAAGAGCATGTCGCGGACTGTATGCGTGCGCTCGGCAGAGAGCTCAAAAGCGGCAGCATTGAGGCGTCGCCGTATTATAAAAGCGAACAGGAAAACGCCTGTCTCTTCTGCCCGTATCAGGCGGTCTGCCGCTTTGACGAGGGCCGCGACCGGCGGCGATACCTGAAAAAAGTTAGCCCGCAGGAATTTTGGGAGGAACTGGAGGGAAAAGACGATGGCGAAATTTGAACTCACGCCCGACCAGCAAAACGCCGTTAGGGCGCGCGGCGGGAGCGTCCTCGTCTCGGCAGCGGCGGGCAGCGGCAAGACCCGTGTGCTGACCGAGCGTCTGGCCCGCTGGGTGACGGACCCCGCAGACCCGCACGATGTGGGCGAATTTCTCGTCATCACCTACACGCGGGCGGCGGCAGCGGAGCTGCGCGGACGAATTCTCGCGGAACTGCAAAAAAGAGCCGCGGAAGATCCGCAGAACAAGCGCCTACGGCGGCAGGTATCGCTGTGCTGCCGTGCCCCGATCGGCACGATCCACAGCTTTTGCGCGGATGTTCTGAGAGAATTTGGACATGAGATCGGCCTGACACCGGATTTTCGCGTCGGCGACGAGGACAAGTGTCTTGAACTGCGCACAAAGGCGCTCGATAAGACCCTCGAGGCGGCCTACGCGAACATAGAAAAGGACGCGGACTTTGCCGCGCTTGTCGACAGCGTCGGCGCAGGGCGGGATGACCGCCGGCTCGAGGACGCGGTCTTGGACCTGCACGGCAAGCTCCAGAGCCACCCGTTCCCGGAAGCTTGGGCCGCAGAGACGGCAGCGAATCTCGACGTGGGCGGCGTTACGGACGCGGGCGAGACCGTCTGGGGCCGCGAGCTTTTGACGCGCGCCAAGCGCACGGTGCACTACTGGCACGAGCGTTTGGAGAACTGCTGGCAGAGTCTGGAGTGCGAAGAACTTGCGGCGGCTTACGGCGCGAGCATCGAGGAAACGCTTGCGGGCATGGAGGAATTTCTGTTCCGCGCGGACCGGGGCTGGGACGAAGCGCGAAGCGCACTGCCCATTCCGTTTTCGCGTTTCAAACCGCTCAAGGGCTTTGACGAGGAAAAGGCAGCCCTCAAGGCTGTCCGCGACCCGTGCAAAAAGGCCATGGGAGGCATCTTGGCACTGCTCGACCAGCCCTCCGGCAAGCTCCTTTCGGAGATCGTCGCGACCGCGCCCGCGATGCGCGCGCTGCTCGAACTGACGCTTGCCTTTGACAGCGCCTACGCAGCCGAGAAAAAGCGGCTGAACCTGCTCGACTTCTCGGACCTCGAACATCGGGCTGTGTGCCTTTTGTGGGACGAGGACGCGGACGCGCCGACAGACACTGCGCGCCTTCTCTCGCAGCGCTATACGGAAATTCTTGTCGATGAGTATCAGGACGTGAGCGCGGTGCAGGACCTGCTGTTCCGCGCCGTGTCGCGCGACGGGAAAAATATCTTCATGGTCGGTGATGTGAAACAGTCGATCTACCGCTTCCGGCTAGCGGACCCGTCCATTTTCATTGAAAAATACAGGCGCTTTGCGCCGTTTGGGACGGGGACGGACGGTGAGGCACAGAAAATCCTGCTCCGGAACAATTTCCGCTCGGACGCACTGATTTTGGACGCCTGCAACAGCGTTTTTGAAAACACAATGTCTGAGGAGCTCGGAGACGTGCGCTATGACGCGGACGCGCGGCTTGCCGCCCCCGAGACCGCCTCACACCGGGGCATCGCGGAACTGACCCTTCTCGGCCTGCCGGATGCGGACGACAGCGAACGGCCCGACAAGACCCTCTGCGAGGCGCGGATGGTCGCTTCACAGATCAAAGCCCTCGTCGCCTCCGGAGCGACCATTCTCGACGGCGGCACGGAGCGGCCTGTACGCTATGGCGACATGGCAGTTCTGATGCGCTCGCCCGGCACTGCCGGTCCGGCGTTCCGCCGCGCGCTTGCCGAAGCGGGCGTGCCGGTGCTCTCCGAGCAGGGCGGCGGCTTTTTCACCGCACCGGAGATCCAGATCGTCCGCGCGCTCCTGCGTGTCATCGACAACCCGCACCGGGACGTTCCCCTCACGGCTGCGCTGCTCGGCCCGGTCTTTAATTTTTCGGCGGACGAGCTTGCGCTCGTGCGCGCCGCCGCGCCGGACGGAGGACTGTATTCGGCACTTGTGCGCTGCGCAAAGGCGGAAAATGGACCGCTTTCCGAGCGCTGCGCCGCCTTTATCGGGGAACTTACGGAACTGCGGATGCTCGCGGGAGACATCGGCCTTTGCGAACTGCTGTATCTTCTGTATGACCGCTACGCCCTCATCGAAAAGTGCGCGGCCCTCACGGGCGGGGCGGGGGGTCTTTCGCAACTTCTGGATCTTGCGGCGCAATTTGAGGAGAATGGCTACCGGGGCCTGCACGCTTTTTTGAAGCAGCTCGAACGCATGGAAGCGCGCGGCGACGAGCCGTCCGCGCCCTCCGCCGCCGGGGCGGACGCGCTTTCCGTTATGAGTATACACAAGTCAAAGGGACTGGAGTTTCCGGTCGTCTTTCTCGTCAACACCGCGCGGAAATTTAACGCCGCGGACCTGCGCGCACCCGTCCTCGTTCACCCCGCGCTCGGTCTCGGCTGCAAGCTGACAGACCTTGTGCGCGGCATCGAATACCCGACGCTTGCGCGTAGAGCCGTTGCGAGCAGGCTCACCGACGAGATGCTCTCGGAGGAGATGCGCGTGCTCTATGTCGCGATGACACGCGCGAAAGAGCGGCTTTACATTTCGTGTACCGCCGCCGACCCGGAAACGCTGCTCGAGAAGCTCAAGGGCGAGATCACAGCGCCGCTTGACCCGGAATTTCTGCGCTCTGCGCAGAGTATGTCGACATGGCTTCTCGCGGCCGCGCTGCTGCCGGGGAGTGGCTTGAAGCTCAAGATCGACAAAAACCTCTATGCGGCATCGCCTGCGGAAAAGACCGGGACAGTAGAGCGGCCGCCTGAACCGGCGACAGTTGCCTATCTTGAAAAGGCGCTCGCGTTCCGCTACAGCCATGAGAGCAGCGTGGGCCTGCCCGCAAAGCTCACGGCGACCTCGCTCCCTTCAGACGACCCAGACGGCGAGCCGCTGGCGAGAGAGCGCTTCCACAGTTTCCGTCTGCCGGAGCTGGGCCGTCCCCGCGCGCTTACAAGTGCGGAGAAAGGCACGGCGACGCATATCGTTTTGCAGTTTATTGACTTTGCAAAGACCGGAACAAGAGAACAGATCGAAGACGAGATCGAGCGCATCTGCGCCCTCGGCCAGCTCACAAAGCAGCAGGCTGACGCGGTAGACCGACAGGCGGTGGCACGCTTTTTCGCTTCTGAGACAGGTCAGCGCATTCTGCGTGCGGACCGGGTCTGGCGCGAACTGAAATTTTCCGTTCTCTGTCCGTCGGAGCGCTTTTGGCCCGAGACGGTCGGTGAGGAACTGCTTTTGCAGGGCGTTATGGACTGCGTGATCGAGGAAAACGGCGTTCTCACCGTTGTGGATTACAAGACCGACCATGTCACGGACGAAACGCTGCCCGAACTCACGGAGCGCTACCGCGAGCAGATGCGGGCGTATGTTTTTGCCGCTTCGGAGATGTTCGGTAAGCCCGTTTCGGGCGGCCTGCTTTGTTTCCTCAGAAGCGGACTGAGCGCGAGCGTCCCTGCGTGATGGAGGCAACCCGCTCGGCTTTGCACACGGCTTGCGCAAAAAAAGAAAAAAGTGCTTGCATTTACGCGGACATTCTGTTATTATTATAAAGCTATTCGTCTCCAAGCGGAGTTTTTGCAATGGCGATATCATACAAGGAGGTGCAGCTAAAGATGGCAAAGTGTGAATATTGCGGTAAGGATGTCGCTTTCGGCATCAGAGTCAGCCATTCCCACAGACGTTCCAACCGTACATGGAAGCCCAACGTGAAACGCGTCAAGGCCATAGTGGACGGGACACCTAAGCATGTCTACGTTTGCACCCGTTGCCTGCGCAGCGGTAAGGTTACCCGCGCTGTGTAAGTGCATGCTTGTTTTTTCGTATAGAGGCACAAAAGCGCCGCGTCCTGCTTGGGACAGCGGCGCTTTCAGCATATCGCGGCCTTTTCGCAGCCGGCGCAGGGAGAAGCGATACTTTTTTCCGCCTTTACGGGTTGCGAAACAGCCGCAGTCCGTATAATATATAGAATATAGAATATGGAATTACAGTCGGAAATCTTATGGCACATCCGCAGAAAGCAGAGGTGAGCATTTTGGCGGAGACCTATTCGGTCCTGCTCTCACAGCTCGTTGAGGAGCATAGAATGATGATCGTCCACACATCCGCAGACTATGAGGAGGTTCGGATCACCAGTAAGGCCGTCGGCCGACCCGGTCTGCAGTATGCCGGGTTCTTTGAATATTTTGACAATCGCCGGATGCTTGTTTCCGGCAAGCAGGAGAACACCTATCTCCAGCGGCTCGCGCCGGACGAGAGACGCAAGGCGATCGAGGGACTGATGCAGCACAGCCCGCGCGCCCTTGTTGTCTGCCACGGGGTCACGCCCCTGCCGGAGCTTGTCGAGCTTGCCATCCAGTACGACATCAACCTTTTTGTCACCGAGATGGACACTTCGGAGTTTATGGCCGAACTCATCGGCTCCCTGCATGTCCATCTCGCACCACGCCAGACTACCCACGGCGTGCTCGTCGAGGTCTACGGAGAGGGCCTGCTCATCACGGGGGAGAGCGGCATCGGCAAGAGCGAAACGGCGCTTGAGCTGATCAAGCGCGGCCACCGGCTCATTGCGGACGACGCGGTCGAGATCCGGCGCGTCGGCTCGAACCGCCTTGTCGGTGAAGCGCCCGCCCTTATCAGGCACTACATGGAATTTCGCGGCATCGGCATCATCAACGCCCGCACCATCTACGGCGTCGGCGCGGTGAAGTCCTCACAGACCATACACCTCGTCGTGAAACTCGAGAACTGGGAGGAGTCGAAGGCTTACAACCGCCTCGGGGTCGATTCCGAATACACGACGATCCTCGGTGTGCGCGTTCCCTGCGTCACCATCCCCGTCAGCCCCGGACGAAACCTCGCGGCCATTCTGGAGCTTGCCGCCATGAACAACCGTCAGAAAAAAATGGGCTACAACGCGGCGGAGGACCTTGCCAACCGCCACGACCAGTACATCGACGAGAGCGTAGCGGATCTGGAGGACGAATAATCTTTTGACAGGAGCGTCTATGATCGATTTATCTTTTCTTGCAAACGATATCCGGAAAAAGCTTCCCGCGCTGGAGCTGCGGGAGGACGAACCAATGAGAAAACACTGCTCGTTCCGCATCGGCGGTCCGGCGGCCATCTGGTGCCAGCCCGGCTCCATCGCGGAGCTTCAGGAGCTTTGCACGCTGCTGCGCGAAAAGGGCGCCGAGCCGCTCGTCATCGGAAACGGCACGAACCTTCTCGTGACGGACGAAGCGCTGCGCCGCGTCGTCATCCAGACGACCGGCATCGCGGGCGCGAAACGAACGAGCGAGACAACGGTCTATGTTGAGGCTGGTATGTCCCTTGCCCGCGCGGCAACGCTCTGCGCGAGCTATGGTCTCACCGGCATGGAATTTGCGCAGGGCATACCCGGTACGGTCGGCGGCGGCACTTCGATGAATGCCGGGGCCTACGGCGGCGAGATGAAGCAGGTGCTCCGCTCGGCGGCATTTCTCGATGAAAACATGAAGATCGGCGTGAAAGCCGGACAGGAGCTGGACCTTTCCTACCGGCACAGTGCGTTTTCGGACACGGCGTATATCGTCCTCGGCTGCGAACTGCGTCTGAAGCGGGGCGACGCGCGCGAGATCGACCTGCGCATGCGGGAACTTGCAGAAAAGCGCCGCGCAAAGCAGCCTTTGGAGCTTCCCTCCGCCGGCAGCACCTTCAAGCGCCCGGAAAACGGCTTTGCCGCCGCGCTCATCGAGCAGTGCGGGCTCAAGGGCTGCTGCCGCGGCGGGGCGCAGGTTTCGGAAAAGCACGCGGGCTTCATCGTCAACCGCGGCGGTGCGAGCTTTGAGGATGTGCGGAGCCTCATGGCGCATGTTCAGGAAACGGTCTTTGCGCAGACGGGCGTCCGGCTGGAACCGGAAGTGAAGATCATAGAGAACGTCTGAAGCGCCGCGCTTTGGGCGAGGACGGAGAAGCGCTCTGACGGGGCGCTCCATCAGAATAGAGCGGGGGTACAAGACTATGGAATTTCTGATCATCTCGGGACTCTCGGGCGCGGGCAAATCCCGCGCGGCCGACATGCTGGAGGACCTGGGCTACTACTGCGTGGACAATATGCCGAGCGCGCTGATCCCGAAGTTCGCGCAGATCTGTATGGCGGCAAGCGAACGATATGAGCGCGTCGCTCTCGTGACCGACATCCGCGAACGCGCAAGCTTTGAGGAACTCTTTGGCGTGCTCGACAGTCTTTGGGACCTCGGCTGCGACTACCGCATTCTCTTTATGGAGGCAGACCCCGCGAATATCGTCAAGCGCTACAAGGAAACGCGCCGCCGCCACCCGCTGGCCGGCCCCGGCGTTTCGATCGAGGACGCGATCGCGAACGAGATAAAACTCCTTGCCCCTGTGCGCGAGCGCGCGGATTACATCATCAATACCTCCAACCTCACGCTTGGAATGCTGCAATCGGAACTCTACCGTCTGTTCGTCGGCGGCGACACGCGGCGCAAGCTCGTCGTGAACGTTATGTCCTTTGGCTATAAATACGGTATTCCGATCGAGTCGGACCTCGTTTTCGACGTCCGTTTTCTGCCGAACCCCTACTATGTGTCGGAACTGCGCGACAAGACCGGACTCGACGAACCTGTTTCGGAGTTCGTATTCCGCAGTCCGGAGACACAGGAGTTCATGAAAAAACTTGAAAATCTTGTGGCTTTTCTGCTGCCGCTGTACGTTGAGGAGGGGAAACTCGGACTCACCATCTCCATCGGCTGCACCGGCGGACGGCACCGCTCGGCGGCCATCGCCAAAGCCCTTGCGGACTTTATCGAGGAACAGGGCTATGCTGTGCAGTGCATCCACCGGGACATCCAGAAGTGAGCGGCAGTGAGGTGGCGGTATGATCTACCCATATCCGAAAACGGAGCCCTCCATCGTCGCGATCGGCGGCGGTACGGGGCTTTCCAATATGCTCAGGGGGCTCAAGCTCTACACCCACAGGCTCACCGCCATCGTGACCATGGCGGATGACGGCGGCGGGAGCGGAACGCTGCGCGACGAGCTGGGTATGCCCCCGCCGGGGGATGTGCGAAACTGCCTTCAGGCACTGGCGAACACTGAACCGACGATGGAACAGCTTTTGGGCTACCGCTTTACGGAGGGCTGTTTGAAAGGCCAGAGTATGGGAAACCTTTTCCTTGCGGCCTTAAACGACATCTCCGGTTCGTTTTATGAGGCGATCCGCAAAATGAGCGAGGTCCTCGCCATTACAGGCCGCGTTCTGCCCGTTACGACGGAGGATGTCCGGCTCAAGGCGACCTTTGAAGACGGCACCATCGTCATCGGAGAGTCAAAGATCGCGGAGCAGAAGAAAAAGGAACGGCGGCGCATCCGCCGCGTCGAACTGCTGCCGGCGCAGCCGCCTGCGCTTGGGGAGAGTCTGGAGGCCATTCGGGACGCGGAACTGATCGTTCTCGGTCCCGGCAGTCTCTATACGAGCATCATCCCAAACCTTCTGACCGAGGGCGTTGCGGACGCCATCGGTCAATCGAATGCCCTGCGCGTCTATGTTCTTAACGTTACGACGGAGGACGGCGAAACCGAAGACTACACGGCCTCGGACCATGTCCGCGCGCTGTTTTCCCATGCCGGGCAGAAGCTCTTTGACTACTGCATCGTCAACTCGACACCGCTGCCGGACGCCGTTGCCGCACGCTACCGCGCCGAGGACGCCTGCCAGACGGCCGTCGACGAGGAGGCGCTTGCGGAGCTTGGCGTCAAGACCATTTACGCGCCGCTGCTGGACTGTTCCTGCGGCTTCGCGCGCCACGATTCGAAAAAGCTTGCCGCTGAAATCATGCGGTTGTATCAGGAGGAAGCCCACACGAAGATCTACGGGTGAGCCTTCCGGAAAGGAGACGCGCCATGTCATTTTCGTCGGATACAAGAGCTGAGCTGTGCCGCTCACCGCTGCAAAAGCACTGCTGTGCCTTAGCGGAAGCTTATGGCATTCTGCTCTTTTGCAATCAGTTCGCAGCAGAGGGCATTCGCGTCGTCACGTCCAGTCAGGAACTTGCCGAGCGCCTGCCGAAGCTCTTCAAAAAAGCCTTTGGCTTCTCCTTTGACAGTGTTTCGGACACAGACATTAAGGGAAAATATTCTTTTTATATGGTTGAACCCGCGCATATCGGGCAGGTCTTTTCGGCCTACGGTTACGACGCGGGCGGCACGCTTGCGCACCACATCAATCTCGGTGTGCTTGAGGAGAACTGCTGCAAGGCGGCATTTCTGCGAGGAGCCTTTCTTGCGGGCGGCAGTCTAACGGACCCGGCGAAAAGCTACCACCTCGAATTCGTCACGGATCACTTCAGCGTGTCCCGCGAGCTGATCTCGTTTCTGCTTGAACTGGGATTTTCACCGAAGGATGCCGCACGCGGCGGAAATTACATCATCTATTTCAAACAGTCCGAAGCCATCGAGGACTTTTTGACGCTTACCGGCGCGCCGCTCGCGGCCATGGAGATCATGAACGCGAAAGTCGAAAAAGACATGCGCAACGCGGTAAACCGCCGCGTCAACTGCGACAGCGCGAACGCGGACAAGATCGTTACCGCCGCCGCCGAGCAGCTTGCCGCCATCCGCCGCATCGAGAAAACGACGGGACTTGAGAGCCTGCCCGAAAAGCTCTATGAAACGGCGCTCCTGCGCATTGCAAACCCGGAGGCGAGTTTAACAGACCTCGCGGCGCTCGCCATTCCGCCGGTGTCAAAGTCCTGCATGGGGCACCGCATCCGGAGACTTCTGGAGATTGCGGGGAAATAGCGCCGGCGGCCCTCGCGGGAAAAGAAATCGTATACCTGGCAAGGGCAAAGGCCTTTGCGAAAAAGAGGAGTCATCAATGTCATTTGTCCATTTGCACGTTCACAGCGAATACAGTCTTCTCGACGGGGCCTGCCGCATCGATGACATGGCGCAGTATGCAAAGGAGCTTGGGCAAAACGCGCTTGCGATCACGGACCACGGCGTCATGTACGGCGCGGTGAACTTTTATAAGGCCGCGCAAAAGGCTGGTATCAAGCCGATCATCGGCTGCGAGATCTATGTTGCCCCGCACGGACGGACGGACAAACAATATGGCGTCGACAGCAATTACTCCCATCTCATCCTGCTCTGCAAAAATGAAACGGGCTACCACAACCTCTGCTACCTTGTGAGTTTCGGCTTTACCGAAGGGTTTTACGTCAAGCCCCGTATCGACTGGCAGCTCCTGCACGAGCACAGTGACGGCCTCATTTGTCTGTCCGGCTGCATCGCGGGCGAAATTCAGCAGAAGATCATCCACGACGACTATGCCGGGGCAAAGGCAAGGGCGCTGGAACTGCGCGAGCTCTTTGGAGAGGACGGCTTCTATCTGGAATTACAGGCACACGGCATCGCGGACGAGCGCGTTGCCGCAGAGGGCCTGCTCCGCCTGCACCGGGAAACGGGCATCCCGCTCGTCCTCACGAACGACGCGCACTACCTGCGCAGGGAGGATGCCCACAATCAGGACGTTCTGCTCTGCATCCAGACGGGCAAGACAATCAACGACCCGGAGCGCATGCGCTTCGAAGGAAGTGAATTTCATCTCAAGACCGAAGACGAGATGCGCGCGCTCTTCCCGGAATATCCGGAGGCGCAGGAAGCCGCCGACAACACGCAGAAGATCGCGGACATGTGTCAGTTCGATTTTGAATTCGGTCACTACCATCTGCCGCAGTTCCCGTTGCCGGAGGGGGAAACAGACGCTTTTGCATACCTGAAAAAGCTCTGCGAAAAGGGCTTTGCGCAGCGCTATGCCGGCCGCGAAAACGCCCCCGAGCTTCACAAACAGCTGGATTATGAGCTGGAAATGATTCAAAAAATGGGCTTTACGGACTACTTTCTCATCGTGTCCGACTTCATCGGCTACGCCAAATCGCAGGACATACCGGTCGGCCCCGGACGCGGCAGCGCGGCAGGCAGCATGGTCTCCTACTGCCTGTCCATAACGGATGTTGACCCCGTAAAATACGGCCTTTATTTTGAACGCTTTCTCAACCCGGAGCGCGTATCCATGCCGGATATCGACATTGACTTCTGCGTGGAGCGCCGCGGTGAAGTAATGGATTATGTAAACCGGAAGTATGGCTCTGACCATGTGGCGCAGATCGTCACTTTCGGCACTATGGCGGCACGCGCGGCCATCCGCGATGTTGGCCGCGTTCTGGATATGAGCTATGGCGAGGTGGACGCGGTCGCAAAGCAGGTGCCGTTTGCGCCCAACATGACGCTCTCCGAGGCGCTTCAGCTCTCGAAGCCGCTCCGCGAGATGTACGAAGGAGATGCGCGCGTAAAGGAACTCATCGACACGGCCCGCGCAATCGAGGGAATGCCGCGCCATGCCTCGACGCACGCCGCCGGCGTTGTCATTTCCGGAAAACCGGTGTACGAGTATGTTCCGCTGGCCAAAAACGACGAGTCGGTCGTCTGCCAGTTTCCGATGACAACGCTGGAGGAACTGGGCCTTCTCAAAATGGACTTTCTGGGCCTGCGAAACCTCACGGTGCTTGAAAAGGCAAACAAGCTCGTTCAAAAGCGGATCCCCGATTTTGACGTTGCAAAAGAGCCGGAGAATGATAAGGCTGTTTTTGAAATGCTTTCGCAGGGCAGGACCAGTGGGGTGTTCCAGCTTGAGAGTGTCGGCATGACCGGTGTGTGCACAGGCCTCAAGCCCAAGAGCATTGAGGACATCACCGCGGTCATCGCCCTCTACCGTCCGGGGCCGATGGAAAGTATTCCGCGTTTTCTCGAGTGCAGTGCAAATCCGGACAAAATCACCTATAAGCATGAACTGCTCAGACCCATTCTGGACATCACCTACGGCTGCATCGTGTATCAGGAGCAGGTCATCGAGATTTTCCGCCGTCTGGCGGGCTTCTCACTGGGACAGGCGGACATGATCCGCCGCGCCATGAGTAAGAAAAAGCGCAAGATCATAGACGCGGAGCGCGTGGCTTTCATCCACGGCGACGCCGAGCGCGGCATCGCGGGCGCGATCGCCAACGGCGTTGACGAAGCAACGGCGGGCAGCATTTACGACGAGATCGTGGATTTTGCAAACTACGCCTTCAACAAGGCGCATGCCGTCTGCTACGCGATCGTTGCTTATCGAACGGCGTACATGAAGTGCCACTATCCGCATGAGTACATGGCGGCGCTGCTGACTTCGGTTCTGGACAACACACCGAAGGTCGCGGAATACATTGCCGAGTGCAAGGACTGCGGCATCAGGCTCCTGCCGCCGGACGTCAACCGCTCCGAGGCCGATTTCACGGTTGAGGACGGGGGCATCCGCTTCGGTCTGGTTGCGATCAAGAACATTGGCCGCGGTTTCATTAACAGCGTGATCGAGTCCCGCGAACGGGACGGAAATTTCCGCAGTCTTGATGACTTCTGCCGGCGCGTCGCGGGAAAGGACTTTAACCGCCGCGCAGTCGAAAACCTCATCCGCGCGGGCGCGTTTGACTCGCTCGGCGCGAAGCGCAGGCAGCTGATGCAGGTTCTGCCGATGGTGGTCGATGGGGTCGCGGACGCCGCACGCAAAAATGTCGAGGGACAGCTCGACCTCTTTTCGCTGGGCAAGACCGGAGAGGAAGCCGCGGCCGCGAGCGATATTGCGCTGCCGGACGTTGAGGAATACAGCGTGCGCGAGCGGATGGCGATGGAAAAGGAGACAACGGGCCTTTATCTCTCCGGACATCCGATGGACGAATACCGCGAGGCCGCACGTAAGGCGGGCGCGGTGTCGATCGGTGCGATCATGTCCGACTTTGCGCAGGAGGGCGGCGGACAGACCTACGCGGACGGTCAGTTCGTGACGCTTGCGGGCGTCATTGAGTCCGCCAAGACCAAAACCACGAAAAACAACAGCCTTATGGCCTATATCCAGCTTGAGGACTCCACGGGTGTGATGGAGCTCATTGCGTTTCAGCGCGTGCTCGACCAGAGCGGCGGCTATATCCACGCCGGTACGCCGGTCGCGGTGAAAGGCCGCATCTCTGTGCGTGATGAAAAAGAACCGGAGCTGATCGTCGAATCCCTGCGTCCGCTCGGAGACGCGGAACTGCCGGGCGAGGACACAAAGCCGCAGACCCTCTGGCTGAGAGTCCCGTCGAAGGACGATCCGAGAATGCACCGCGTGGAGCTGATCCACATCATGTTTGAGGGCGACGAACGCATGATCGTCTATTGCGAGGACACTAAAAAGAAATATACGACCGGCTGCATCATCCACGAGGCGTTCGTAAACGAACTTCGGGAAATGTTTGGCGCTGAAAATGTCGTGGTAAAATGAAAAGCCGTCGTGTACCTTATTGAGCGGCTCCGAGAAAAAATTCTCGGAGCCGCTGCGCTGTGCAGTAAGCAGGCCGAAAATCGTTTTCCGGAAACGCCTGCACACCGGACTTCTCCGATTGATTACAAATTCTACACTTGCGCCGAATCGATTTACGCATGCTGCGGGCTGTGGTATAATAAATAAAATTTAGTATTGTTTCCAAACAGCCCCGCAAAAGTTGCGGATACAAAAAATACATCTGCCGCTTCTGGCGGCATGGAGGCTCAAATATGAAAAAAAACATACGATTGCTGCCGCTTGTGCTACTGCTTGCACTGCTTTGCGCTTGCACGCAGGAGAGTACGCCTTCCAAGGCTGCCTCGCCAAGCGTTTCGCCCGTTGACGAGAGCGTTTCGCCGGAGACATCGCCGGACGCCTTGGCCGGGACCCCGGTTTCCCCTGCGAACGTTGATAATAGCGCGCGCTGCCGCGTATTCCGTACCTTCCTTTCCGACAACTATAAGGCCATTTCCGACGCCTATTCCGGAGGCATCTCCGGCATCGGTTTCCTCGACCTCGACTGTGACGGGGGCATTGAAATGGTCATTTTTGATTCCGGTGCGTCCGCTGCGCTCGGTGCGGAGTTCTTCGATATCGACGCGGACGGCGCGGTGGAATGTGTCTCCGCGAATCTGGAGGCGGTCGGCAGAGATTTTGGCGGCAAACACTTTTCGGATGTGACCGTGAACGCCAATCGCTTTGACGATTTCCGCCTGATGAAGGATAAGTCCAGCGGCGAAGAGTTTTTTGTCGTGGAGAGCGGCAACGGCGCACTCGATTTCAAATACACGGAACAGATCCGCTTTCGCCGCGGCGCGGACGATGTGCTGACGCTCGAGAGCCTGTATTACGATTATCAGGAAACGGATGACGACGGAAACATTTTGGGAGAAACCTGGAGAGTCGGCGGAAAGAGCGCGACGCAGTCTGAATATGAGGCGGCGAAAAAGACCTTTGAAAAGAGTGTCGACGATCAGAATTACACGGCGGCCGGCGTCTTTGTCTGGGACAGCGGCGCGAACTATGAAAAAGGCGCCGCCGGCCTGCAGCAGATGGCAGAGAAGGCGTTTTCTCTCTGGCAGGCAAACGCCAGGACCGGAGCGAACTGAGGCATAGCTTTGTCCGCGGACGCATAGGATATACCACCAAAAACAGCGGAGGGATGCTCTATGGTCTATGAGGAAAAAGAAAAATTTGCAAACACGCCCCAAAATGTTATTCTGGAGGACCGCACGCGTCTGTCGGTCACCGGCGTACTGGATGTTGACAGCTTTGATGACCGGCAGATCGTCGCCAAAACGGTGAAGGGGACGCTGATCCTGCGCGGCAGCGACCTGCACATTGACAAGCTCAGTCTGGACACGGGCGATCTTGTCGTCACCGGGCTCGTTACCGATCTCGGCTATGAGGAAACGGCGCCGAGCGGCAGCCTCTGGCACCGCCTGTTCAAGTAAGGCCTTGGAACTCTCGATCGCGGGGCAGGTCCACGCGGCGCTCTGCGCCCTTGCCGGCGGCGTGCTTTTCGGTTTGCTCTACGATTTGCTGCGCGCGGTACGCCGGCACATGGCGAACGCAACCGATTTCTGCGATGTGCTCATTTCACTTTTCGGCTGCGCTATCCTCATATGGCTTACGACAGGGCCGGGCGGGGGCAATTTCCGCCTGTACCTCTGCGTTGTTGCCGCTGTGGGAGCGGCGCTGTATTTCTGCCTGCTCAGTCCACTGCTGCTTCCGCTTTTTGTGCGTTTGCTTGCGGCAGCGCACGAATTCTTCAGACTGTTGGGACGGCCGTTTGCTGCTTTAGCGAAAAAACTCGGTAAATTCAAGAAAAATTTAAAAAAAGGCTTTCAAAAAACTTGCGCATGGTTTACAATGAATCTAAATAGCGGTATGCGGCGGAACAGATCTGCCGTCGGACCGGAATCTGCCGGGAGGGACGAAGCCAATGCGTTTCAAGCGTGCAAGCCTCTTCACAAAAATCGTAATCGTCGCGCTCGTGCTTTACGCGGGCGTAACGCTGGTCTCCCTGAAAGTTCAGGTGACGGCGGCACGTCAGCGGCGCGACGAGCTTCGCTCGCAAGTGTCGTCTGCTACGCAGACGAACGCGGAGCTGAAGTACGCGATCGATCACAGCACGGACGCGGAAACCATCGAAGACATCGCCCGTGATAAGCTTGGCCTTGTCAAGCCCGGTGAGAAGATCTTCTACGACGTCAGCAAGTGAACTGTAAAAGCGGCAACGGCCAGCAATGAAACGGAGGATAAAGCGCATTTATGCAGCCGACAGTGGGAGAAATTTTGGAGGGCAAGGTTACAGGCATCACAAAGTTTGGTGCTTTTGTGTCTCTGCCGGACGGTAGCAGCGGTCTTGTCCATATCTCAGAGATCGCAAACACCTTTGTCAATGACATCCACGACTATGTCAGTGAAGGTCAGCCAGTAAAGGTCAAAATCATTGGTGTCAACGAAAACGGAAAGATCAATCTTTCTATGAAAAAAGCCGTGCCGCCCGAGCCGCGCCCGGAGGACGAACAGCGCCCGCAGCGGCCATATCCGCCCCGGCAGAACAACAGCCAGCCGTACCGCCAGACTTTCACCCCCAAGCCCTCTGCACCTCCGGCGGAGGCGAGCTTTGAAGACAAGCTAAAGCAGTTTATGCAGGACAGCGACAGCCGCATTTCCGACAGCCGGATGTACGCTGACCGCAAATCCGGCTACCGGAAACGCCGTGATTGATAGAAAAAGCGTCCGCCTTTTTGGCGGACGCTTTTTCTATATTCGGCTGCTTTGGCGAAAACGGAAATGTCGTCAGCAGCTTTTTGCTCAGAGAGAGCCGGAATGCGATGTGCATTACAGCACTTTGGCGAGGAAACTCTGGAGACGCTCGCTCTGCGGATGGTCGAAAATTTCGGACGGGCTGTTTTCCTCGACGATCTTGCCGCCGTCCATGAAGATGACGCGGCTGCCGACCTCGCGGGCAAAGCCCATCTCATGCGTCACGACGACCATGGTCATGCCGTCCCGCGCAAGCTCGCGCATGACGTCGAGCACTTCGCCGACCATTTCGGGGTCGAGCGCGCTCGTCGGCTCGTCAAAGAGCATGACGTCCGGGTCCATGCACAGCGCGCGGACGATCGCGATGCGCTGCTTCTGCCCGCCGGAGAGCTGGGCGGGATAGGCCTTCGCACGGTCCTCAAGACCGACGCGCTTTAAAAGCGCCATGGCCTGCTCTTCGGCTTCCGCCTTCGATTTTCCAAGGAGCTGGATCGGAGCGATGGTCATGTTGCCGAGCACCGTCATGTGCGGAAAGAGGTTGAAGTGCTGAAAGACCATACCCATCTTCTGGCGGTGGAGGTCGATGTTCGTTTTGGGGTCGGTGATGTCGACGCCGTTGAACAAAATCTGACCTTCCGTCGGGACTTCAAGCAGATTCAAGCAGCGCAGAAAGGTCGACTTGCCGCTGCCGGACGGTCCGATCACCACGACGACCTCGCCCTTGCCAATCTCGGCGGAGACGCCGTCGAGCGCCTTGATCTTCTCGCCCTTATAGTATTTCTTGACATTGGTCACAGAGATAAGCGCGTTACCGTTCATCTGCGCGCAGCCTCCTTTCAAGCTTGCCGAAGAGCCATGTCAGCAGCATGACGATGATGAGATAGACCAGCGCCACGCCGTAGAGCGGCATCGCGTAATAGTAGATCTTCCCGCCAATGAGCTGGGCAGCCTTGAGCAGGTCCACGCAACCGATGATCGTTACGATGGAGGTCTCCTTGATGAGTGTGATCAGTTCGTTGCCGAGAGCCGGCAGGATGATCTTGAAGGCCTGCGGGATGATGATGAGCCGCATCGTCTTTGCGTAGCCGAAGCCGAGCGAGCGGCCCGCCTCCATCTGGCCCCGGTCGACGGCCATAATGCCGCCGCGGATGATCTCCGCCACATAGGCGCCGGAGTTGATGCCGAAAGCCAGCGCCGCGACCGCGACCTTGTTGCGCGAGTTTGCAAAGATGACGAAGTACATGATCATGAGCTGGACCATGGATGGCGTGCCGCGGATGACGGTGACGTAAATGACGCCGAGGGCGTTGAAAAAGCCGAGGACCGGGTTTTTCTTCTTGTTCGGGTCCTGCTGGTCATGCGCCGAACGGACGACGGCGACCAGAATGCCGAGAACGATGCCGATGCCGAGTGCGATGATTGTCAGCAGCAGCGTTGTTCCGAGACCTTTTATGTATAGCTGCCAGCGGTCCGCCTGGATGAAGCTGATGTAAAAATGCTGTTGGAACTCTGCCCACCATTCTGCCATGGGACGATTCCCCCTTTGTTATCCGATGAAGCAAAAAAGCGGGGACGCGGTGCGTCCCCGCTCGGTGTTCATTTTGTTCGTGCCTCAAGCGGCGATATATTTGTCAATGATGGCCTTAACAGTGCCGTCCTCGATCAGTTCCTTGAGCACGGCGTTGATCGCGTCGCGCAGGGCGGTGTTTTCCTTGGAGACGCCGATGGCGTAGTCCTCGCTGATGAACGGGGTCTCAAGGATCTTGAGTCCGCTTGTGGAGGCGACATAGTTCTTTGCCGGCTCGTTGTCAATGACGACCGCATCGACCTTTCCGTCCGTGAGTGCCTGCACAGCAAGCGCGCCGTTCGTGTAGGCGGTGACGTTTTCTTCACCGTAGCCGTCTTCCTCTTCAGGGGCGGAGCAATAGAAATAGCCGGTAGTGGCTTCCTGGCAGCCGATCTTTTTGCCCTTGAGGTCGGCGGCGCTCTTGATGTCGGAGCCTTCCTTCACGATGATGACCTGCTTGCCGGTGGCGTAGCTGTCCGTGAAGTCAATGCTGTTCTTACGTTCGTCCGTGACCGTGAGACCGGCCATTGCAATGTCTTCCTTGCCGGTCTGGACGCTGGTGACGACGGAGCTGAAATCCATGTTGTCAACAACGAGCTTCAGTCCGAGCTTTTCGGCGATCTTCTGCGCGATCTCAACGTCGATGCCCTCATATTCGGTCGTGCTGCCGTCCTTGACCATTTCATAGGGAGGGAATTCCGCATTTGTCGCCATGTGGAGCTCACCGGCGGTGACTGTTTTGAAAGCTGCCGCAGAAACATCCGCAGACGGGGAAGTTTCGCTCGTCTTGCCGCCGCAGGCTGCAAGAGACAGGAGCATCGCGGCGGAGAGCGCCGCAGTGATGATCTTTTTGCATTTATTCATTGTTTTCACCTCATACGAAAATATTGCATGTCGCTGTGGACATTATAATAGCACGGGGTGAATGAATATGCAAGTATTTTTTGATAAAATCAAATAATTATACATTCCGATGAATGAAAGCTTCTGCATACTGCGGACACTTGTGAAAAATAGAGTGCTTGAATGTCTTAAAGCGTCAGGCCTTTGCCGCCGAATTTCTCGGCGAGTTCGGAATATTTGCGGCACATTTCAAGCCGCTCCTTTTCGCGTCCGCCAACGGCCTCAACGGTGATCGCGGACTCTTCGGCGAGCGGAGAGATGCGGACCATGCATGCGCCGTCTGAGAGCGTGATGCCGTCGGAGAAGTCGGCCCCGGCTTCCCAGAGGACCGTGGACATCTCGCGCATGAGGCGCGCGCGGTCGCCGCAGGCGATCTCCCGCACAAGTCCGAGAGAACGGCGGCGCGGCGGCCGGACCGGCTCGCTACTCGGACAGCCATATTCGCCATTAGCTGAAACGACATCGCCGCGTGTTGTGACCGTGTCCGGTCCCAGTACCGCGCCGCGGCAGACGACGGTGCCGTTTAAAACGCAGGCCTCACCGACGTTTCCGCCGTCGACAACGGAATTGACAACCCGCGAATACGCCCCGATGCGGCTGCCCGCGTGTATAACGCTGCGCCCGATCGTTGCCCCTCGCTCGATCACGGCCCCGTCGCAGATATAGCACGGGGCGATGAGCTGGACGTCCTCCGGCAGATCCGCCGGTGCGCGGATGCCGGGCATGTCCTCACCTTCAATGTGCAGTTTTCCATCGAGCGCATCGAGACAGCAGCGCAGATAGCTGCGCGGAGAACCGATGTCGCACCAGTAGCCGTCCATCGGGACGCCGACGATGGGAAGTTCCTTCTCCTGCATGAGCGGAAACAGGTCCCGTGCGAAGTCAAAGGGTACGTTTTCCGGGAATAATTCCATTGCCCGCGGGGAGACCATATAGACGCCCGTATTGACGAGGTCGGTGACGACCCGCTCCCAGGAGGGCTTCTCAATAAAATTCACGACGCGGCCCGCCCGATCCGTGAGTACGGTGCCGTAGGGCAGCGGCTCTGAGTTGGGGCACAGCGCCATGGTGACGGCGCCGCCGCGGTTTTTGTGTTCACGCGCGAGATCCGCAAGGTCAAAATCACAGGCGGCATCGCCGCTGATGACGAGAAAATCTTCGTTTCCGATAAAATCCATACAGGAACGCACACCGCCGGCGGTACCGAGAGGTGTTTTTTCGACACGATAGCACATCGAAACGCCAAAAGCGGAGCCGTCACCGAAGTAATCTGTAATGCACTTCGGCATGTAACCGAGCGTGACGCACAGGTCGTCAAAACCGCTGCGCGCAAGCAGCTGCGTCAGACGTTCCAGCAGCGGCTTTCCAAGCAGTTCGGTCATCGGCTTCGGCATCGCGTCGCATACAGGCCGCAGGCGGGTTCCTTTTCCGCCCGCCATGAGGATCGCCTTCATACCGTCACTCCCTTTCGTTAAACAGTATTTGCGGCGCTCAAGAAAAATAACCGTGGTGCATTATGGACCGGATGCTTTAGCGAGCAAAAGGATTGAGCGATAGGCTTGTATTTGCGGCGTTTGTCTGATATAATACAAAATCCAGCGTCCTATAAAATGTATCGCTGTCAGTCCGGCGCCAATGTGCGGGAGGTTCGCTTTCGATATGAACAAAAACATAAAAAGAATGCTCGAGCCGGGAACACGGCTCTATTTCGTTTTCCTTGTGATCTTTGCAGGGTTGGCGTTCCTTTTTAACATAAACCTCGCGATTGGCGAAATTGCGATCACGGCGCTGCTGCTGATCTATTCACTGGTGGCCAATAAGCGCAGGCGGAAGGAACTCGAGAGCTATATTGAGTCTGTCACTTACGACGCGGAAACGGCCAGAAGCGATTCGCTGATGAATTTTCCTCTGCCGACGGTTGCTTTCCGGCTGGACAATACGGCGATCGTCTGGGGAAACCAGTTCTTTTCCGAACTTTTCAACAAAGGCGGTCTCCACCTTGACACGCGCCTGTCCGATCTCGTTCCGGGATTCCGTTCCAAATGGCTGACCGAGGGAAAGACGCAGTATCCCGGCGTTGTGTCAGTCGGCGGCCGGCGCTTTCGGGTCTATGGCAACATCATCCGCGGAGAGGATGATACGCACGATTTTATGGGTATCAGCTACTGGCTCGATGTGACGGAGTATGACCAGATCCGGGAGGAGTATGAAAACTCCCGCCCCATTGTTGCCATCATCCTCTTTGACAACATGGACGAGATCACAAAAAACCAGCCGGAGCGCGTCAAGACCCATCTGCAAAACGCGGTTTCCGAAAAGGTCGAGAACTGGTGCGCCGATATGGGCGCCATCGTCTGCCGCTATGAGCGGGACCGCTATCTCGTCATTTTTGAGGAGCGCAACTACCAGATGCTTGCGGCCGCAAAGTTCTCCCTCATGGACGATGTCCGTGAGATCGTCAGTCCAACGGGTATCCACGCCTCCGTTTCCATCGGCGTTGGACGGGACGGCAAAAATTTTGAAGAATGTTTCAGCTTTGCCCAGCTTTCCACTGAAATGGCCCTCTCGCGCGGCGGCGACCAGACCGTTATCAAGAACCGCTTCAACTTTGAATTTTACGGAGGCCGTGGCGGCGAGGTGGAAAAGCGCACCAAAGTCAAGTCCCGCGTTATGGCAAACGCGCTCTCAGAGCTGATCAAGTCCTCAACGCAGGTCTTTATTATGGGTCACCGCTACGGCGATCTGGACTGCATCGGCGCGGCTGCGGGACTGAGCTGTATCGCCCGCCAGCTCGGCGTGAAATCTTTCATCGTGACGGATGAAAAAACCAGTGTCGCCCGGGTGCTGATAGACAGGCTCAAGGCGGAAGAAGCTTATAAAAATGCCTTTATTTCACCGCAGGACGCGATTTTGCACGCCGACAAGGGAACGCTTCTGATCGTCGTGGACACCAACCGGCCAGAGCAGGTTGAAAACCAGGATCTGCTGATGGATTGCAGCCGTGTCGCGGTCATCGACCACCACCGCCGCGCCGCGAGCTACATCCAGAACGCCGTACTTACCTTTTTGGAGCCCTATGCGTCCTCGGTCTGCGAACTGGTGTGCGAACTCGTGGAAGAGACAGCCGAACCGATGACCCTTCTCAAGTGCGAGGCCGTCGCCATGCTTGCCGGCATCGTTCTCGACACAAAAAATTTCACGATGCGCACGGGAGAGCGTACCTTTGACGCGGCGGCGTTTTTGGAGCGCGAGGGCGCAGACACGCTGACGGTCAAAAAGCTTTTGCAGCAGGATATGGATGACACAGTCGCGCGCTATAAAATTTTACAGATGGTCAAGCGTTACCGCGATAACATTGCCGTTGCAGTCATTGAAGAACCGCAGGACCGCGTTATTGCCGCGCAGGCGGCGGACGAGATGCTCAATATCAAAGGTGTACAGGCCTCTCTAGTCATCTACCCCTCCGAGGACGGACGCGTTACCGTTTCCGCGCGTTCCATTGGAGACATCAACGTGCAGCTCCTTTTGGAGGAGCTCGGCGGCGGCGGCAACTCGCAGGCTGCCGGCGTTCAGATGGAAGGTGTTTCTCTGCGGGAGGCAGTCAACCGCCTGTTTGCAGCGATAGATAAGTATTTTGAAGAGTAACATATGGAAAGTGAGGACATAACATGAAGGTAGTTTTTTTAACGGACGTTCGGGGTCAGGGCAAAAAGAATGAGATCAAGGAAGTTTCGGACGGCTACGCCCGCAATTTCCTCCTGCCGCGCAAGCTCGCCGCGGAAGCTACGCCCGATATGCTCAATACCATTAAGATCAAGGAAAAGGCAAGAGCCGCGCAGGCCGAAAAGGACAAAGCGGCCGCGATCGAGAACGCGAAGCGCCTCGAGAGCATTGTTGTGCGCATTCCGGCGAAAGCCGGCCAGGGCGGGAAGCTCTTCGGCTCAGTTACCTCCAAGGAGATCAGCGACGCACTCGCGGAGCAGTTTGAGATCATGGTCGACAAAAAGGATATCGTTCAGACCGACCCGATCAAGAATTTCGGCTCTTACAGCGTCAAGTGCCGCCTCGGCTACGAAGTTACAGGCACGATAAACGTTCTGGTGACGGAGCTGAAATAAACGCAGACAGCGTGGATTGAAATATCGAAACGACCCCGAAATAAGGACGGTTTGTATGGAAATGCGGCAAAATAGGGGGATATTGCAACAAAAAAGTACCTCTGTTTTACCGCACAGGGGGCGTGGATTGAAATGGGGGACGGAGCTTGGACGAACTTTTTGAACAGAAGACGCCCCACAGCGTGCAGGCGGAGCAGGCGGTCATCGGCGCGATGCTGATCGATCCGGCCTGCATTGCGGATGTGCTCAACAAGGCCAGGCCCGAGGACTTCTATCTCGAGACGAACCGCGAAATTTTCGATACCATTTATAATATGTATATTTATGGCCGGACCATAGACCCGGTCACGGTGCTCGACCAGCTCCGGGTGCGCGGCGTCGCGAAGGATTCCTCGCAGGGGTACCTCATGGAGCTCATGCAGGTTACGCCGACCGCCGCGAACGTCATGAAGTACGTTGAAATTCTGCGCGAACAGGCGCTTTTGCGCGAGCTTCTGCGCGTCGGCAATGACATCACGCAGATGGTGCAGGAGGGCGCGGGCGAGGCGGACGCCATGCTCGAGGCCGCGGAACAGAAGATCTACGCTCTGCGGCAGGGCCGCACGGTTGGCGGCCTTGTCAAGATTTCCAACGTCATTCAGGACGTCTACAATACGATCTCGGAAGCCGGCGCGAGCGATGCGAGCATTCCGGGCCTGCCGACCGGCCTGACCGATCTCGACAACACTATCCTCGGTCTCAACAAGGGCGACCTTGTACTCATCGCCTCCCGCCCGGGTATGGGCAAGACCTCCATCGCGCTCAACATTGCAAAGCACGTGGCGAAGACTTCCTCCAAAACGGTCGCTGTGTTTTCACTGGAAATGTCGCGGGAACAGCTCGCGACGCGCCTGCTTGCGGGCGAGAGTCTGGTCGACAGCCAGAAGCTCCTCACCGGGCATCTCTCGCCGGCCGAGTGGCAGCGCATAGGCGACGCCGCCTCGGTCTTGAGCGAAACGGATATCCGCATCGACGACAATCCCTCGCTCTCCGTTGCGGAGATGAACTCGCAGTGCCGCAGGCTTGATAACCTCGGCCTCGTTGTCATCGACTATTTGCAGCTCATGCAGTCCGCCGGCGGCAAGATCAAGTATTCCGGAGAAAACCGCACGCAGATGGTCTCCGACATATCGCGAATGATGAAAATCATGGCCAAGGAGCTGAACGTTCCCGTCATCTGCCTCTCGCAGCTCTCTCGCGCCAACGAGTCGCGCTCGGATAAACGCCCGCTTCTTTCGGACCTGCGCGAGTCCGGCGCGATCGAGCAGGACGCGGATATCGTCATCGGCCTTTATCGGGAGGGCTACTACGACCGCGAGTGCCAGAACCCGAATGACGCCGAGGCCATCATCCTCAAGAACCGCCATGGCGAGCTCAAGACCATTCCTCTGATGTGGTTGCCGGAGTACACGAGCTACGTCAACGCGGAAAGAAGACGGGAAGACGAAGAATACTGACGGAATGGACATTTCATTTTGTGACCAATATGATATGCTCCCGGGGGACGGTGTGATCCTGTGCGCCGTGTCGGGCGGGAAGGATTCGATGTATCTGCTCGAAAACCTTCGCGCGCTTGCGCCGAAGCGGGGATTTACCGTTGCCTGCGCGCACTTTGACCATTGCCTGCGCGGCGAGGAGTCGAAGCGGGACCGGCGCTTTGTCGAGAACTGGTGCCGGATGCATGAGATCCCCTGTTACACGGGGGAGGGAGATGTGCGCGCGTATGCCGCCGAAAACGGCCTTGGCACGGAGGAAGCCGCGCGGAAACTGCGATATGATTTTCTGCAAAAGACCGCTGACGAGATTGGCGCTGTGCGCATTGCGACCGCACATACGGCAGATGACAACGCGGAAACGCTCCTGCTGAACCTTGCGCGTGGGACCGGACTCAAGGGCCTGTGCGGGATCCCGCCGGTGCGCGGCAGACTGATCCGCCCGATGCTGACGGTGACTTCGTCTGAGGTGCTACGTTGGCTTGCGGAAAACGGAGTGCCCCATGTCGAGGATTCGACGAATGAGACCGATGACTGCGCGCGAAATATTGTGCGTCACCGCGTTTTGCCCGCGCTGCGGGACTTAAATGGATCATTCGATCGGAACACGGTACGCTGTATCGAAAACCTGCGTGCCGACGAGGCGCTGCTAGACTCGCTCACGGACGAATTTTTAAAGGACCACCGGCGCGGCGATGCGCTCGATGCCGCTGCACTTGCGGCTTTACCGGAACCCCTCGCGGCCCGCGCCGTGCAGAGGATGTGTCCGCGCGGCCTGTCGGAGCGGCACATACGGACGGTGCTTGCGCTCTCGCGCGGCGAAAACGTGCATGGTGCGGCAGATGTTCCGGGCCTTCGCGTGACACGGGAGCGGGATCTGCTTTTTTTTGGCGCGGCACCTGCGGTGGAGCTTGGACCCCGTCCGCTTCGACCGGGCGAAACGCTGGAGCTGCCGGAGGCCGGCCTTTTGGTAAGCTGCGAATTCATAAAGAATTGTTCGGAAATTCATAATTCATTTAACATTTTTTGCTTTAAAAGTGATAGCATTTGTGGTACGATAATTATTAAATCCCGCACAAACGGGGAAAAAATACGCTTGAGCGGCAGAAAGTGCACAAAAACCCTGAAAAAGCTCTTTTCCGAGACAAATCTCAACGGATTGCGGCGCGGGACGGTGCCTGTGCTCTGCGATGATCAGGGACCTGTGGCGGTATATGGCTTCGGTGTTGCCGAACGCTGCGCCGCAAAACCGGGGGATGATGTGTTTCGCGTCGTCTTCCGCCCGTTAAACGATTGACACTTTTTACACCATTACAGATAGATAACAGGGAGAAAGACATGAACGACAACATGAAGGATGATATTCTCAGAGTTCTGTTCTCGCAGGAACAGATCGACAAGCGCGTACACGAGCTCGGCGCAGAGCTGACAGAAAAATTCAAGGGTGAAGAGCCGCTCTTTATCGGCATTCTCAAGGGCAGCTTTGTTTTTATGGCTGACCTCGTCCGCTGCGTGGATCTCAAGAGTTCCGTCGACTTTATGGCGGTCTCTTCTTACGGCGGCGGAACGCACACCTCCGGCGCTGTCAAAATTATGAAAGATCTCAACGAGGACATTGCCGGTCGGCATGTGATTATCGTTGAGGACATTCTGGATTCCGGCGTAACACTGAACTATCTCTGCGGATACCTCCAGAACCGCAAGCCGGCGGACATTACGATCGTGACACTCCTCGACAAGCCCGCGCGCCGCAAGGCCCCCATCAGGGCCGACTACGCGGGCTTCGAGGTCCCGGATGAATTCGTCGTGGGTTACGGCATGGATTATGCGGAAAAATACCGCAATCTTCCCTACGTCGGTATTTTGAAACCGGAAGTATATTCCCACTGAGGCTTCCCGTTACCGGCGGAACGGAACAGAGCCAATTAAGGCAAAGGAAGTGATTTCAGCTTGAAACCTAAGCGCAACCAGGCCAGGGACGTTGGATTTTATATCCTCATACTCGTCATTTTACTGGCGGCGATTTTCTCCATGACCTCGCAGGAAAACACAAAAAGGGACATCAAGACCTCGGAACTTATTGACCTCTTTCAAAATGAGAAGGTCGAGTCGTTCAGTCTTGTCGGCACCGAGCTGACCCTGAATCTCCGTGAGGAGTATAACGGCAGCAAGACCCTCACCACAGAGGTCGATACTGCCGAACACTTTTACAGGGATCTCGGCGACCTCATAAAGCAGCAGAAAGCGGACGGCGTTCTGACGGAATACGACTATAAAAAGCCGTGGACGGCCCCGGCGTGGGTTGCGTTTTTGCCGTATCTGGGAATATTCATTATATTTGGCGTCCTCTATTACGCCATGATGAAGGCTGCCGCACAGAACGGCGGCACCGGCAGCGCCGCGCATTTCGGGCGTGCGCGCACAAAGCTCGGCTCCGAAGAGAAAAAGCACGTTACATTTGCTGACGTCGCCGGCGCGGAGGAGGAAAAGGCCGAACTACAGGAGATCGTAGGATTCCTCAGAAACCCGACGGCCTACACCGCGATGGGCGCGCGCATCCCCAAGGGTGTGCTGCTTGTCGGCCCTCCGGGAACCGGCAAGACCCTGATCGCAAAGGCTGTTGCGGGGGAAGCAGGCGTTCAGTTTCTGTCGATCTCCGGCTCCGACTTCGTTGAACTCTATGTCGGCGTCGGCGCCTCCCGCGTTCGCGATCTGTTCAAACAGGCCAAGGAGATCGCTCCGGCGATCATCTTCATCGACGAGATCGACGCGGTCGGCCGCCAGAGAGGTTCCGGCCTCGGCGGAGGACACGACGAACGCGAGCAGACCCTCAACCAGCTGCTTGTCGAGATGGACGGCTTCGGAAACAACGACGGGGTCATCGTCATGGCAGCGACAAACCGGGCGGATATTCTCGACAACGCCCTGCTGCGTCCCGGCCGCTTTGACCGAACGGTCTATGTCGGACTTCCGGACGTTCGCGGCCGAGAGGCCATTTTGAAAGTCCATGCGCGCGGCAAGCCGCTCGGGGACGATGTTGACCTCAACAGCATTGCCCGCGGCACACCCGGCTTCTCCGGCGCGGATCTCGAAAACCTCCTCAACGAGTCAGCGATCCTTGCCGTCCGCGGCGGCAAACGCTTCATCACAAATGCTGAGATAGAAGAGGCGATCCGGAAGGTCCAGCTCGGCCCGGAGAAAAAGAGCAAGGTCATGTCCGAGCGCGCGCGGAAACTCACGGCTTACCATGAGGGCGGCCATGCGGTCGTCGGCTATTACCTCAAGAATACGGATCCCGTCCACTATATCACGATCATTCCCCGCGGTCCCACCGGCGGTGTCACCTACTTCCGCCCGAAAGACGATGTGGAGAATTTCCAGTCTTACGGCGAACTGTACGATGACATTGTTGTTGCGCTCGGCGGCCGCGTGTCTGAAAAGCTGTTTCTGGACGATATTTCAACCGGCGCGTCAAACGACATCCAGCAGGCTACGCATACGGCCCGCGCGATGGTCACGCAATACGGTATGTCCAAAAAGCTTGGGCCGATCTCCTTTGAGGAGGCCGGTCACAGCATCTTTATAGGCCGCGATTTCGGCCAGACGAAGAGCTATTCCGAGGAGACCGCTTCCATCATCGACGAGGAAGTGAAGCGTATCTTCGACGAAGCGAGCGCGGACTGCGAAAAGATCCTCACAGAACACGCGGATGTGCTGAAAGGGGTTGCCGAATATCTGCTTGCGCATGAAAGCATGGATGGCGAAACTTTCGAGTATTACTGCGAGCATGGCGAATTCCCGCCCGAGAAGAGCAGCTCTCTGCCGGGCGCAGGGACGCCCCGGACCGGCGCGGAGGAAGGGGACGTTTCGGGGAAAACTTTCTCCCTGGAAGAGATCCTTTCCAGTGAACTTGACAAGAATTCTGCGGAGCAGCCGGACGGTGTGCAGACGCCGCCGGATGAACCGACAGGCCGGGAACGAAAATAAAGCAGACAAACGGGCGGGAAAAACTCCCGCCCGTTTGTCTGCTTTTTCAAGATGCAAGATACAGGCATTTCGCTCTGTATCTGTATGAGTGGGGCTTTGGCTGCGAAAAGAGAAGGCACGGCTGACAAGCCGTGCCTTCTCTTTTCGTTTGCTGTAGAAATTTGTTTTACGCTTCGTTATACGATCATTTGCTGAACCGGAATAAACGTTCATCGAGATAGGGAACGTCAATTCGCGGCTTCGCTGGTATCGCTGAGCTTGAACTGGGCGGCGAGTTCCTTGAGGACGTTTGCCTTGCTGGAGAGTTCCTCGCTGGCGGCGGCCGACTCTTCGGAGGTGGCACTATTCATCTGAACGACGTTGGACACCTGCTCAATACTGACGGAGATCTGGTTTACGCCGTCGGCCTGCTGCTGGAAGCGCTCGGCGAGCTGCTCGACGATGGCATTGACCGAACCGGACTTTTCGGCAACCTGCTTGAAGTCCTCACTGGCTTTGCCGACAAGATTTCCGCCCTTTTCGACCGCATCAATGGAGCTTTCGATGAGCACGGTGGTGTTCTTGGCGGCCTCGGCAGATTTCTGGGAGAGGTTCCGGACCTCATCCGCAACGACTGCGAAGCCTTTGCCTGCGCTGCCTGCACGGGCGGCCTCTACCGCTGCGTTGAGCGCCAGAATGTTGGTCTGGAAAGCGATGTCGTCGATCGCCTTGATGACCTTGCTGATGTTGCGGGAGGTGTTGCGTATCTCGTCCATCGCGTCGCTGACCTGCCGCATGGCTTCTTCGCTGCTCTCTATGATCGTGCCGGATTCGAGCGTAAGCGCGCGGGCATGTTCGGCTTCGGCAGCGCTCTCGTTGATTTGACGGGCGATCTCGCTGATGGTGTTGGAAAGCTGTTCAACACTGCTGGCCTGCTCCGTCGCGCCCTGCGCAAGGGTCTGTGCGCCGTTGGATACCTGCTCGCTGCCGGCGGAAACCTGCTCGGAAATCTCGCGGATCTCGGTAATGATCGAGGCGAGCTGCTCTTTTATGAGCCGCTCGGCTTGCAGAACGTTGCTGTAGTCGCCAAGGTAACGCTCGGGAATGCGGGAGTCAACGGTAAAGTTTCCGTTTGCCATTTCTCCGAGCGTGTAACCAATGTCTTCAATGACCGCGTAAGTGTTGGCACGCATTTGTTCCATATAGTCCCGGATGGCCTGTACCTCATAGCAATGGGCCTCCAAGTCCGGTACCTCAGATCTGAAGTCGCCTTCTGCCATGGAGTCCAGACGCTGATAGCACGCTGTAAGCGGATATTGCAGAAAGTCAACGCCGCGCTTGGTCCCCCATATGCCGTATAGGATAAAGAAGATCGTCAACACGAGCAGCAGAAGCCTGGTGTTTTTTAAGTGGTTGTTAAAGTCACTGGCAGGCGTGGCGATCACCACAGTCCAGCCCTTGGAGCCCTCCACGGGCGCTGATGCAATGGTGTATTTTTTGCCGTCCATTTTTACAGTGGAGCCAGAGCTTACACTGGAGAGACTTGCGGCGTGAAGCAGCGTTTCTTCGGATGCCGGGCCGACCGAGGCGACGACGCTGCCGCTGCTGCTGACAAGTGCGACGCTGGTGTTCTGGCTGATGGAAACTGTGTTCAGGCTTTTTTGCAGAGCAGCCGTATCTGCGGAGTCCCCATTTTCGATGGCCTGCGCGGTGATGGCGGCGGTACCCGGCAGAGTGCTTTCCAGGGTGAGCGCCATGCTGTTTTTTGCCGAGAACAAACAGGTTAGTATGTACACAATAACAACTGGGACAAATAAAGCGGCGATGCCAAGTGGCAGATACACTCGAAAGTGCAGTTTTCCTTTGAGCCTGTCTTTGATTGATTGAGTTTTTTCGTTGACCTCCATATAGAATTCCTTTCCCCCATATAATCGGGCACAAAAAAACATGAAGCCGACGTTTTGGACACAACTTTCACGAAATGTGCCAGAATAGACTAAACATATAATTACACATTATAATAGCTTTGTCAATCCGATAACGAGCGAATGACGATAAAGCGGGGCCGTCGAGACAAAGTGTCATGAAGCTTGGTGGAAAACCACCCAAAAATTAGAAAATCGAGACGCCTATCTGCAAGAAGCTGGTGCTTTGTGCGTACTTCATACTTGTGATACAAAAGAAGCCGTGCTACAATGTACTTTGTTGTATGGGCCCTTTTCGCACACAGGAGGAAGGACTGGAGCGATAATGGGACAAGAACTAAACAATGCGAAAAATGGAATAAAACAGAATGTCTTCCGGTAAAGAATATTTAGATTTTATTTTAGAACAACTATCAGAATTGAGCGGTATAACCTATAAGGCTATGATGGGCGAATTTATTATCTATTATCAAGGGAAAATCGTCGGTGGAATATATGATGACAGATTTCTTATAAAGCCTGTGGAATCCGCAAAAGCATATATGCCAACAGCCGCTTATGAATTGCCTTATGACGGCGCAAAAGCAATGTTATTGGTTGAAAATGTGGACAGCAAGGAATATTTGACAAATCTATTACTTGCTATCTATGACGAGCTTCCGCTTCCAAAACCGAAAAAAGGAAGTAGAACCACCCCCTAAATCACGCCAACAGTAAAAAAACCGTTGATCGGCGGCAGAACTTTCTTCGCCTAACAAAATAATGATAACTGAAAGGCGGTTTTGAAAGAACAATCAAAGCAGCCTTTTTTATTAGAACAGAAGAACTCTTGAGGGGGATACGATCAACGATGAGGTGCGAGTACCGATACACCGCAAAATGACATTATCAATAAAAGAAGCTGCTGAATACAGCAGCATTGAATAGATAAAAGGACGCCATGCGAAAGCAGCCCGATTGTCCGTCTGCATTATATGCAGGTACGCGGAAACTGGGTAAATGTCAGGAATTTGAAAAATTTATAAGCCATAAAGTTACAATATAGGGATGGTTGGAATTTCGGATTGGATTTTATTGAAAAAGCGGAGTCTATGTGGTAAAATAATTAATCACGTTGGACTCTTTTTGCGATAAGAATAGTATCGCAAAACGCCCTATGAACGACGTAAGGGACACAAAGCCCGTTCGTGCAGTAGATGATATTAAATACTTGACGATTGGCGGACAAGAAACATTTCTTGAAGCAGCAAAATAAAACGAAAGGCAGAAACCCTTATAAATCAAGGGTTTCTGGATAGGTATAAGATAAAATGAAATTAGGTATCGTTGGACTGCCGAATGTCGGCAAATCGACCCTCTTTAACGCAATAACAAACGCGGGCGCGGAATGCGCGAACTACCCGTTTTGTACGATAGACCCGAACGTCGGCACCGTTGCAGTGCCGGATGAACGGCTCGATTTTCTCGCGGAACTCTACAAGCCGAAGAAATATACGCCCGCCGTCATCGAATTTGTCGATATTGCAGGTCTGGTGAAAGGCGCATCGAAGGGCGAAGGACTTGGCAACAAGTTTCTGGAGAACATCCGCCGCACGGATGCGATCGTCCACGTCGTCCGCTGCTTTGACGATGAAAACGTCATCCATGTCGAGGGCGGCTGCGACCCTATCCGCGACATCGAAACGATCAACACCGAGCTGGTCCTTGCGGACATGGAGATGCTCGAACGCCGGCGCGACAAAGTCCAGAAACTTGTCAAGACCGGCGACAAGAAGCGCGCACACGAGGCGGAGCTTTTGGAGGCGCTCTATGCGCATCTCAACGACGGGAAATCCGCCCGCAGCTTCGACTGTGACGAGGACGACCGCGCGATCATTGCCGAGAGCGAGCTGTTGACCCTCAAGCCCGTTATTTATGCCGCGAACATGGATGAAAAGGGATTTAGCGCAGGGCCGGAGAACAGCGAGTATGTAAAGCGGGTCGAAGCCTTTGCAAAGGCCGAGAATTCGCAGGTCCTGCCGATCTGTGCAAAGGCGGAGCAGGAGATCGCAGAGCTCGACGACGAGGACAAGGCCCTGTTTTTAGAGGAGTTAGGTCTTGAGGAGAGCGGTCTTGCCCGTCTTATCAAGTGTTCTTACAGCCTGCTGGGTCTCATCTCGTTCCTCACCTCCGGCAGCGATGAGTGCCGCGCATGGACCATCAAAAAGGGAACGAAAGCGCCGCAGGCCGCCGGCAAGATACACACGGACTTTGAACGCGGCTTCATCCGCGCGGAGATCGTCGCGTTTGATGATCTTAAAGCTTGCGGCACGATGGCCGCGGCGAAGGAAAAAGGTCTTGTTCGCAGCGAGGGCAAGGAATATGTCATGCAGGACGGCGATGTGACGCTGTTCCGCTTCAATGTGTGATTTTTGCATATACCTGCGCCGCAGATAGCGTTTGTGCGCAGTCGCGTCTTCCGGAAAAATCGTCCGAAGATGCTAGGCCTACCACGAAATCCTTCCACTTGACAAAACGCGGCCTTTGCACTATGATAAGCAGTATATCGAAAAGGCATCGACGGAGAACGGACAGGCCGGCGCGGCACAGAGAGAGCGGCATTTGCTGAAAGCCGCTTCACAGCGCGGACTGCACCCGACCGCTCCCGAGCCGGTACGCGGAAAGAATTTTGAGTATGCGTGCCCGTGTGCGCCCGTTACAGCGCTCCAAAGCGGCGAAATTTTGAAATTTCGCAAGCAGGGTGGAACCGTGCATAACAGCACCCCTGACCGTTTGGTCATGGGTGCTGTTTTTGATTTTGTAATTACTCAAAAAGGAGATAAAATAGCATGGACGAAAAACAGTACACCTTTGAAAATCCAGAGTATAAGAACAAATACCGCCATACGACCGCGCATATTCTCGCGCAGGCGATCAAGCGCCTGTATCCGGATACGAAGCTTGCCATCGGCCCCGCCATTGAGGATGGTTTTTATTACGATGTCGATTCCGAAACGACCTTTACGCCCGACTTGCTCGAAAAGCTCGAGGCGGAGATGAAGAAGATCTGCAAGGAAAAAATTCCGCTTGAGCGCTTCGAACTGCCCCGCGAGGAGGCCATCCGCTTCATGGAAGAGCGTGAGGAGCCCTACAAGGTCCAGCTCATCAAGGATCTGCCCGAGGACGCCGTCATCAGCTTCTATAAGCAGGGAGACTTCACGGACCTCTGCGCCGGACCGCACCTTGCTTCGACCGGCAACGTCAAGGGCAACGCCATCAAGCTCACAAGCTGCACCGGCGCATACTGGCGCGGGGATTCCAAAAACAAAATGCTCCAGCGCATTTACGGCACCTGCTTCCCCAAAAAGGAGGAACTGGACGCCTATCTTGCGCGCATCGAGGAGGCAAAAAAGCGCGATCACCGCAAGCTTGGCCGTGAACTCGGCCTGTTTGCTTTCCGGGACGAGGCTCCCGGTTTCCCGTTCTATCTTCCGAAAGGCCTGACTCTGCGTAACAATTTGATCGACTTCTGGCGCGAAGTCCACAGAAAGTGGGATTACACCGAGATCATGACCCCGCAGATCATGAAGCGCACGCTCTGGGAGACCTCCGGCCACTGGGACCACTACCACGAAAACATGTACACCACCCTCATCGACGAGGAAGACTATGCCATCAAGCCCATGAACTGCCCCGGCTCCATCCTGGTTTATGATCTGGAACCGCACTCCTACAAGGAGCTGCCGCTGCGCTACGGCGAACTCGGCATCGTCCACCGCCACGAGCTCTCCGGTGCGCTGCACGGTATGTTCCGCGTCCGCTGCTTCACGCAGGACGATGCGCACATTCTTCTGGCGCCGGAACAGATACGGGATGAAGTTGTCCGCATCGCCCGTCTTTTTGACGAAGTCTACGGACTGTTCGGACTCCCGTACACGATCGAGCTGTCCACCATGCCCGAAGACCATATCGGCTCTGTCGAGGACTGGGATCGAGCCACAAAGGACCTTGCCGACGCGATCACCTCGATCGGCAAGACCTATGAAGTCAACGAGGGCGACGGCGCATTTTACGGTCCGAAGCTTGACTTCCACATTCAAGACAGTCTCGGACGCACATGGCAGTGCGGTACCATTCAGCTGGACTTCCAGCTCCCCGGACGCTTCAATCTGGAGTACACCGGCGCGGACGGCGAGAAGCACTGCCCGGTTATGATCCACCGCGTCGTTTTCGGTTCCATCGAGCGCTTTATCGGCATCCTCACCGAGCACTACGCCGGTGCTTTCCCGACATGGCTTGCCCCGGTCCAGGTCAAACTGATGCCGATCACCGACCGCACGAAAGCGTACGCGCAGGAAATTTACGAAAAGCTTGAGGCCGCCGGCATTCGCTGCGAGACCGACTTCCGCAGCGAAAAGATCGGCTACAAGATTCGTGAGGCACAGATGCAGAAGATCCCGTATATGCTCGTCGTTGGCGACAAGGAGGCCGAGAGCGGACTTGTCGCGGTGCGCACCCGTGCAGGCGGCGACGAGGGCACGATGACGCTTGACGAATTTATGGAAAAAATCGGGCAGCAGATCAAAACACGCGAAAATAGCTGACCAAATTTTTCGCACGTGAAAAGCGAATAAAGAAAAAGGCTCCTTCGTAGACTAAGAGCGGTCCGCGAAGGAGCTTTTTATATTTACATGGGGGAGAAAGAAATGGACAGAAAAAAACAATGTCTTGTACTGGCAATCGTATTTGCGCTGAATATTGTCGCAATTACGCTTGTGACCGGCGCGGAGGCGGCTTCGTATAAAAAAGGTTCAACGGGAGAGATGGTCGGGAAGATTCAGACCGTTCTGAAAAATCAGGGGTTTTACAACGGCGTGATCGACGGCGTTTTTGGAAGCGCAACAGAAACAGCCGTCAAAGCGTTTCAGAGGGACCGCGGTCTGACTGTGGACGGTAAAGTGGGAACGTGGACGCTCAAAGCGCTCAAGCTTCAGGACAGCGGCGCGAATTCCACACAGAGCGCGGATAACGGCGACGTCGCGCTGCTCGCGCGGCTTATTTCAGCGGAGGCGCGCGGAGAACCCTATAACGGGCAGGTTGCGGTCGGCGCGGTCGTCCTCAACCGCGTGGAGCACCCTTCGTTCCCGAACAGCATCGCAGGCGTCATTTATCAGCCGGGAGCCTTCTCCTGTGTGACAGACGGGCAGTTCAACCAACCGGTTTCCGAGAGCGCCTACCGTGCCGCGCGCGACGCGATGAACGGCGTCGACCCCTGCGGCGGCGCGATCTACTATTTCAATCCCGCAAAGGCAAGCAATCGGTGGATCTGGTCCCGGCCTCTGATCGTCGTGATCGGCAAGCATCGCTTCTGTTCTTGAGACAAACTCTTGCGCTGGCACGTTCGTTCTGTTATACTGAAAGCGGCAAAGGAACGAATTTTTAGTTTTTGCCGACTTTTGTGTAAGGAGATAGTGCTATGTCATTTTGCAGGCATTGCGGCGCACAGGTGCCGGACGGCGCTGCTTTCTGCCCCGTATGCGGAACGGCGAATGCAGGTCAGAATTCGGCGAATGCCAACTGGAGCTTCGATCCGGCCGCAGATGTGGCGGCAAACAAAGATATTTGTATTCTCTGCTATTTTGGACCACTGTTTCTGATCCCGTATTTTACACGTAAGGGCTCGCCTTTTGTGAGTTTCCACTCCAATCAGGGCTTGGTACTCCTCCTGTTTGCACTCATCGGCGGTATTGCGTCGAATGTGCCGTTTCTGGGCTGGCTCATTGGTGTTTTCTGTGGAATTTTTGCCTTTGTGTGTTTTATTATGGGTATCGTGAACGTCTGCAACGGCGAAATGAAGCCCTTGCCACTCATCGGCGGCATCTCTATCTTGAAGCAAAACGAAGTGTAATTATTGTATATTTATACAAAAATGTCCCGACTTTCACAAAAAAGCCGGGACGTTTTTAAACACTTTGGAAATCAGGCGTTTTCCTCGCCTGCAATATCGGGGTTGATCGTGTTGATCACGTAGGGCGTCGTTTGATAGACGTAGTAGTTCAGCCAGTTGGTGTAAAGGAGCTGCGCGTGTGCCCGCCAGGTCATCGGAGGCTCTCTGGAAGGGTCGTCGTCCGGGAAATAGTGTACCGGAACGTCGATTTGTTTCCCCTTTTCGATGTCACGGCGGTATTCGAGCGCCAGCGTTTCACGATCATACTCCGGATGGCCGAAGATGAAGAACTGACGGCTCTTCTTGTTTTTTACTGCAAATACGCCGGCCTCGTCCGAAACGGCCAGCAACTCAAGTTCGGGCACTTTCGCGATATCCTCGGCCCGGACTTCGGTGTAGCGGGAGTGCGGTGCGTTGAAGCTGTCGTCAAAACCGCGAAAAAACGGGGAAGTCGGTTTGAGAATGCGGTGACTGTAGATCCCGAACATCTTTTTGGGCAGCGAGTATTTCTGAATGCCATAATGGTAATAGAGCCCGGCCTGCGCGCCCCAGCAGATGTGAAAGGTGCTGTGGACATGCATTTTGGACCATTCCATGATCTCACAAAGCTCGGGCCAGTAGTCCACCTCAGTGAAATCAAGATTTTCGACCGGCGCACCCGTAATAATCATACCGTCATAAAAACGATTCTTGATATCGTCGAAGCTGACATAAAAGGATTCAAGGTGATCGGCGTCCACATTCTTGGCGTCGTGACTGATGGTGCGAAGAAGTTCGATCTCTACCTGCAGCGGCGTGTTGGAGAGCATGCGCAGAAGCTGCGTTTCCGTAATGATCTTCGTCGGCATCAGATTCAAGATCAAAAGCTTCAGCGGGCGGATGTCCTGGTGAATTGCGCGGTATTCGGTTATAACAAAGATGTTTTCGTTTTCGAGCGTTTTGCTGGCCGGAAGCGAGTCCGGAATTCGGATAGGCATAAGCTACCTCCCTATTTTGATTTGCGTAATGATAAGTATATCGCGCGGCGCGGAGGAAAGCAAGTGCGCTTTGTACAGGCTCGTAAAATAAAATGTCGAAAAAAAGCGATTTATGCTTGACAAGAGGAAAAAGGGGTGTTATTATAAACAAGCTTTCGCGAGCGGCGAGAACGAAAAGCGCACGGGAGTGCGGAAAAAGTTCTTGACAAGCGCCGCGAAAAGTGATAAAATTCAAAACCGCGCCTCACCAGTGCGGCAAGAGCAAAGCACGAGCGAGTGCAAAAAAGTTCTTGACAAACGGGAGC
>JBMNPV010000002.1:0-66071 GCA_050943775.1 Oscillospiraceae bacterium
TGCAGTCGGACATCAACATGGAATGTACCATCGGCGTTTCCGCCGGCGCGATGAACGGCTTCAACTATCTCTCCGGTCAGATCGGCCGCTCGGGCCGCATCAACCTCACCTACAGGCATGACAGCCGATACATCGGTTACCGTGCCCTGCGCCGGAACCACGGCATCACCGGCTTTGATTTTCTCTTCAACGAGATCCCGAACGTTCTCCCCTTTGACGAGGAGACTTTCAACAAAACGCCCCGCCGTTTCGTCGTCGTTGCAACAAACTGCGTCACCGGTGAACCGGTCTATTTTGAAAAGGGCAAGTGCACGGACATCTTCAAAGCGGCACAGGCCTCCGCAAGCGTACCCATTGCCTCAAAGATGGTCTATATTGACGGCTCCCCTTATCTTGACGGCGGGTGCAGCGTGAAGATCCCGGTGGACTGGGCGATTGAACAGGGTTATGAGAAAATTATCGTCGTCCGCACACGGGACCGGAGGTTCCGCAAACACAAACAGCGTCTCGACCCGATCTATGAGCGGATTTATGATACATACCCCATTCTCCGCCGCCTGCTCGAAAATGAGGCCGAGATGTATAATTCCCTTTGCGATCACATCGATGCGCTAGAGAAGCAGGGCCGCATTTTTGTCATTGCGCCTTCCCGCCCGGTGCGCATCATGCGCTTTGAGGGCGATATGGAAAAGCTCGGTTCTCTCTATCAGCTCGGCTACTGCGACGCGGGCGGCCGGATGCACGCGCTCGAAAATTATCTCAAATAAACGACAGGCTGCTGCAATCGAGATTGCAGCAGCCCTTTTTCCCGAAGAATGTGCATCAAGTTATCGTAAGGAGAAAACAGATATCGGAATTATTCGTCGAACAAGGGCGTGGAAAGATAGCGGTCGCCGGTATCCGGCAGGATAACCACGATGTTCTTGCCCTTGTTTTCAGGGCGCTTTGCGACCTGCAACGCCGCCCATGCCGCCGCGCCGGAGGAGATGCCGACCAGCACACCTTCGCTTATGCCGATGCGTTTGCCGGTTTCAAAGGCATCCTCGTTCGTGACGGTGATGATCTCGTCATAGATCTTTGTGTTCAGAATGTCCGGCACAAAACCGGGGCCGATGCCCTGAATTTTGTGTGTGCCCGAAACCCCCTTTGACAGCACCGGAGAGCTCTCCGGCTCAACAGCCACAATGCGGACTTTCGGATTTTTGGATTTGAGATATTCACCGACGCCGGTGATCGTGCCGCCGGTGCCAACGCCCGCAACGAAGACGTCGACCGCGCCGTCGGTGTCCTCCCAAATTTCAGGGCCGGTGGTCGCGCGGTGGACAGCGGGGTTCGCGGGGTTTTCAAATTGGCCGGGAATGTAGCTGTTCGGCGTCGTTTCGTGCAGTTCCTTTGCCTTTGCGATGGCGCCCTTCATGCCCTTTGCGCCCTCGGTGAGGACCAGCTCCGCACCGTAGCCGCGCATCAGCTTTCTGCGCTCAACGGACATGGTCTCCGGCATGACAATGATGATGCGGTAGCCGCGCGCCGCCGCAACGGCGGCAAGGCCGATGCCGGTGTTTCCGGAGGTCGGTTCAATGATCGTACTGCCGGGTTTCAGGAGACCTTTCTCCTCCGCGTCGTCGATCATGGCTTTCGCAATGCGGTCCTTAACGGAGCCGGCGGGGTTGAAATATTCGAGCTTTGCAAGGACCCGCGCATCGAGGCCCTCGTCCTTTTCCAGATGGGTCAGCTCCAGAAGCGGCGTTTTGCCGATGAGCTGGTCCGCGGATGTATAGATGTTCGGCATGATTTTATCTCCTTTTCAAAATACATAGGGTTTGGTTTCGGCCTTCAGCAGTTCCCTTCCGGACATCGGAAACCGGGTTTTGTTATCGAAAAGAAATCTATCATCATAGCTGCCTCCTATTTCACTTGACGGCGTCAAAGCCGCGGTCAAGGTCTTTCAGAATGTCATCAATGTGCTCGGTTCCGATAGACAAGCGCACCGTATTCGGACGGATACCGCAGGCCAGAAGCTCGTCTTCCGAAAGCTGAGAGTGCGTTGTGGAGGCCGGGTGGATCACGAGAGATTTCACATCCGCGACGTTCGCGAGCAGGGAAAACAGTGTCAGGCTCTCGGTGAACTTCCGGGCCTCTTCGGCGCCGCCCTTGATGTCAAAGGTGAAGATCGACGCGCCGCCGTGCGGAAAATAGCGGTCATAGAGCTCTTTTTGCTTGCCTCCGGCGAGGGACGGGTGATTGACTCTCTCGACCTGCGGGTGATTTTTGAGATAGTTCACGACTTTCAGCGCATTCTCCACATGCCGCTCGACCCGTAGGAAGAGCGTTTCCGTTCCCTGCAAAAGCAAAAAGGAGTTGAACGGCGAGATGGTCGCGCCCTGATCGCGCATGAGCGTTGTGCGGATTTTCGTGAGATATGCGAGGTTTCCACAGGCCTCTGTGAAAACGAGGCCGTGGTAGGCCGGGTTCGGCTCCGAGAGGCCGGGGAATCTGCCCCCCGCCGTCCAGTCGAATTTGCCGCTGTCCACGATCACGCCGCCCATGACCGTGCCGTGGCCACCGATGAACTTTGTCGCCGAGTGGATGACGATGTCCGCTCCATGCTCGATCGGTCGCAGCAGGCAGGGCGTTGCAAACGTGTTGTCTACAACAAGCGGAATACCGTGGCGGTGCGCAATGGCGGCGACCGCCTCAATGTCGATGACGTCTGAGTTCGGGTTGCCGAGCGTCTCGGCGTAGAGGAGCTTCGTGTCGGGCTCTATGGCCTTTTCAAAGTTTTCGGGGTCGGCAGGATCGACGAAAGTCGTCTTAATTCCCAGCTCAGCGTAGGTGTGGGCAAAGAGGTTATAGGTCCCGCCATAGAGATTTGCGGAGGAAACAATGTGGTCACCGCTGCGGGTGATGTTGCGAACCGCAAGGTCAATGGCCGCAGAGCCGGTGGCCGTGGCAAGTGCCGCCGCGCCCCCCTCCAGTGCCGCGATACGTTTTTCAAAAACATCGGAGGTCGGGTTCATGAGCCGGGTGTAAATGTTGCCCTCCTCGCGCAGTCCAAATCGGCCGGCTGCCTGCGCGGCATCGCGAAAGACATACGAAGTGGTGGCATAGATGGGAACCGCACGGGAATCGGTCGCCGGGTCCGGCGTTTCCTGTCCGGCATGGAGCGCAAGAGTCTCAAAATGATAACGGTTTTCTGGCATTGGAATGTTCCTTTCTTTTCAGACGTTTTCATTTTTCTTTCTCGGAAGAAAAGCACATTCGTCCGAATCGAAAGTTAATCCGCAGCAACTGTTCAAACAACAGTCCCATCCGGTTCTCCCCTTTCACGTTCTTGACTGGATTATAGTTTCTTTCTCCTAGTATGTCAATAGGATTACCGTAATTTTATTTTCTTTTTCTCTTTGCTCAATTACAGCGTGCCCTTCTCCCCTTCTTTTTAGTATGAATATACAAACGGACAGACCGGATCTGCCGGGCTGTGCTTTCGAGGGATAGTTCAGCTGTCCTGTTGGTAAGCAGCGAATAAGGCCGCGGCAGTTTTGCCTGCCGCGGCCTTAAAAGTTTTCTTTTATCTGTTCTCAAGCTCGATGTAGTCTTTGTGGGCAATGACCTCTTTATAAGCGGGACGGATGATCTTATCCACGTTAATGAGTTCATCGATACGGTGGGCACTCCAGCCGACGATTCGCGCCATTGCAAAGATCGGCGTATAGAGTTCAACCGGGATTCCGAGCATGCTATAAACAAAGCCGGAATAATAATCGACGTTGGGGCTCACGCCCTTATAGATGTGGCGCTTCGCGCCGATGATCTCCGGCGCCATGCGTTCGATCATGCTGTAGAGCGCCAGTGTGTCCTCCTGATGCTTCTCGATGGCCAGCAGTTCAACAAACTGTTTGAACACGCGCTCGCGCGGGTCGGAGATCGAGTAGACCGCATGGCCGACGCCGTAGATGAGGCCTTTTTTATCGAACGCATGCTTGTCCACGATTTTTTCAAGGTAGGCGCGGACCTCGTCCTCGTCCTTCTGGTCGCGAACATTCTCACGGATGTTCTGCATCATGTTCATGACCTTTATGTTTGCACCGCCGTGCTTCGGACCCTTGAGAGAAGCCAGCGCCGCCGCCATGGTGGAATAGGTGTCGCTGCCGGAGGAGGTCACAACGCGGGTCGTAAAGGTCGAGTTGTTGCCGCCGCCGTGTTCCATGTGCAGCACAAGGGCTACGTCAAGGACCTCGGCCTCCAGCTCTGTGTATTTTTTGTCCGGACGAAGCATCATAAGTATGTTCTCTGCCGGAGAGAGCAGCGGGTTCGGGCGGTGGATATACATGCTCTCGTCGTCCAGATAGTGGCTATAGGCATGGTAGCCATAGACGCCCAGCTGCGGGAAGACGCTGATGAGATACAGACACTGACGAATGACATTTTCGATCGAGGTGTCGTCTGCTCGCTCATCATACGCGGCAAGCGTCAGAACGCTCTTCATCATCGAGTTCATAATGTCCGGGCTTGGGGCTTTCATAATGACGTCGCGCGTAAAGTTTTTGGGCAGCCAGCGGCTCTCGTTGAGCGTATCTTCAAATTCCGCAAGGCTTGCCGCGTCGGGCAAGTCTCCGAAGAGCAGAAGATAGGCGGCTTCATTAAATCCAAAGCGCTGCGTTGCAAAACCTTTCACCAGGTCAATGACGTTGTAGCCTCTGTAGTAGAGCTGACCATCACAGGGAATCTTCGCACCTGTCTCGTCGCGCAGAAATGCACCGTTCTCATCTTTCTGGAAAGCGGTAATTTCCGAGATCGTGTTGATACCGGCAAGGACTCCCTCGCCGGTTTTGTCACGCAAACCGCGCTTGACGCCAAATTTATCAAACAAGGCCGGGTCAAACCTGTCTGCGCTGACGCACAGGTCTTTCTGTGTGTATGCGTATAATTCAGGGTTCATAGACTTCCTTTCCAGCCAGTGCCGCGCACATTTCTGCGCGCAGCAGAATTCATCTTCACCTTCTGCATTTTTTTAATTCATTACTGAGTTTCTATCAGAAACTCTGAAAAAAGTCAAGGGACAGAATGTTAATAATACGGTAATAGATACACTTTTTACAACTTGCGCCCCCCACGGCATTCTGCTATACTGGGCGCGTCGACAAATTATGACACGGCAGGGAGGAATGCGGTCCGATGATAAACACCGTCATCTTTGATCTGGACGGAACACTGCTCAATACGCTGGCGGACCTGACGGACGCCGTGAACGCAGCGTTCCGGCGCTTTGGCTATCGGGAGCGTACGGAGCGGGAGTGTGCCTCCTTTTTGGGCCACGGCTTCGACGAACTCATTTCAAAAGCCCTGCCGGACGGTGTGGAGGACACGCGCAAAGCGGAGGTCACAAGCGCGTTTCGCGACTACTACATGGCGCACAACGCGGAAAAAACGCAGCTTTACAGCGGAATTTCGGAACTTCTGGATCTACTCAACGCAAAAGGCTTTCGCATTGCAGTCGTTTCCAACAAGGGCGACGAAGCCGTCCGCGCGCTCGCAGCGGATTATTTCCCGGGAAAGGCCGCTGTCGTTGTCGGAGAGCGCGAGGGCGTTCGAAAAAAGCCGGCGCCGGACGCTGTAAACGAGGCTTTGCGTACACTGGGTGCGGAGAGAACGCAGGCTGTTTATGTCGGCGACTCGGAGGTCGACGCGGAAACGGCGCAGAATGCCGCTCTCCCCTGTATTTTAGTTTCATGGGGCTATCGTGAGCGCGCCTTTCTTGAAACGCTGGATGCAGCCGCGATCATTGATGCTCCCGCAGAGTTGCCCGCTGTTCTGGAGCGCCTGTGACAGTATGGCTTTTTTTGCGCGAAAACCATCAAAAAAGTGCGGTTCAGGTATTGACAGATTAGAGGTTCTTTAGTATAATACCCCTTGCCTGTTCGACAGAGCAGCAAGATATGGCGGCGTAGCTCAGTTGGCTAGAGCATTCGGTTCATACCCGGAGTGTCATTGGTTCGAATCCAATCGCCGCTACCACCCCGCGAAGGTCTCCGGCTTTCGCGGGGCAGCTTTCCGGTGTTTTCCGGCATCGACAAACCAATATGGCCCGTTGGTCAAGTGGTTAAGACACCGCCCTTTCACGGCGGTAACATGGGTTCGAATCCCGTACGGGTCACCACGCTAGAGCTTGCCGCATTTACCTGGCTTTCGGCAAAAGTTGCATATCGTTGCTCCTCATCTTCACCACAAAGCAAGCTTTTGCAGAGGTAAAGAGAGCGAAAGTTCTCAGCTTCGAAATTCGCCCTATGGCGAGGCGCCGCGGGCGTCAGCTGTGAGGGCGAATTTCTTTATACCCGGAGGCTTAGCTCAGCTGGTTAGAGCGCACGCCTCACACGCGTGAGGTCGACGGTTCGAGCCCGTCAGTCTCCACCACATCAACGGAATCCGGACCCTTTACCGATTGGTAAAGGGTCCGGATTTGTTTTTATCAAGAGTCTGATTCAGACACAGCTCACAAGCTGGCAGGTGGTCGTTTCTATCGCAGTGACACATACAAAAAGGGCTGCACAAAAAACCGACAAAAAAGCGGATGTATTCGATGCTAAGCGCCTGTTCCCGTTGTTGGGCGTGCCGCTCCGAATAAAAATAAAAAGAGAAGCGCTTGCTTTTCAGTAAGCGCTTCTCTTTTTTCGTTGCGGTGGCAAGGCAGCGTTTGCCCGCCCCGCTTATGTTCTGCGCAAACGCGTTACGCTTTCTCCTGCGCGCGTCTCTGGCTGATCGCATCGATCAGGACCGCGACAAAGATGATAAGGCCCTGCGCGAATTTGGACCAGAACGGCGAGACATTCAAAAGGTTCAGGCCGTTGTTGAGAACGCCGATGATGAGGACTCCGATAAAGGTCCCCAGCATATTTCCCTTGCCGCCTGCGAGTGAGCCGCCGCCAATGACAATGGCGGAAATTGCGCTGAACTCAAGTCCATCGGCAGCATCCGGGACCGCCGCACCGAGCCGTCCGGTGATGACGAGCGCGGCAAGCGCCGTCATGCCGCCGGCGATCGTATAGGTGATACGCTCCACCCTTTTTACGTTGATACCCGCAAGATACGCCGCCTCCCGGTTTCCGCCGACGGCGTAGACCTCATGGCCAAACGTGGTCTTTGAAAGCACAAAATGGGAAACCAAAAACAGGACGATGACCAGAATGACCGGGACAGGAATGCTGCCGATCATGCCGCCGCCAACCACATTGAAGCTCTCCGGCATTCCGTAGATCGTGGTTCCCTGCGAATAGACCAGTGCAAGTCCTCTCAGCATAGACTGCATCGCCAGCGTGACAATAAAGGCAGTCAGCCGCAGTTTCGTGACGCTCAGACCGATCAGATAGCCGAGTCCGATACCGATCAGGATACCGAGTCCAGTCGCCGCCGGCACGGGCATACCGTTGTCCACACAGAAGCCTGCCATCAAAAGACCGATAAAGGCTGCCATGGAACCGGCTGAAAGGTCAATGCCACCTGTCAGAATGACGAACAGTCCGCCAATGGAAACAATGGCGATCGACGAGACCTGCAGCATCAGGTTCACAAAATTTCCCAGTGTCAGAAATCTGTCCGAGCTTATGCTAAAGAAAACGCAGAGTACGATCAGTCCCAAAAGTATCGACAAATTTCCGGATAACTCAAACTTTTTCTTCTTTTTGGCTTCTTCCATCTTACTTTCCCCCAGTAGAATAATCCATAATCTCTTTTGAATCGGTATTCCGCGTTTCCAGTTCCGCGACAATTCTGCCCTCTTTCATAACATAAACTCTGTCGGTCAACTCAAGAATCTCGGCCATATCGGAAGACACGAGCAAAATGGCTGTGCCTTTTTCGGCAAAATCCATGATTTTGTTATAAATTTCGACCTTTGTTCCGATGTCGATCCCCCGCGTCGGTTCATCGAGAAGCAGTATTTCGGGTTCTGTTTCCGCAACTCTGGACAGGATAATTTTCTGCTGGTTTCCTCCACTGAGTTTCACAACTTTCTGGCAGCAGGAAGGCGTTTTGATCTTGAAATCGTCTATGGCACAGTCGGCACATCTGTCGATCTTTGCATTCCGGACAACGCCGCCGTGTGCCAGTCTATCGAGTACCGAGAGCACAATGTTTTCCTTCACCGTGCTCTCCAAAACAAGGCCCTCTTCCTTACGGTTTTCGGGAACGAAGGCAATTCCTTTTTTCAGCGCTTCCCTCGGGGAGCGGATCTTGCAGGGTTTTCCGTCCACCAGCAAGCGTCCGTATCGCACAGGGTATGCGCCGCAAATCGTCTTGAGCAGGTCCGAGCGTCCCGAGCCGACCAAGCCGGCGACCCCAACGATCTCGCCGGAATGCAGCTTGAGATGGATGTCGTGGATGAGCTTATTGCCGAGCCCTTCGGCGGCGAGCACTTCCGCGCCGATCTCCACCGTCCGTTTTGGATAAAACTGCTCAATTTTTCGGTTGACCATGGAGAATACAAGATCGTCCATGTTCCATTCGGAGGTCGCGCGGGTCTCCGCAATTTCACCGTCCCGCATAACTGTAATGCGGTCGGTGACCTGAAACAGCTCTTCCATCCGATGTGTGATGAAGATGATCCCATAGCCCTTGGCCTTGAGGTTCCGCATGGTATCAAACAGCTTTTCCACATCTTCCCTGCCCAGCGAAGATGTAGGCTCGTCCATAATGAGGAGCTTTGCGTCTCTTGCGAGCGCTTTGCCGATCTCGACAAGCTGCTGCGTGCTGATGGACAGCTCCCCTACCTTTCCTTTGAGATCTAGTTCAAGGCCCAAGATATCTAAAATGGCCTGGCTCTTGCGGAAAAGGGTCTTATAATCGATTTTTCCAGCATGCTGCGGCACCGCTCCAAGGAACAGGTTTTCCGCCACGCTCAATTCGGGAACCAGACTCAGTTCCTGATAGATAACGCTGATTCCCATGTTGATCGCGGCGTTCGTATTTGGAATTTTTGTCTGTTCTCCGCAAAACTCGATCGTACCTTCATCCGGTTGGTATACGCCGCCCAGAATTTTTATAAGAGTGGACTTTCCCGCACCGTTTTCGCCGCTTAATCCGACGATCTCGTTAGGATAAACTGAAAAATCGACATTTTTAAGGGCTTTCACGCCGGGAAAACTCTTAGATACATTTTTGAGTTGCAGCATAGGATCGGCGCTCATGTTATTCTACCTCCTGAGTGGGCTGCTTTCGATTTTATTTTCCTGTGCGCGATCTCAGCTCATCCGCCCAAAGTCCAAAGTCCTGAACTTCCTTTGATGTGATGTTCTGTGTGGTGATCAGCATCTGCGGGGACTCCGTTGCTTTTTCCGGCTGAACGCCGTTTTTGACATAGTCATAGACCATTTGCACGCTCTTCATGCCCATGCTGATGGGGTTCTGCGAAATCGTCGCATCCATTCTGCCGTCACGGACAGCCTGAATGCCCTCCGGGTTGCCGTCTATGCCGATGACAAAAATGTGTCTGGAGTCGTCCTGCGGATAGGAACGGTTCGCCTGCTCAATTGCTTTCACCGCGCCGAGCGCCGTGTTGTCATTGGCGGCAAATACCGCGTCGATGGTCTCGTTTGCCTGCAAAGCATCCATCATCGCGTTCATTGACTTTTCCTGATCGAACTCGCAGTCCTGACGGAACACCACTTTGATATTCGGGTACTTAGCAATTTCTTCCATAAATCCGGAATCGCGATCCGCACCGGACGCTTGACTGAGCTTCCCGGCCAGATTCACAACGGTGCCCTTATAATCTCCATATTTTTCTTTAATGTGTTCCGCGATCGCGTCAGCCGCCGTTCTGCCGGCTTTGACATTGTCGGTGGCGTTTCGATTGATGATCTCGCCGCCGGCAGCATTGGTATCAATGATGAACACCGGAATATTCTTCTTGTTCGCCATCATAATCGACGGAACGATCCCGTTGCTGTCAATCGGATTTATGATGATCGCACTCACGTTCTGCGTGATGAAGTTCTGCATATTATCGGCCTGTACGCTGGCATCGCCGTTTGCATTGGCGACATTTACGGTAATGCCGAGTTCCTTGCCCTTGTCTGTCACGGCCTGATTAACGGCCGTCATAAATCCGGCATGGAACGAGCTGAGACAAACGCCCACCGTAATCTTTCCATCCGCAGTCGAACCGCTCGGATCGCTCGTTGAAGCGGTGCATCCCGTTAACACAAAGCTAAGCACTAAAAAAGCCGCACATAGTTTTGCAAATGCTCCCTGTCTTCTCATAACTCTCCCTCACCTTTCTTATTTTATTTGAACTGACCGCTTTACAAATGCCCTGGTTAAGGCTTTGTATTGCCCTGAATTATTTACAACCACATTCTATATCATTTCCGTTAATTTTTAAATAATATTGGGCTTTATTATCCATCAGTATTCAATATGGTTTGGGACGCAATTTATAGTTTATATCTATATATTTAATTTTTTGTCTTTCCTTTTTGTTTATTCTATCATAATTCTTTATACGTGCAAGTATTTTTCGGGTCGTCAACTGTAAAATCGCTCGAAAAGCTGTCACTATTTTACTAGGTCTTTCGGCAATCCACGCTCCCCTGCTGCTCGCTGCGTCAATGGTGTCTCCCTGCTGACACCTGCGTCAAATGCGTTGACTTTACATCTGCCGAACTTTATAATGCAGGGAGAATGAACGCCACACCACTGGAAACGGAGGTCCTCTTTTGAATATTGAAGAAATCGTTGCCGCACAGCGGCAGTTTTTTAACACTAGCCAGACGCGGGATATCGGCTTTCGCAAGACCATGCTCCGTCGGCTCCTGCGCGTCATCCGGGACAACGAGGAGCCGATCTACGCCGCTGTAAACGCGGACCTCGGCAAATCCCGCGCGGAAACCTATATGACTGAGATCGCAATGGTCACAGAAGAAATCGAGACCCAGCTCCGCCACGTTGACGCATGGAGCCGTCCCCGCACTGTGCCGGGCACGATGGCCACCTTCCCCTCCCGCAGCACGGTCTATGCCGACCCCTATGGCGTCGTTCTCATTCTCTCGCCATGGAATTATCCCGTCAATCTTGCGCTCACGCCGCTTGTCGGCGCGATTGCTGCGGGCAACTGCGTCGTTTTAAAGTGCTCGCGCAACAGTGCGCACACCTCCGCCCTTTTGCAGCGTCTGCTCGCGCAGGCATTTCCGTCAAGCTATGTCTGCTGTCTCGACGCGGACTCGGATTATGACGAGATCTTAAATCAAACCTACGATTACATCTTTTTCACAGGCAGTCCGCGCGTCGGAAAGACCGTGATGCAGGCGGCAAGCCGGCACCTTACGCCTGTCTCTCTCGAGCTTGGCGGCAAAAGCCCCTGCATTGTTGACGAGTCCGCAAACCTCCCGCTCGCCGCGAAGCGCATCGTCTGGGGCAAATTTCTCAACGCCGGTCAAACCTGCATTTCCATCGACTACATCCTTGTGCAGCGTTCTGTTAAGGATGCGCTGGTCGAGTGTCTTGTAGCCGAGATACAAAAGCGCTATGCAAACGCCGAAACGAGCGACCGCTATCCGAATATCATCAACCGCCACCACTACGAACGGCTTTGCAAGCTGCTCGAAACGGAGGACCTTGTCATCGGCGGCGAGCGAAACGACGACGCCATGAAAATCGCGCCCGCGATCCTTCCAGACGCGGACTTTGACCATGAGGTCATGCAGGAAGAGATCTTCGGGCCGCTTCTGCCCGTCATCCCCTATGACGAGCTGGGAGAAACGCTCGATATGCTCAAAGAAAAGCCCCGCCCGCTTGCCTGTTATTTCTTCTCGCAGAACGAAAGCGCGATCCGCCGTGTCACCAGAGAATTCCCCTACGGCGGCGGCTGCATAAACGACACCATGCTGCACATCTCCAACAACCATATGCCTTTCGGCGGCGTCGGCAACAGCGGCATGGGCGCTTATCACGGACGGTATAGCTTCGACACCTTCAGCCGCAAAAAAGGCGTCGTCCGCAGCTGCGCAAACTTCGATCTGCCGCTGCGCTACGCGCCTTACGACGCAAAAAAGCTCTGGCTTTTAAAGCATCTTCTTTGATTTGGCAGGTCCTCGCTTTTCTTTATTTCTAAGATTTAAAAACGCTTTTTAAAAACCAAACGGACCTCTGCTTTTGCAGAGGTCCGTTTGGTTTTTATTGCTTATTTCTTTCTTGTAAGCACCTTTTCAATACCGGCGGCGACGCCGTTTGCGTCCACACCGTACTTTGCCAGAAGCTGCGCATACGGCGCGCTCTCGGTGAAGGTGTCACGGATACCCACAAACTCCGTCGGGACACCCGCCCCCGCCCAAGCGAGGACCTCGCTGACCGCGCTGCCAAGTCCGCCATAGATGTTGTGCTCCTCGGCGGTGACGATCGCGCCTGTCTCCTCGGCGCACTTGATGATGAGTTCCCTGTCGATGGGCTTTACGCTGTACATATCGACAACGCGGACAGAAACGCCCTTCTTTTCAAGCTCGTTTGCCGCCTCGATCGCCTTGTGGACCAGCAGGCCGCAGGCGATGACGGTGACGTCGCTGCCGTCGCGGACGATCGCACCCTTGCCGCATTCAAACTTGTGATCCGGCGCATAAAGATCGGGGTACACGTCGCGCGAAAGGCGGAGATAGAACGGTCCGTAAGTCTTTGCGGCATACTCTGTTGCCCAGCGGGTGCTGGTCGCGTCCGACGGAACGAGCAGGGTCATGTTCGGCAGCGCACGCATGGCGGCCATGTCTTCCATCGCGTGGTGGGTCGTACCGTCCAGCGCGTCCGACATGCCGCAATAGGCGCCGCCGAGCTTGACATTCAGGTTGCCGTAGCAGATCTGCGCGCGGGTCGCAATGAGGCCGATGGTCGTGAGAAACACCGCAAAGGTGTTGACAAACGGAATTTTGCCCGTTGTGGAGAGGCCCGCCGCCGTTGCGACCATGTTGCTCTCCGCAATACCCATATTAAAGAAGCGGTCCGGAAATTTCTGACCGAAAATTTTACTCTTTGTGGAGCCGGACAGATCGGCGTCGAGTACGACGATGTCCTTGTTCGTCTCGCCAAGCTCGGCAAGCACGTTGCCGTAGACTTCTCGGATTGCCTGCGCCATTATCTGTCACCTCCCAGTTCCGCCATCGCTCTTGCGAATTCCTCGTCCGAAATAGCCTTGCCGTGCCACGCGGCCTTGCCTTCCATAAAGGAAACGCCCTTGCCCTTGATCGTATCCGCGATGATAACGGTCGGCACACCCTTGAAGGCCTGTGCAAGCTCAATGGACTTGTAGAGCGCCTGCAGATCGTGGCCGTCGCAGCGCACGACGTTCCAGCCAAACGCACGCCACTTGGCAGGCAGATCGCCGATCGGCATGATCTCGTCCGTTGTACCGTCGAGCTGGACCTTGTTCCAGTCGACAATGGCGATAAGGTTGTCAAGGCCGAACTTCGGTGCGGACATTGCCGCTTCCCAGACCGTGCCCTCGTTGAGTTCGCCATCGCCCAAAACGGCGAATACGCGCGCGGGGCTGTTATTGAGCTTGAGGCCGAGCGCCATACCCTGCGCGGCGGAAAGGCCGATGCCGAGCGGGCCGGACGGCATTTCCACGCCGGGGGTGTGATTGGACGGATGGCCTTGAAGCTGACTGTCGAGCTTGCGGAGTGTTTTCAGGCTGTCCTTCGGCAGAAAGCCTTTTTCGATGAGGTTGCGATAGAGCATCGGAGCGACATGACCCTTGCAGAGCACCAGACGGTCGCGATCCGGGTCATTGGGTTTATTTGCGTCTACATTCATGATCTCCTGATACAGCAGCGTCAGGATCTCACACGCTGAGAGCGAACCGCCCGGATGGCCGGACTGTGCGCCGTGAATGGCTGTCAGCACGTCAACACGGAACTGACGGCACTGTTCGGTCAGCTCGGCGGCGCGCTCATTGGTAAGCGGCATTTTGATTTCCTCCAATTGTTGTTTTTTATTTTTCAACTACATTCTGAGGGGTTCCGTTTATAAAGGCGCGGAGATTTTCAGCGGCGATCTCGATAAGCCGCCGGCGGCTCTCGATTGGCGCCCAGGCGATGTGCGGCGTGATGACGCAGTTCGGAGCCGAAAAGAGCGGACTTGCGTTCTTTGGCGGCTCCTCGGAAAGCACATCCGCCGCAAAGCCGCTGAGGCGGCCGCTTCGAAGTGTTTGCGCAACATCTCCCTCGTTGACGAGTCCGCCGCGCGCGGTGTTGATGAGAAGCGCGCCGGGCTTCATGCGGGAGAGCGTCTCCGCGCAGATAAGTTCTCGGTTTTCCGCAGTCAGCGGGCAGTGCAGGGAAAGCACGTCCGCGTTTTGTAGGAGCGTCTCGAAATCCGTCATCTCCACGCCAACGATCCCGGATGAGGGTCGCGGATGTGCCGCGCAGGCGAGGACCTTCATCCCAAACGGTACTGCGGCGCGGGCAACGCCCTGTCCGATCCGGCCGAAGCCAACGACGCCGAGCGTCTTACCTGCGAGTTCCGTAAGCGGATAGTCCCAGTAGCAGAAGCAGTCCGACCGGGACCACTTCCCTTCAAGCACGCCGCGGCTGTGTTCGCCGGCATGTGCGCAGAGTTCCAGCAAAAGCGCAAACGTGTGCTGCACGACGGAGGGGGTGCTGTAATCCGGGATGTTGCACACCGTGATGCCCCGCTCGTGCGCAACCTGAACATCGATGTTATTATAGCCGGTTGCAAGCTCGCCTATATAACGGAGCTTTTCACAGGCATCCATCATCTGCGCCGTGAAAGAAAGCTTGTTGATGAGTACGGCATCCGCGTTTTTGATGCGTGCAGCCATCTCGCATTGCTCTGTGTTTTCATAGACACGGATATGCCCGAAGGCCGACAGCGGCTCCCATGAGAGGTCCCCGGGATTGACAGCGCGTCCTTCCAGAATCACGATCTCCATAGGTTTCTCCGTTTTCGTAGAATTACATACCTAATAAGAATAGTACGTTTCCGTCGCCGCGTCAAGGCGGCTGGGCTGAAAAAAGGAAATTCCCCGCAAAAAGCGCCCTTGACGCTCCCTTCATACAGGCATGTGCGAATCTGGTTTTGCACTGCCGTACCAGATCGTTTCATTTTGTCAGAATATCGTCCGATCTCATGGAAAATGCGGGTATTTTGCTTGATACGCCTTGTATTTTGTGATACAATCATTGATAAATTGAGCAAATCTGCGTACTTGTGAAAGGACATTTTTCATGCGTCGACAAGAATGCTTTGAAAACTGGGCTGCGTTGCATGACGGACGCGGTGTCTTTCCTTCCGAGGCGCTGGAGAGTTCCTGGAAGCGAAGTGAAGCAAAGGCCATCGACTATGCCCGCGCGCTTCCGCGGGATCTGACCGAGAGTGAGATCGAGCGCTCAAAAAAGGTCTATAAGCGTTTGCTGATATGCTCCGACTGGGCCGTTAACCACCTTGTCGCCAACAGTACGGAGGATGAGCTTCGCGTTTTGCTCTTCAGCCGGGATGGAGTACTGCTGCGTATCTATGGCATCATCACAGAAACGGACTGGCTTGCAAGCGCCGGTATTCGCGCCGGTACAAAATGGAGCGAAGACTTTATCGGCACCAACCCGTTTTCGCTCGGTACACAGCAAAAGCGTGCTCTGGACATGACCGGAGATCTATGCTACGCCCGCGCACTTGTAGACGGTTCCTATTTTTTTGCGCCGATCTGTGTCAACGAAAACGAGGTTTTCGGCAGCGTTGTGGTCGCCGTCCCGATTGAAAAAAGCAACCCCTACCTTTTCTCCGTTGCGACCACCATCGCGCGCACCATTGAGCTGGATGTTTTCCTCTTTCAGTGCATCGATCAGTTCACAAGCAGCGACGAAGAGTCCGGCTCCATCTTCCTGCGGCCGAACAAGGGCCGCAACGAGGTCGTCCTCATCAACGATCAAGTCTTTAAAATTCTCGGCATCAAAAAGCCGGACACTTATCATCTGACGCTTGAGGAGATCATTCTTCCCCCGCCGGACAATCGCGATTTCTGGAATATCATCGACGGGAAAAAGACAGTCAATGAGAAGGCCATCGCCATTTCCGCGCCGAGCGGACGGGTCTATGTCAACATGTCCACAGCCATCTATAAGCAAAACAAATTCCACCCGGACGGCGTGACCATCAACTTCACCGCAAACAATAAGATCGGCCGCTTTTCTCCCAAAACGACGGACAATAACGCTCGCTACACCTTTAATGACATCATTGGAGAAAACCCGCTGATGCTTGAAACGATCAAGCGCAGCCGCATCGCCGCGCAGTCGGATTCAAACATCCTCATTCAAGGCGAGAGCGGCGTCGGAAAAGATGTTTTCGCGCAGGCCATCCACAACGGCAGCAAGCGCAGTCACAAGCCCTTCGTCGCCATCAACTGCGCGGCCTTTTCAAAGGAACTCATTGCGAGCGAGCTCTTCGGCTATGAGAGCGGCGCTTTCACCGGCGCAAAGCGCGAGGGCTCCATCGGCAAATTTGAGCTCGCAAACCACGGCACCCTGTTTCTGGACGAAATCGGTGACATGCCGCTTGAGGTCCAGTCCATTCTCCTGCGCGTGCTGGAAGAAAAAGCTTTCCGCAAAGTCGGCGGAAACAACCTCATCGAGGTCGATGTCCGCATCATTGCGGCGACCAACAAAAATCTCAAAGAGCTTATCGAGCAAAAGCAGTTCCGTGAGGACCTCTTCTACCGTCTGTCCATCATCCGCATCAACGTTCCCCCTCTGCGTGCAAGAGGCGAGGATGTGTATCTCTTCGCGGATTATTTTATCCAAAATCTCTGCTCCCGCATGGGCAAGGCGGACATCCGTCTTTCAAAGGGTGCGATGGACTTCCTCGGCAAATATTCCTGGCCCGGCAACATCCGCGAGCTGCAAAACCTGCTGGAGGGCATCATCTCGACGCATGAGGAAACGCTCATCGGCGAGCATGAGATCCAAAGCTATCTCGGCGATTACTTCACCGAAACGATGCCGGAGCCTGTGGCTGTGGTCAGCGATATTTACGGGCTCGATGAGCGCGAGCGCTTTGAGGTCGCGCTGAAAAAGTGCCGGGGCAACAAAACCAAGGCCGCTGAATATCTCGGCCTCTCCCGCAGCACATTTTACAGGCGGCTGCAGGAATTCGGCATGAAATGACCGTCTGCCGGATCTGAAAAATCGTATCTTATTCCGTTTGAATAAAGAAAGGAAATGCATTATGGACAAAGTCAGAGTCATTGAGATCAAGGAAAGTGTGTTTGAAAACAACGACCGCGAGGCAGAAAAGCTTCGCCAGGAGCTGAAAAAGGAAAAGACCTGCCTCATGAACCTGATGTCTTCCCCCGGCAGCGGCAAGACAACGACCCTCCTGCGCACCATAGACATGCTCAAGGATCGCTACAAGATCGGCGTCATGGAAGCCGACATCGACTCCGCCGTTGACGCGGAAAAAATCGCTGAGCGCGGCACGAAGGCCATTCAGCTCCACACCGGCGGCATGTGCCATCTCGACGCCGGCATGACCCGCGAAGGCATCAAAGAGTTTGGTGTGTCCGATCTCGACTTCTGTGTGCTTGAAAATGTCGGAAACCTCGTCTGCCCGGCGGAATTTGATACCGGCGCATCCTTCTCCGCGATGATCCTCAGCGTCCCCGAAGGCGACGACAAGCCCCTCAAATATCCGCTCATGTTCACAAAGGTCGATGTCGTCCTCATCAACAAGATCGATGTCGCTCCTTACTTCGACTTCGACGTTGCCGCCTGCCGTGAGCGCATCTTGAAGCTCAATCCGAACTGTGCGATCTTTGAGATTTCCTCCAAGACCGGCGAAGGTTACGACGAATGGATCAAGTGGCTCACCGCCAAGATTGACGACTGGAACAAATAAGCCATACCCGATCACGACCGGACGGGCGCTGCCCGTCCGGTTTTTCACAAAGGGAGGAGCAACATGCAGTACACAAGACTTTTTCAACCGCTCACCATCCGCGGTATGACGCTTAAAAACCGTATCATCATGCCGGCCATGCACCTGATGTACACCATGGACGGCTTTGCAAACGAGCGCTTTAATGCGTTCTATTACCGTCGGGCTGAGGGCGGTGCGGCGCTGATTTTTGTCGGCGGCTGCCGCTTTGATGAATATGGCGGCTCGCCCGGCATGATGAGCCTTGAAACGGATGAATTTGTCCCCGGATACCGTGAATTTACGGACGGGATGCACAAGCGCGGCGCGCTCGTCGGCGTGCAGCTCTACCACGCAGGGGCTTATGCGCACTCAATCGGAAACGAGGGCCGTCAAGCGATCGCGCCGTCTGACATTCACAGCCGCTTCACGAAGGAAGACGCCCGCGAGGCAAGCGCTGCGGAGCTGCACACGGTCATTAAAAAATGCGCCGCTGCCGCAAGGCGCGCAAAGGACGCGGGCTTTGACGTTATCGAACTCTCCGCCTCGGCGGGCTACCTCATCTGCCAGTTCCTTTCGGAAAAGACGAACCGGCGAACGGACGAATACGGCGGAAGCTGGGAAAACCGGACGCGCTTTCCGCGCGAGCTTCTCCGTGCAGTGCGCGCCGCCGTCGGTCCGAATTACCCGATCTGCGTACGCATCGCGGGAAACGATTTTGTCCCCGGCTCCTGTACGAATCAGGACGCGGTCGCCTTTGCAAAGCTCCTCGAGGAAAACGGCGCGGACATGATAAACGTCACCGGCGGTTGGCACGAGACCGTCATTCCCCAGCTCACAGGCGATGTGCCCCGCGCAGGCTACGCCTACCTCGCCGCCGCTGTACGGGACGCCGTTTCCATCCCCGTCGCCGTCAGCAATCGCATCAATGACCCGGCGGACGCGGAAAAACTTCTCGCGCTCGGCGAGGCGGACCTTGTCAGTCTCGGGCGGGCGCTGTTGGCCGACCCGGACTTTCCGAAGAAAGCGCAGGCCGAAGCGGAGGACAGCATTCGACCCTGTGTTGCCTGCACGCAGGGCTGCCTTGCCAAAACCTTCTTCGCTCAGCCTGCCGGCTGCATCGTCAACGGCTACGCGGGCCGTGAATTTGAACATCTGATGCACCGCACGCGCGAACCGCAAAACATACTTGTTCTCGGCGCGGGCGTTGCGGGCTGCGAATTTGCGATTCAGGCCTCCCTTCGCGGCAACAAGGTGACCATCTGGGAAAAAACGCATACGCTCGGCGGGCAGCTTCGGCTCGCCGCCGCACCGCACGCGAAGCATGAATTTTTCACGCTCATCGACTTCTACCGCAATATGCTCGCACGCCTGAGCATTCCGGTCGTCTACGGGCGGGACTCCTCCCCGACTGAGATTCTGCAGTCTTGCTACGACGCAGTCGTCGTTGCGACCGGCTCCACGCCAAAGCAGCTCTCGCTGCCGGCCGGCTGCACGATTCCCGTCGTTTCCGCAGCGGACATTCTCAGCGGCAAAAGCATCGCGGGTAAAGATGTCGTCGTGATCGGCGGCGGCAGCGTGGGCTGTGAAACCGCGGATTATCTGGCCTACGATGCAGCGCTTTCCCCGGAACAGGCCGCTTTCCTGCTCACGCAGAGAGCCGAAGCACCGGAAACCGTTCTCTCACTTCTGGACAAGCCCAGACGCCGCGTTTCCATTGTAGACACCGCGAAAATCGGCACTGGCTTTGAGCCGGGAACGGCATGGCCGCTCTTGAAGGAGCTTGACCGGCTCGGCGTCGGCCAGTATCCGGAGGCGGAGATCACCGGCTTTACGGAAAATAGTATCAGCCTTACATACATCGTTCCCAAAACGCGCGAGGAAAAGCAGCGTGAACGGGAAACCGGCATCGTCGGAGCGGCGAAGCGCGAGCACGTTACGCTCCCCTGCGACACGATCGTTGCCGCGATCGGCTCAACGCCCTGCGATGCGCTCTACAACGCGCTGCAGGGAGACTGTCCCGCGCTCTACCGTATCGGTGACGCAAACGGCGTCGGTCGCATTGCCGACGCTGTGGAGCAGGCAATTACGCTTGCGGAGTCGCTCTGAAAATACGCAAAAAGCGCCCCCTGCGGTACAAATCGCAAGGGGCGCTCGGTTTTTATTTGTCGGCATACAAAAGCTCGCAGTCCGCAGAAGCCGTCCGCGAGTCGCGGCCGGAGTAGCCTTTCAGACAGAGGTCGTCGTGGTACAGCACATAGGTGCTCTTTCCGTTTTTCTTGGCAAAGTACAAAGCCTTGTCGGCGTTGTCCAACAGCAGCTCATAATCCAGTCCGTATTCATCGCTGAGAACGGCGCCGATGCTTGCCGAGACATTTAGAATATGCTGGTCATTTATGTATTCGCCGCGAAGCTCCTCTGTCATCTGTTCCAGAATCGGCAATAAGCGTTCCCGGTCCATATCCTTTATCAGAACGCAGAACTCATCGCCTCCGAAACGGCCGAGAATATCGTCAGCGGTGAACAGCTCCTGCAATTTCTCGGAGATGTCCTTCAGAATCTTATCGCCGGCTGCATGACCGAAGTTGTCATTGATCTCCTTGAAATTGTCGATGTCCGCAAAAAGTACCGCAGCGTGCGGCTCCTTCGACTTCGTCAGATATTCGCAGCAGCGGGAGCGGAACGTTGCCTTGTTGTAGATCCCGGTAAGAGCGTCGATCTCGGCCTTTCGGATCAGCGACTCCTTTTCCTTCATCTCCCGGTCAATGTCCGTGAGCTTGCCGATCAGTCGGTAGCTCTCTCCACCCTGCTTAAAGACGTGGTAGATCGCCCGACACCAACGCGGTGTAAATTTATCGTTGTAAATGCGGATGCAGCACTCGCCGTCAATTTTACCGCTGTTGATGTCCTGAAGCATTTCGCTGAAAATGGGCTTGTCGTCCTCATAAAAATGCATCAGCTCCGGCAGATCATCGCCCCAGTAACGCTTTGGCGGGTCCCATCCGAATTTTTCCTTGAATTTTTTCGATATGTTGAAATCCTGCGTAATGAAGTCAACATCAAACAAGATCTCATCCGATTTGTCAAACAGAACGCGGTAGCGCTCCCGTTCAAACTCAAGCTGCTGGATGATCTCATGCTCCCGGGTATTGTCCATCATAACGCAGTAGAGGATATCGTCAACGAAAGAGCAGTTGAGAAGGACCGGAAGCAGATGTCCGTCTTTCTGCACCAGCCGAAGGTGAAAGGAAAAGCTGCTTTCGCCGTTTTCATGCGTCGCGGCCTTGTGGAACATGTCGCTGAGCTCCGGCAGGTCCTCGGGACAGACAAAGCGGTTGTGGTAATACTGGTCCGGAAGGGCATTGAATTCTTCGCGCGTGTACTGGAGCATTTTGAGCAGGCCGTCGTTGATGTAGATAATGGGAGCTTCATCTCCGATTTTCTGCACAAGAACGCCGCCATCAATATTGTTTGTGATGTTGCGGAGCATGTGCTCTTGTGCTGCAACCGACTGACTCTGACGATGCCGGAACGTTACAGCCAAAACAGCGATGACCGCGATCAGGGCTGTTATGCAGATATAGGTAACGATCTGTTTTCCATCAGAGCTCTTCGCCGCAGCCGCGGCCGGGTCGATCAGTTCGGTATTCTGCATATTGCAAGCATATGGCTGTGCCGCAAGCACAGTGCCCGAAGCACCTGCGATCAGCGCGCAGAAGAACAATATGCTTTTAAGCAGTTTTTTCATCTGATAGCTCATCCTTGTACGGAATGAATAAGCGGCAGGCAATACACTTGCGTACCACTCCATCCGTTTTTTCTCATTGTTAAGTCAGTTTAACACGAATACTACACAATAGCAATACAATGGCGGTTCCGTTTTCTAATATTATCTTTAAATTCTGCCGGAGTCTGCCCGCAGGGCATAGCGTCGATCTGGTAATTGCACTCGGTCTGTGATAAACTGAAGAAAAAGGATGCGGAGGTATTCCTATGAACATACTCGTCAGCGCATGTCTGCTCGGCGTTCCCTGCCGCTATGACGCTAATTCAAAGCTTCACACCCGCACAGCGGAGCTTTTAAAAGCACACACGCTCGTTCCGGTCTGCCCGGAGGTCTACGCCGGTCTGCCGACGCCGCGCCCGCCGGCAGAGATTCAGAACGGACGCGTCGTGACTGCGGACGGGACCGACGTCACAGATCCGTACGAGCGCGGAGCACGGGAGGCGCTGCGGCTTGCAAAGCTCTTTGCCTGCACGCTCGCCATCTTGAAAGAACGCAGCCCTTCCTGCGGGCACGGCAGCGTACACGACGGAAGCTTTACGGGCGCACTCACGCCGGGCGACGGCGTCACGGCGGCACTTCTCCGTCAAAACGGCATTGAAGTCATCGGAGAGAGCGAGGTCGAGGCCTATTTTTCGCAGAACCGCTCAGGCGCCGCCCTTTGAATTCGCTTGTGCGCCTGAAAAGCCGCTGGCTTGCATGACCGCGACGAGTTTTCCGTCCGCCTCGGTGATGTTTACTTCAAAAAAGCTGATGTTTCTGCCGACTTTCTGCTTTTTTGCCTCGGCATAGAGCAGCGGTCCGCGTGTCGCGCGCATGAAATTGATCGTGCAGGAGAGCGTCACGGTAGGCTTGCCGCCAATGTTCGCAGCTGTACCGAAAGCGTAGTCTGCCAGCGTGAAGAGCGCACCGCCCATCACATCTCCATTGTTATTGAGGTGGCGCTGGTCAACCGCAAGGCTGCACAGGCAGTAGCCCGGCTCCACCTTTTCAATCTTCACGCCCGTGGTTTTAATTGCATATTCGTCCGCGGAGAAAGTCTCGCGGGCAGTTTCTGTCCAATCCATTACAGTTCCCTTTTCTATTTGATATGGCAAGAGAGTCGCCTTCCCCGCGGGAAGACGACTCCTGTTTTTTTACTTGCCGAGGTATGCTTTTTTGACGTCCTCGTTCTTCAGAAGATCGTCTCCGGGTCCGGTAAGCGTGATATTGCCCGTTTCGAGCACATAACCGACGTCCGCCGTGTGCAGAGCCATATTGGCGTTCTGCTCAATGAGCAGAATCGTAACGCCCTGCTTGTTGATTTCCCGAATGATGGAGAAAATATCCTTGACGACGATTGGAGCAAGTCCGAGCGAAGGCTCATCCATCATCATCAGTTTCGGGCGGGACATCAACGCGCGTCCGACCGCCAGCATCTGCTGCTCGCCGCCGGAGAGCGTCCCCGCCGCCTGCCAGGAGCGCTCCTTGAGGCGCGGGAAAAGGTCAAATACCCAATTGATATCGTCCGTCAGATCGTCGTTTCGGAGATACGCGCCGACCTTCAGATTTTCCAGAACGGTAAGGTCCGAGAAAACGCGGCGGCCTTCCGGCACCAGCGTGATGCCGCGGGAAACGATCTTGTCAGGCTTGAGGCCGGTGATATCCTCGCCCATAAAGCTGATCTTACCGCTTCGCGGCTGAACAAGTCCCGCAATCGTACGCAGCGTTGTCGATTTTCCGGCACCGTTTGCCCCGATCAGAGTCACAATGCTGCCCTCGTCAACGTTAAAGCTGATGCCCTTGACAGCCTCTATGCCGCCATAATTGACTTTCAGATCTTCGATTTTAAGCATCCTCGGCCACCCCCAGATATGCGTCGATGACGCTCTTGTTGTTTTGGATCTCGTCCGGCGTGCCGGTTGCGATAAGCTTGCCAAAATCCAGAACATAGATGCGGTCCGAGATCTGCATGACCAAATTCATGTGGTGCTCAATGACAAGGACCGTTACGTCGTATTCTTCGCGGATCTGTTTGATGAAAGCCGCCAGTTCCATCGTCTCCTGCGGGTTCATACCGGCAGCCGGTTCGTCGAGCAACAGTAGCTTCGGGTCCGTCGCCAACGCTCGGGCGATCTCAAGCCGGCGCTGCAGTCCATAAGGCAGGTTAGTCGCCTTTTCATCCTTGATATCCAGCATATTCTGCTGGCGCAGAAGCTCTATGGTTTCTGCATGCATCCGCGCCTCTTCCTTATAGTTGACGCGGAAGGTAGCGGAAAGCATGTTCTGCTTTGCGCGCATGTGCTTTGCGATGAGGACATTTTCATAGACAGTCTGGCTTCCAAACAGGCGAATATTCTGAAAAGTGCGCGCAATGCCGCGCTGCGTGATCTTGTCCGGGGTCGGGCTGACGATTTTTTTGTACTTGCCGGCGTTTTCTCCGGCATATGTTTTCGCCATTTTCCCGCGCGGATAATTTTCCACAAGGGTCTCGCCGCAGAACTCGATCTTTCCGTTGGTCGGCTCGTAGACGCCCGTCACGCAGTTGAAAGCCGTTGTCTTTCCTGCGCCGTTCGGACCGATGAGCGCAACGATCTCACCCTTGTTTACTTCCATCGAAAGATTGTTGACCGCGACAACGCCGCCGAACTGCATCGTTACGTCCGACAGACGCAGCACATTTTCCTTCTCAGCCATTGTCGCTCACCTCCCCACCCGGAAGATCGGGATCACCCGCGTCTCCACCGGTCTTTTGTCTTCGTCCGAAGATCTTTTCAACATCGAACTCCTTGTCTCCCATGATACCCTTGCGCCAGAAGAGCACAACGCACATGATGATGACGGAGAATACGACAAGACGGAAACCGTTGCGGAAAAGTCCGGGCGCGGTAATGCCGAGGAAAGTGCCGCTGTCAAGGCCGCGGAGCCACCACTCCGAGCAAGCGACATAGAGGAAAGCGCCGATGCAGCTGCCCGTGATGGAACCAAGGCCGCCGAGTATGACGATCAGCAGAATTTCATAGGTCATTGCGGAGTTGTAAACAGAAGCCTTGACGGTCGCCTGATACATGACGAGCAGTGCGCCGCCGATGCCCGCAAAGAACGAGCTTGTGCAAAACGAGAGCATCTTGTGTTTTGCTAGATTGATGCCCATGGCCTCCGCGGCGACTTCGTCATCACGAATCGCCTTAAAGGCGCGGCCATAAGAGGAGTTTATGAGCAGCACAATGATTGCAATACAAATGCCGCAGATCAGAACCGGCATCAGGGTCGTGAGGAAAGTCGGCAGCCACTTGACATTTTTACACGCCTCATTGAAGCCGGGCGAAGATGTGCGCCAATTGGCAACGATCGACTCGAAGGTCGCAAATTTGCGGAGCATATTCGACGCGTTTGTGATTGGGCCGAGCGTGTTCCACTGCACGATGGCGCGGATGATCTCGGCAAAGCCAAGCGTTGCGATTGCGAGGTAATCGGATTTCAGACGCAGGACCGGCAGACCGATGATATAGGCAAAGCCCGCCGCAACGAGTCCCGCGAGGATCAGCGCAACGAGGACAGGCAGATTTGTGTGGATCGCGCCGCCGTCAAAGTACATATAGACCGATGCGCGGTCGGCATCCGGGATCGTGAAGATGGCATAGGTGTAAGCGCCAATGAGCATAAAGCCCGCCTGCCCAAGGGAAAACAGACCCGTAAAGCCGTTTGTAAGGTTCATGGAAACGGCGACAAGCGCATAGATCGCGCCCTTGCGGACGACCGGGAAGATCATCGACGTTGGGGGCAGGAACATGCTCTCGAGCAGGATTACAAGGAGCAGGGCCAGAATAAGCCCGAGATTTATGAGGAGCTTTGTTGATCTTTTCATTTTTTGCCCCCCTTAGACCTTGTCTGTCTGCTTCTCACCGAACAAGCCGGTGGGACGCACGAGCAGAATGACGATGAGAAGAACGAAGGTAAACGCATCCGAGAAAGTTGCGAGATTCAGCGGCTGTGTCACAACGCCCGCCGAAACGAGCAAGGTATCGAGTCCCTTGATTATGCTCTCGCATATGCCGATGATAAACGCGCCCACGACCGCTCCCGGTATGGAGCCGATGCCTCCGAATACCGCTGCGACGAAGCACTTGAGTCCGGGCATCGCGCCGGAGGTCGGCACAACGCCGGGATAGTTCGTAAAGTAGAGCATGGAGCCGACTGCGGCAAGCAGCGAGCCGATGACAAAGGTCATCGAAATGACGCTGTCGATCTTGATCCCCATGAGCTGTGCCGTTTCAAAGTCACGGGAGACAGCACGCATGGCCATACCCATTTTTGTATGGTTGATAAACAGAACCAAAATAATGACGAGGATAATCGTCAGAATCGGCGTGATGATGGTCACGCGCTTTGTAACGGCGCCCGCGATGTGGATCGTATCGGAGAGCCACGGGATGGACGGATAGTTTTTGTTCAGGCCGCCGGTGACATAGAGCGCAAGATTTTGCAAAAGGTAACTCACACCGATGGCGGAAATCATAATGGACATACGCGGCGCGGTACGCAGAGGCTTATAAGCTGCGCGCTCGATTACAAAGCCGAGCAGGACCGTCAGAACGATCATAAGCGGAATGGATATGTACAGCGGCAGATCCGCCGCGAGATAAACCATCATCAGACCGGCGACCATGAACACATCGCCGTGCGCAAAGTTTATCAGGCGCAGAATGCCGTAAACCATCGTATAGCCAATGGCGATCAGCGCGTACTGTCCGCCGACGGATATTCCCGAAAGAATATACGGCAGGACTTCGGAAAAGCTCATTCAGGGACCCCCTCATTGCGGGCTGTCTCGAAAGAGAGCGAGTGTCGCGCTCTTTCGAGGCAGCCCAGTTTAAAAGATCAGATTTGTCTGTAAAGCAGGCCTAAGACGGTTTGGCGGGGGCCAAGCCCCCGCCTTGCCGCAAATTATGTTCGTTTGCTTATTTTGCTTTCTGAACGCCGACGAACTCCCATGCGCCGGTATCGGTGTTTGCCATCTTGACATAGGCCGAATCGCGGACTGCGTCGCCGTTGGTCGTGTCAAACTTGATCTCGCCGGAAACGCCGGTGTAAACAACATTCCACAGCGCCTCGTTGACAGCGGCAGGATCAGTGGAACCCGCTGCCTTGAGAGCCTCAAGCGCTACAAAGTAAGCATCGTAACCCATTGCGGAAACTGCCGCGATCGTGTCGTCGCCGCCGTTGTTGGCAAGTGCCGTCTTGTCGGAATTGAGCCATTCTCTAAAGCCGTCGTCGAATTCCTTGTTGCCGCCTTCCTGATAGAAGGTGGTGACATAGAGCTTGAGGTCTTTGCCCTTGATGGCGTTGAGGATGACGTTGGAATCCCAAGTGTCGCCCGCGAGCATCGGGATGGTCAGACCATCGGAGCTTGCGCGGTCAATGATGAGCGCCGCGGAATCGGTGGAGCAGGGAGCAAAGAAAACGTCGCAGCCCTGGCTCTTGGCATTTGCTATGTAAGAAGAGAAGTCCGAGTTGCCGGTCGGGAAGCTCTCGGAAACGACGGTGCCGCCGAGGGCCTCAAACGCCTGCTGGAAGTATTTGCAGAGACCGACAGAGTAGTCGTCGCCGAGTTCGGACAGGCAGTATGCCTTTTTGGCCTTGAACTGATCGGCCGCGAAGTTTGCAAGGACCGTGCCCTGGAACGGATCGAGGAAGCAGATGCGGAAATAGTGGGTGTTGCCCTCCGTTACCTGCGGGTTGGTGCAGGTGACGCCGATCGCGGGAATACCTGCGTTTTTAAAGGTATCGGATGCGGCGATGCAGACCGAAGAACCGTAGGAACCGAGGACGCAGGAGACACCGGCGTCAACCAGAGTCTGGGCCGCGGACGGAGCCTTGTCTTCAACAGACTGGTTGTCTGCCGAAACGAGCTCGACCTGATAGGTCTTGCCGCCGATCTCGACCGTCGGCTGCATCTTGTTGGCATACTGCATACCGAGGGCTTCCTGCTTGCCGCCGGCGCCGTTCTTGCCGGATGCCGGCTCAAACACGCCGATCTTGATGACGTCGCCGCTTGTGGCTGCGGCATCGCCGCTCGCCGCGGGGGAGCTTTCGCTCGTGGAGCTTCCGCAGCCCGCGAAGAGGCTGACCAGAAGCGCGCAGGACAGAATGAGACAAAGTTTCTTTTTCATTTCATTTCCTCCGATTATTATCCCTGGTTTTCATTGTGTCTTTGACGCGCGGACATACGTCCGCGGTCAATCATGTTTAGTATTATAGCGCAGTAGATTGTTAATTGCAAGAATTATTCTTGTATTATTCACAATATTTTGTGTTTTTTTAGCGAATTTTTGAGCAGGCGCGCTCCCTGTTGTCCGGCCGATGCCTCTCATTCCTTTGCGCACGTGTTCGTACATGGCAAATATTGTCCGTCTTTCCATTGTGGTCCTTTGTTCACCTCCCGCCAACAAATTCATCAGTGAAAAGAAACAAATCCTTCATTCTTTTTTCCGTATTTCATTTGTCAGCATCGCGCATGAATCTCCTTATGTAAACTTACATAAAATCTTGCAAAAAGAAAAGTACTGTTACAGGTTTTGTTATATATTGGTATTTATTCGCGTTTTGCCCTCACTGTCTTTTCGTTTCGATGTTGATAACTCTGTTGAAAGTGTTGTTAACTTTTTTGAGCCTATGGTTTTCTACATACTTATGTAAACTTTTGATTCATTTTTTCGACCCTGCAAAAACGAAATTCAAGCCGCTCATTCCGTCGTTTTTGCACAGAAAATTGACATGTGTTAAATCTATGCAATTCTATTGACAGCGGCGAAAGAAGTGATATGATATTGATATCATATTGATTATGCAATCTCGGTACACCTCTGCGGGCCCCCGCGTGAAAGGAAGGACATATATGTTAAAAATCGAAGGTCTCACGAAAATCTACGGCAATCGTGCCGCTGTGGACAAACTCAGTCTCAGCATACAGCCCGGCGAAATCTACGGCTTCATCGGCCACAACGGCGCCGGAAAAACGACGACCATCAAATGCTGCTGCGGCATCCTCCGTTTTGAACAGGGCGAAATTGAAATCGATGGTGTATCTATTAAAAAAGATCCGCTCACCTGTAAGCAGATGCTCGCCTACATACCGGACAATCCGGACATATATCCGTTCATGTCCGGCATTGCCTATCTGAATTTCGTCGCGGATATTTTCGGCGTTTCGGCAGCGGATCGTCAAGCGCGCATCCGCAAATATGCCGATCTTTTTGATCTGACGGATGATCTCGCGCAGCCCGTTTCCTCCTACTCACACGGCATGAAGCAAAAGCTCGCCATCATCGCGGCATTTCTGCACCAGCCCAAGCTCATCATCATGGACGAACCCTTTGTCGGCCTTGACCCAATCGCCGCGCACACTTTAAAGGAACTCATGCGCGAGCACTGCGACAAGGGCGGGGCGATCTTCTTCTCCACGCATGTTCTGGAGGTGGCTGAAAAGCTCTGCGACAAGGTCGCTATCATCAAGGAAGGGCGGCTCATTGCCTCCGGCACCATGGAGGAGGTCAAAGGTGATTCCTCACTGGAGGACGTCTTTCTTGAACTGGAGGGCGACGAAAAATGAAAAAACCGTCGATTTTTATGACCCTTTTTAAGGTGCGTTTACAGGCTGCACTCGTCGGCTTTTCCGGCGGCGCAAGCGGGAAAAAGCGCTCCAAGGGCAAAACCGCTCTCTTTGCCCTGCTGATGCTCTACGTCTACGGCATCTTTTTCATGATGTTCATGAACTTTTTCAGTGCACTTGCCGCGCCGCTGCATGCAGCCGGCCTTGACTGGCTGTATTTCACGCTCTTTGGTCTGACCGCATTCTGCATCATGTTTATTCTCAGTGTATTTGCCACAAAGACGCAGCTCTATGACGCAACGGACAATGAGCTTCTGCTCTCCATGCCGGTGCAGCCGGGTTCCATTCTCGCCTCGCGCATGGCGATCCTGCTGCTTTCAAATTTCCTCGGTGCTGCTATGATCGGCATTCCGGCCATCGTGATGTGGCGCAGGGCAGCGGAGATGTCCGGGGGCGGACTGACCGCTTTCATCCTTCTTCTTCTCGCCCTGCCGTTTTTTGCGCTTGCAGTGGCGAGTCTGATCGGCTGGCTGATCGCGCTGTCTACGGACAGAGTCCGAAACAAATCTCTGATGACCGTCATCATAACCCTTGTCTTTCTCGGAGTTTACTTCGTGCTGGTCGCACGTGCAAATGTCTATCTCCAAAAGCTGATTGCCAGCAAGGACCTCATCGCCGCTTCGCTCGGCAAAAACGCGCCGCTATACTGGTTCGGCAACGCCATCGCCGGACCAAGCCTTCCGCAGCTTCTCTGGTCCCTGCTGATTCTGCTTCTTCCCTTTCTCATTGTGTACATCGTTCTCTCAAAGACCTTTATTTCTGTCGCAACAAAAAGCCGCGGCGCGGCGAAGGTCCAATACCGCGAACGCTCCATGCATGAAACGCCGGTCGGCAAGGCGCTTTTGCAGCGGGAGAAAAAGCGCCTGTTCTCCTCCCCCGTCTATCTGATCAACGCGGGACTCGGCGTTCTCTTCCTGTATGTCGGCGGCGCGGCACTTTTGATCGAGCAAAAGAAGCTTCTCTCCGCGCTCTCCGCTTTAACGCTCACAGGCGAACAGCTCGCGGTATTTGCGGTTCTTGCCATCGGCTTAATTACGGCCATGGTGCTCTTCACGGCGCCGTCTGTCTCACTGGAGGGCAAGACAATCTGGATCATCAAGTCGCTGCCGCTGACGCCGCAGCAGATCCTCGCGGCAAAGCTCCGGCTCCATCGCCGGGCAACGCTGCCGGCCGTCCTCTTTTTGTCGCTCGTCTGCGTGTTCACGCTGGACATTCCCGCAGCTCTTGTGCCGGGGCTTCTGGTCACGCCCTGCCTCATCGTTTATCTGAGCTCCTCTCTCGGCCTCATTGCCGGATTGCAGCACGCAAACCTTGAGTGGATCAACGAAACACAGGTTGTAAAGCAGGGCATGGCGATCCTGCTGGCGATGCTTTTCTCGTTTTTGCTGGTGCTCGTGCCGTTTCTCCTCTTTGCACTCTCGACACTCTCGCAGTGTCCGGTCATTTTTCTCTATGCCTATATGGCGCTGCTCGCCCTGGGTACATACCTGAGCGACAAATGGGTCTTTACAAAAGGCGCCGAGGTATTTGATACGCTCGGCTGAAAAATGCTCGCAAAAGGCGCGTCTCCCAAAATAGGGAGGCGCGCCTTTTGCGTCGTGTTATGGCTTTATTTTGTCCACTTTTCAAATTCCTCGTCGGTCGCAAGAACATAGTGTGTACCTTCCAGGTGATGCCGGGTGCCGATATTGTAGTCAACGCCGGCCTCCTTGTAGTTGTAGGACATGGCGACGCGGGTCTTTTCCGTGCGCGGATTCGGGATCGGGATTGCCGAAAGCAGGCTCTTCGTATAAGGGTGAACGGGGTTGGAGAAGATCTCCTGCGTCGTGCCCGTTTCAACCAGATGGCCCATGTGCAGAACGCCGATGCGCTCGGAGATATACTTGACCATCGAAAGGTCGTGCGCAATGAAAAGATATGCCGTTCCCGTTTCACTTTGAATATCTTTCATGAGGTTCACGACCTGCGCCTGAATGGATACATCGAGCGCAGAGATGCACTCGTCGGCGACGATCAGCTTCGGGTTCATAACAAGCGCGCGGGCAATGCCGACGCGCTGGCGCTGACCGCCGGAGAACTGGTGCGGATAGCGCTCGGCATGTTCCGGCGCCAGACCGACCTTCAGAAGAATGTCGGCGACCATGTCGGCGCGTTCCTGACGGCTGCTGTAAACATGGTGGATGTCAAGGCCCTGCGCGATGATGTCCTCCACCTTCTTGCGGGGATTGAGACAGGCCATCGGGTCTTGAAAAATCATCTGCATCTCCGTCCGAAGCTTCTCGTCCGTTTTTTTGTTGAGCTTGCCGGAGATGTCCATACCGTCGAACTTGATCGTTCCGGCGGTCGGGTCATAGAGACGGATAATGCTGCGTCCGATCGTGGACTTGCCGGAACCGGACTCGCCAACGAGTCCGTAAGTCTCGCCGGGCTTTATAGCGAACGTGACGTCATCTACCGCCCGAACGGTAAAATTGTTGTTAATTCTGAAATACTGCTTGAGACCGCTGACCTCAAGAAGCGGCTTTTTTTCTTCCGCCATATCACTCGGCCTCCTTTTTCATGCGTTCAATGCGCTCCCGCAGTTCGACCGGCATTTCGACCTTCGGTGCACGGGGGTCGAGAAGCCAGGTCGCCGCATAGTGCGTGTCACTGATCTGAAACATGGGCGGCTCGGCACGCTCGTCGATCTTGAGCGCGTAAATATTGCGGGGTGCAAAGGCGTCGCCCTGGATTTTGTTTTTGAGGTTCGGGGGCGAACCGGGAATCGTATAGAGGCGATTGTCGTTCGTGTCCAAATCCGGCATGGCGGACAAAAGGCCCCATGTGTACGGGTGGCGGGGATCGAAATAAATCTCATCGACCGTGCCCTTTTCGACGATTTTTCCGGCATACATGACGTTCACAAAGTCTGCGACTTTGGCGACGATGCCGAGGTCGTGGGTAATGTAGATGACAGAGATGCCGCGCTCCTGCTGGATGCGCTGTATAAGTTCGATGATCTTTGCCTGAATAGTGACGTCAAGCGCCGTGGTCGGTTCGTCGCAGATCAGAAGCTCCGGGTCGCAGGCGAGCGCAATGGCGATGACGACGCGCTGCCGCATACCGCCGGATAGCTGGTGGGGATACTGCTTCATCCGCTTTTCGGGTTCGGTCAGACCGACTTCCTCCAAAAGCTCAAGCGCTCTTGCGTAAGCTTCGTCCTTCGGCGTGTTGTAGTGCCAGATCATGCCCTCCATGATCTGCTTGCCGATGGTCATGGTCGGATCAAGACTCGTCATCGGGTCCTGAAAAATCATGGCCATACGCTTGCCGTTGATACGGCGGCGCATCTCCTGCTTGGAGAGACTGAGAATATCCACCGTCACGGGATCTTCGCCGCGGTGATAGGTGAATTTGATGCTGCCGCTGTTGATGACGGCATTTTTGTCGAGTATGCCCATGGTAGCCTTCATCGTCACGGACTTGCCGCTGCCGGATTCGCCGACGATGGCAAGCGTCTCGCCCTTGCAGAGGTCGAGATCGACGCTGCGGATGGCGTTGACGACGCCCGAGCTGGACTGGAAGGAAACCGACAGGTCCCGAATTTCTAAAATCTTTTCTTTATCGCTCATGCCGCGCCTCACATTTCTTTGAGCTTCGGGTCAAATGCTTCGCGCAGACCGTCGGCAAGCATGTTAAAGCTGAGCATCAGCGCTGCCAAAACAATGATCGGCGGCACGATCTGATAGGGGTGCGTCGTGAAGCTGTTGAACGCGTCGCTGATGAGGGAGCCGAGGGAGCACATCGGGACCGGGATACCAAGTCCGACGAAGCTCAAAAATGCTTCCGTGAAAATGGCGGTCGGGATGCTGAACATGAGCTGCGTGATGATCTGACCGATCGTATTCGGCAGTATTTCCTTGAAAATAATAAACATCGGATTTGCGCCGAGCGTGCGGGAGGCAAGGACGAACTCCTGCTCCTTGAGCTTCAAAACCTCGGCGCGCGCAATTCGTTCCATGCCGATCCACTCGGTGATCATCAGGGCAAAGACGATCGTCCAGAAGCCGCGGGGCATGATGAGCATGAGAAGCGTCACGATGACAAGACGCGGAATACCGTTGATGATCTCGGCGATACGCTGCATGACCGAGTCGGTGCGGCCGCCGTAGTAACCGGAGATAAGGCCGTAGCTCATACCGATGATCATATCAATGATGGCGGCGGCAAGCGCGATGCCGAGAGAAACACGGGTACCCTCCCACACACGCGTCCAGATATCTCGGCCGAGCGTATCGGAGCCAAACCAGTAATAGACCGAGTCGAAGCCTTTTTCCCGGTAGCCGTTGACGATCTTGGTGCCGGTCGTCGTTTTGACGGTCTCGTCGCCGTCAAAGATGCCGAGATTTTCGAGGCCGGGGATACGCGGAGCGAAGTTCTTCTGCGTGAGCGTCTGCTGCTTGTAGGAATAGTTGGTCATGCCCGGTCCAAAAGCGGCAAGCAGGCAGATGAGCGCAATGAGGATCAGTGCGACGACCGCACCCTTGTTTGCAAAGAAGCGGGCGCGCACCTCCGCCCAGAAATTCTGGGCGGCAAAGTTCGTGTCGATACGGGTCTGCTCGGCGTTGCCGCGCAGTTCAAAATCATCCGGTTGGAAAACATATTCGTATTCCTCCGCCGGGCCGCCTGCGAGGACGGGCTGCTGTACTTTCTTTTTCATCCGTTGTCACCATCCTTTGCAACGCGGATTCGCGGGTCAATAATACCGTAAAGAATATCGACAATGAGCATTATGCCGATATACATGGCGCTGTAAATGAAGCTCAGCGCTATAACGACGTTATAATCGTTCGACTGGATCGCCGTGACGAGGAGACTGCCGACGCCGGGAATCGAGAAGATCTTCTCAACCACCAGAGAGCCGGTCATCAGATCGACGATCAGCGGCGCGAGGACCGTCACGATCGGGATCAGCGAATTTCGCAGCGCATGGCGGAAAATCAGCTTGTTGCCGCTGATACCCTTGGATTCCGCAAGGAGCATGTAGTCGCTGCCGAGCACCTCCAGCATCTCCGTCCGCGTAAAACGGGCAATGGACGCGCAGGTGAACAGGCTCAGCGCGATGCTCGGCAAAATGCTGCTCGCAAACGCCTGCCTGCTGGAATAGAGCATTGGCAGCCAACCCAGACGGAAACCGAAAGTATAGCTCAGTCCGAGGGCAAAAACATAGCTCGGGACCGACACGCCCAGAACCGATATGACCGTACAGAGCGTGTCCCAACCGGTGTCGTGCTTGAGCGCCGCGGCGATGCCGAGCAACAGGCCGACGATCGCGCCGAGCGTGACAGCCATCCCGCCGATGCGGATCGAGATCGGCAGGCGCTTTTCAATGAGCTGGCTGATCGGCGTGTTTTTGCTGATGTTATAGCTCACACCGAAGTCTCCCTTGAACATGTTGACAACGTAGTTTCCAAACTGGACAATGATTGGCTTGTCAAGGCCGTATTTCTCGTTGAGCACCGCGTGCTGCTCAGGACTCAGCTTTTCATCATTGAAGGGCGAGCCGGGCATGAGCTGCAGCAGTATGAAAAGTACCAACGTGATGACAAGAAGCGTGAACACGGAAATGAGCACACGTTTCAGTACATATTTACCCACTTATATCTTCTCCCATCGTAATGCGCATATTTTTACAGTGTAACGCACGCATACCTGTCCGCCTGCCGGCGGGCAGGTATGCGCGCGTTATCTGCGCAAGCCGCGCGAAAGCCTTGACGGAGTCAAAGCTTCCGCGCGGCAATTTCTTGTGTTTGAAAGCGATCAGCTCTTCGTCGCGGCCTTGAAAACGCGGTTGAGTGCGCACGGATGGAACTGGATGCCCTTGATGCCGGATTTGATCATGTTGGCATCCGCCTTGGTATAGACCGGAGCAATAACAGCCTGATCCATGACGATCTTTTCAGCATCGCCCATCGCCTTCCAGCGGCCCTCGGCATCGGTGACATACTTGCCGGTGGTGCAGTCGGCGATCAAAGCGTCATAGTCCTTGTCGCTCCAGAGACCGTAGTTGTTGTCGTTGTCCGTTACCCACATGCCGAGATAGGTCATCGGGTCGGCATAGTCCGGTCCCCAGCGGGTGAGGCAGACTTCATACTTGCCGTTCTGGATATCTTCGACGCGCTGCTTTTTCGGCTCGACCTTGAGGTTGATCGTAACGCCCGGGAGGTTCTTCTCAAGCTGCTCCTTGAGAACAGCCGCGACGTTCTGCGTCTCGGTCTGGTCCTCTACGAGAAGCTCAAAGGTGAAGCTGGTCTGTCCGAGTTCCTGGCAGGCCTTGTCGTAATAGGTCTTGGCCTTGGCAGCATCGTCGGAGCAGACATCGGCGAAGCGCTTCTGGTCAGCGGAGAAATCGGAACCGTCCGGCCCTGTCGCGAACTGAGGCGGAACGGCAGTGTAGGTAGCCACGGAACCGTCCTTGACAACGTCGTTGACGATGGACTCACGGTCGATCGCATTGGTGATGGCAAGACGCATATTCACGTTGCCCAGCGCGGGAACATCATGTCCGTTCATGGTGAGGTACCAGAGGTAGCCGGCACCGACGACATTGAGTTCGGGGTCGTCCTTGACCTGATCGACCTGATCGCCGGAGAGCTTGACGAGGTCGAGGTCGCCGTTCTGATAGCTCATAAGGGCCTGCTGCGGGTCCTTAATGACCTGATAGTTGAGGCCGTCGAGCGAGATCTTGTCGGCATCATAGTAGTCCGGGTTTTTCTTCAGCGAGAAGTTCAAGGACGCCGGCTCATAGCTCTCGAGGATGAAAGCGCCGTTGGAAAGAACGGTGTCGGGGCTGGTGCCGAAAGTGCCTTCCGCAAGGCTGTTGTAGAACTTGCGGTTGACTGGATAATAGGTCGGGAAATAGAGCAGGCTGTCGAAATAAGAGACAGGAACATTGAGCTCTACCTTGAGGGTCTTTTCGTCCACGGCGGTGACGCCGAGCTCGGTAACAGGCTTGTTGCCCGCAATGATATCGGCAGCGTTCTTGATCTGGCCGATATCACTCATCATGTAGGAGTATTCGGAGGCGGTAGCCGGGTCAACGGCACGCTGCCAGCCGAAAACAAAGTCGTCAGCAGTAACGGGGTCACCGTTGGACCACTTTGCGTCGTCACGGAGCGTGAAGGTGTAAGTAAGGCCGTCTTCGCTGACCTCCTCTTTTGCGCAGATGGCGTCAACGGCTTTGCCGTCCTCGTCCATCTGCTTAAGGCCGTCGGTGTAGTTGGCGATCACTTCAAAGGAGGTACCGTCCGTTGCGACCTGCGGGTCAAGGCTTGCGACCTCAACTTCGACCATGACGTTGAGTGTGCCGCCCTTAGCCGCCGTGTCGTCCGAGGCTGCGGGGGATGTCGGTTCCGTCTTGCTGCCGCAGGCAACAAGACTCAGCGTCATGGCAGCCGCCAGAGAAATGACGCCGATCTTTTTTGCTAATTTCATTTTTTCTCCTTTCCCTTGGACGAAGCCGTCCAATTTGCGTTTTTCTGTTGGGATTTGCAGAAACGCAACCGACACTGTGCATTTACTTTGTCGATTTGGTTTAGAATATCACCAAGTTTCAAGCAAGTCAATTTCACAAACGCTTTTTCTAAACAAATAGTTAACTCGGCAATGTTTTAGCGCTATAATCGTGCAAATTGACGATATTTTTTTCCCGTATGTTTGCTGCTCGCGGAGTATCTGTCAGTTGCAGACATTAAGGTTTTGCTGTCTCCGTTATGCGTACATTTTTTACACTTCGATCTGTCTGTACAAACCCGCGGTTGACGAATCGTAAGGCTTTATGCTATTAATAGTGATTAATAAGGTACAAGAGTACAGATGAATAGGAGGACCACCATGAAACAGCATGCCAAGGACGCTATCATTGTCTCCTTCAAGGAGCTGTTATCCAAACAGTCCATCGACAAGATCACCGTAAAGGACATCTGCGCAAACTGCGGCGTTAACCGGCAGACTTTCTACTATTACTTCACCGACATTATGGATATTTTCAAATATGTTATCTTTAAAGAACTGACTGCCGATATCGCCCAAAACCGCACAATGGACACCTGGGAGGGCGGCTTTCTTGCGACGCTCAATTATCTTCGCGCAAACGCGAAGCTCATTCTACATGTTTACAATTCAAACTACTGGCAGGAGGCGTATGTCTTCTTCTGCTCCTTTTCAAATAAGCTGCTTGGCGATGTTGTTGAAGAGTGTATAGAACGCAGCGGTAAGGGTCTCTCCGACAAGAACCGCGACTTTATTGTGAATTTCTACCGAAACGTATTCGACGGCCTGATGATAGACTGGTTCAGCGACGGCATGGAGGATGAACCCGAGATCCTGCTGGAAAAGCTTCTGCTCATGATCTCCGGCAGCATTCCCCGTTCTATCGCCGCTTTTCAGGAATACGAAGCGCGTAACCACACATAAGTTTCGACATTTTTCTGCGATTTGTGTCACGAAGCCGAAAATGTCTATTGATATTTATTTAACGGTATGTTAAATTTCTCCCGTCATTATTTGTATGTCAAGAAAGTCATCAACAAATCATGAGAGGGGAAAAAAAATGTTTGTCTTCAGCAATGACTTTGGAGGTTCTTTTATTACCTCCCTGCTCGCCTGCCTGCTGGTCTTCGCAGCGCTCTTTGCGCTCAACGAAGTCACCCGCAGAAACAAGTGGGCCGGCTTCTGCGCGTTTGTGGTTCTGCCCATCGTGCTGACGGTCCTCTGGTTCACCAGTCTCAAGGAAACCACCTATCTCGACTGGTTCCATCTCGCAAAGGTCTACTCTTCCACCGCCGGCTGCATCGGCTTCTGGTGCATCCGCTTCGTCCACGGCACAGACAAAAACGGTGTGCAGTGGAAGCTTAGCGAAAAGAAATGGGCGCTTTGCTTCCCGCCGCTCATCCTTGCTATCAACATCATCGAAGCCTGCGTGCGTGACTTTGAAGTTGGCTCGACCTACGCCTCCGTTGTCACCGCGGCTAGCGCTTTTAAAGACGGTGCTTACAGCTTCAACCTCATCGGCGGTCCGTGGAACTTCATGAACGGTATTGCAGGTATCCTCAACATCCTTACGATCACGGGATGGTTCGGCATCTGCATCCGCAAGGAAACACCCAAAGACAAGTCGCGCGACATGCTCTGGCCGGACATGGTCTGGTTCTGGATCGTTGCTTATGATCTCTGGAACTTTGCTTACACCTATAACTGCCTGCCCAGCCACTCCTGGTACTGCGGCATCGCGCTCCTCCTTGCTCCGACTCTCTGTGCGTTCACAGTCGGCAAAGGTGCATGGCTGCAGCACCGTGCGCAGACACTTGCTCTGTGGTGCATGTTTGCACAGACTTTCCCGGCTTTCCAGGATGCCAGCAAGTTCCGCGTCGATTCCGCCTATAACACGACTGTCTATAACTTTATTTCCGGCCTTGCACTGGCCGTCAACCTCGCCGTCTTTGTGTACATGCTCGTTCGCGTCATCAAGACGAAGAAAAATCCCTATGGTCCCGAGCTCTACACCGACCTTCCCGCCTATCAGGAAGTCAAGAAGCTCGCCGAATAACATATTCCTCAAGGGAGCCGCAAAAAGCGGCTCCCTTTTTTTGCTCTACCATCGCCGTATAGTCGCTGTCCGCCAACGATAGACACAAAATACGTTCTCTTTTTCGTAACAAACTACAAAATGTGAAAAAGCAGTTGCAATTTGCGATATCCTGCGCTAATATACCAACAGTTCCTTTCAAATCGGTACTGTGATGCCGGCAAGGGTGTTTATAGCTGTATTGGGCGCAGTGCGCCTTCCTTGTCTGCACGCAGACAAGGTTTTTTTTTGCCCGGAGGTGTGACAACATGAAACCTAAAGCGCAGCTCATGGATGAGGCGGACATTTCCCGCGCGCTTGTCCGCATTTCGCATGAGATCATCGAAAAGAACCACGGCGCGGAAAATCTCTGTCTCATTGGCATCAAGACCCGTGGCGTGCCGCTCGCACAACGGCTCGCGGAAAATATCCGTTCCTTCACAGATACGGATATTGACGTCGGCAAGCTGGACATCACGCTCTATCGCGACGATCTGACGACCATTTCAAAGGACCCGGTCATCAGTGAAACGGATGTACCGTTTTCCGTGGAGGGGAAAACGGTGGTTCTGGTGGATGACGTCATTTTTACGGGCCGGACAGCCCGCGCGGCGCTCGACGCCGTCATACGGCTCGGCAGACCCTCGCGCATTCAGCTCGCGGTATTGATCGACCGCGGGCACGCGGAACTGCCGATCCGTCCGAACTACGTCGGCAAAAACATCCCGACCTCGCTCAGCGAGATCGTCGCAGTCCGTCTCGCGGAGCAGGACGGTGTCACCAATGTTGTCATTTATGAAAAATAAATAAATAGAGGAGAAAAAAAGTATGAAAAATCAGCCCCAGGTCATCGGATATCTGCCCGATGAAAAGCCTGAAGCAGCCAAACTATTCCTTTACGCGCTGCAGCAGGTCATTGTCATGTTCCCGGCGACCATCGCTGTCGCGCTCATCACAGGTTTCCAGGTTTCCACCACGATCTTCGCCAGCGGCCTGTCGACCCTCTGCTTCATTCTGATTTCCGGCAAGAAGATCCCGCTGTACTACGGCTCTTCGTTCGCCTATCTGACCGCGATCTCCAGCATGGTCGCCTCCCAGGGTACCGCGGAGCAGATCGCTCAGTGGCACGCCACCGGCATCCTGCCGACCGTCCTTATCCAGTACGCACAGTTCGGTATCATCCTCTCCGGTCTTGTCTCCGTTGCAGCCGGCCTTATCGTCCGCTACTCCGGCAAGACCGCCGTCGAAAAAGTCCTGCCCCCCTCGATCACCGGCTCCATCGCCATGATCATCGGCCTCACGCTGGCCGGCAACGCACTTTCGGATGCCGCGCCCAAGGCCATTGCAGAAGGCGCTGCCGCCACAGTCTTCAACACCGGTTGGGTCTGGGTCGTTTCCCTTGCAACGCTTTTCTCCACCATTCTCTTCTCCCGTTACCTGAAAGGTTTCCTCGGCCAGCTTCCGCTGCTCCTCGGCGCACTCGTCGGCTGCATCACCGCCGCGATCATCTACCTCTGCGGCGGCGCTGATTTCAACCTCTTCCGCGCTATGCCGCAGGAAGCGCTCGACGCCTCTCTGTGGAAAGCGGGTCCCTTCGCTGTCCCGGCGTTCTCTCTCCCGAAGGCCAATGCCGCGGCTGTTGCAGCGATCATGCCGATCGCCATCGCAACCATTCCGGAATCCACCGCGCACATCTATCAGCTTGACATCTACGTCAACGACCTCGCCAAGAAAAAGGGCAGCAAGAAAAAATATGACCTCGCCAGTCTCCTTGACCGCAACCTCATCGGCGACGGTATCTGCGATATGATCTCCGGTGTTGTCGGCGGTCCTGCCGGTACAAACTATGGTGAGAACATCTCCACCATGGCCATCACCAAGGTCTTCTCGATCCCCGTGCTTGTCTGCGCGTCCATCATTGCCATGGTCGTTTCTTTCTTCACGCCGCTCATTCAAGTCATCTACGGTATCCCCCTCGCTGTCATCGGCGGCCTTGAAATTTATCTCTTCGGCGCCATTGCCGCACAGGGCATCGCCATCATGATCGACAAACAGGTCGACATGTTCTCCTCCAAGAACATTGCCGTCATCGCCTCCATCATGATCATCGGCATCGGCGGCCAGTACGCTTTCTCCGGCAACATCCCCTTCTTCGGCCTGCAGGTCCCCTGCATCGCCGGCGCCGCCATCTTCGGCATCGCGCTCAACCTCCTGCTCAGCATCGGTGAAAAGAAGGAAGCCGAGGCAAAGTAAGTCTCTCTCTTATAAAAAGAACCGGCTCGCTGTCCGCTTGGACAGCGAGCCGGTCTGCGTTTTTGGCGCTGTATCTGTACTTATTTCCCGAACATGACGCGCTCATTTGAAAAGAGCTTCGCCACGCCGAGTACGACCAATCCGGAATAAACGAGGTTCGTTATCACGCAAAGCGCCACGTTCCACGCGCTGTAATGATAGGCAAAAATGCCGGTCATGGCCTGTACACTGCTGTAGATCGGGATACAATAGAGCAGCTTGTCCGTGGCCGCGGCGCCGTTTCCGGCCATCGTGGAAAACGCGATAAGCATCACCACGACCATCAGCGGAGAAACCATCGAGGCAGCCTCCTTGGTCGTCTTTGCGCAGGCAGAGATCAGCGAGACAAGGGAGATCATCAGCAGTGCCGTTGACAGAATGACGAGGAAGAGCAGTCCGTAGTCCCCCGCCGCATAGCCCGTAAAATTGAGGCTGGTGTTGCCGGCCGACCCTATCAGATTCGGCAGCGAAGCGGCAACTGCCACGAAGGTCAGCGCGCCGCTCAAAACCGCAATTACGGAAAAGGCAAGGATCTTGCCGACCACGATCTCATAACGGTGGATGGGCGTGACGAGCATGGTCGCCATCGTTCCTCGCTCTTTTTCGCCGGCGATGGAATCCGGGGCAAAGGACATACAGCCGGTAAAGAGGAAAATCAACAGCAGCATCGGCAGAAGCTGCGAGAATATCTGACCGCTCACATCTTTTTCAGAAGACAGATCCCCCACTCCATCCCGATCCACATCAAACTTGTTTGACATGGAGCTCTCGTAACTGTCGAGTATGGCAAGGATCTGCGTATGCAGCCTATTGCCGGAAGCGGAAACGGACTTGTAGTAGAGCTCCACATTTGGCGCCGCCTTTCCGTTTGCGGCATCGTAGGCCGCGACCTGCGCAGAAAAGTCAGCCGGGAAAACCAGCAAGACCGCGTCCTCGTTCTCCGAAAGCTTTTCGCGGTAAGCGGAAAGCTCTGCATCTCCACCGGCGACAAGCTCGCAGGGCAGTTCGTTGATCTGGCCCTCCAGCTCGCGCGGAATATTCACGGCATAGAGTGTTGCCGGCTGCTTTGTGGTCTCCGACTGCGAAACGAAGCCCGGGATTACGAGCGAGTAGATGACATAGAGAAGCAGCGCCGGAAAAACGAGACTGAAAATCAAGCCCTTGTCGTGAAAAAAGCGGTAAAATTCCTTTCCCGCGATCGTAGCGATATTGCTGTTTTTCATGCTTGTGCCTCCTCTCTCCCGGCATAGAGCTCAAAGAATTTTTCCTCCAGCGTCTTGTCCTGCGTAAGCTCCGCAAGCGTACCGCAGGCCGTCATTTCGCCGTCCATGATAATGCCGACACGGTCGCAAAGCTTTTCCGCCAGTTCAAAGATATGCGTTGAGAGGAGGATGGTCTTCCCTTCCGCCTTACGGTCCAAAAGAAAGTCTGTTACATCGCGCGCGGCGACGATATCAAGTCCGTTCGTCGGCTCGTCGAAAATGATAACGTCCGGGTCATGGACGATGGAAACGACGAGCGAGACCTTTTGCTTCATGCCGCTTGAGAGCTCACCGACTTTTACCTCGGCGTATTTGTCGATGCCGAATTTTTCAAAGAGTGTTTTCTTGCGCGCCGCAAGCACGTCCGGCGCCAGACCGTAAAGCTTGCCGAAGTAATCGAACAGATAATTCGGCGTGAAAAACTCTTCCAGTTTGAGTTCACTTGTGAGAAAGCCGATGCGCCGCCGGACATCCTCCGACTGCTTCTGCACATCAAATCCCTCCACCGACGCGGTCCCGCTGTCCGCCTTTATCAGCGTGGAGAGGATGCGAAGCGTCGTCGTCTTCCCCGCACCGTTCGGGCCGAGCAGTCCAAAGACCTCGCCCCGATATGCGGTGAAGGAGAGACCCCGGAGGGCTGTCTTTTCCCGCGCATTCGTCTTTTCCAGAAGCTGCTGCTTGCGAGTCAATTTATAGGTCTTGTTGAGATTTTTGACCACAATCGTTTCTTCCATAATTTACTCTCCGCCCCGGCTTTTGTGCCGGAGCGTGCCCTTTCTAAAGAATAACCCTGTCCGGCGTTCATGCCGTGATCGCCGTGAACACCATGAGTCCCGCCGTAATGATCAGATAAACGAGCATCCCCGCGTTTTTCACAGAAACGCCGCGTTCTGCCGGTGGCAGCTGCTTTTCCGTTGGCTGCAGAGCGACCGTTTTTCGGTGTTCGGCCAAAAACACGATGCCGAGGATAAAGAGCGCAAATACCGTCAGCGCGTACAGGCCAAAGCCGACCAGTTCACCGAGATGGCCCTGCGCATAGCTGATCTGCTCCTGCACACTGTCCGTTGAAAGCTTCGAGATGGCATCGAGGTCAATATGCTTCAAAATCACTTCCGGCAGAACGCCGCCGAGCAAATTCATGCAGGCGTGCAGAAGCATCGTATAGCGGATGCGGCCGGTACGCAGATAAACGTAGGCAAAGAACATACCGACGGCAAAGGCGTAAAAAAACTGAGAGAGGTTCCCGTGAAACAGGCCGAAGACGAGTCCGGAAACAAGGATCGCGGTCCTCTCGCCATAAACACGGACGCGGTCACACAAAAGCTTGCGGAAAACAAGCTCCTCCAGGACCGGAGCGAGTATCGCAACACAGACGAGGTTTGCCCAGATGTTCGAGTCGCGGAGCAGTTCATAGACCGGGTTTTCATAAGCAGTTCCCTTTGCCGAGGCGATCCCGACATTGAGTGCAACGCCAATTAGATTGCCGATGTACATAATGGCAAAGGCCATCACCAGAAGCTCCGCCAGACGGCTTATGGGCAGGCTGTTTTCCGCCGGGCGGACTGCCGGAAGGCGGCGCAAAATGAGCCAGCCGAGCGGCAGCGCGACGCAATACAGCGGCACGATCGACAGCAGCCAAGTTGTCCATTCCGAAGAAAACAATTCCGGAAAACGCCGGTTTCCAAGTGTATAGAGCAGAATTTGTAATCCGTTTGACGCGGCCAGCATGACCGTAAAGGCCCAGCCGACGCCGGAAAAGGTCTTCTTCGCCTGTGCTCCGAGGGACTCAGACGGCGTGGGTGTTTCGTTTTGAAAATCGTCCATCTCCATCTCCACTCATTCGATCACGACGGATTTTGCCGTAAACGTACGGGAACTTGCATAACTGCCATAAGCGGTGATCTGCGCGTTGACCGCAACGTTGGAGAGCGATCCGGTCGCCCCCGTACTGGCAACGATATAGGAGCTGACCGAAGCTGTGGAAATGTAGACAAGCTTGTTCGCGGGGGTCAGAATGGTGATCTGTTTGGCGCTCGCGTCCACCTTCAGGACCGAGCCCGTGACCTTCGTTGCGGACGACACGGCAGTCACCTGCCACACATCTGTCACGACGTTGCCGAAAACCGTGAGCTTGAGCTGGTCGCCGACCCGGATCGCGGAGAGGCTGATCGCGGTCGTACCGCTGTAGACGGCGGCGTCCTCATCAAGGACATAGGTATAGGCCACGCCATCTGCGGTAATGGTCCAGCTCGTACCGTTGAGCGTGGTATTGATCGCCGTCAGTTCGCCGGTCACTGTTGCCGTGCTGCCCGCAAGCGCGATCGTGGAGACCTTGCCCGCTTCAAAGCTCAGCGTCACCCGGTCACCCGCGGCGAGCATATCGATGCCGATGTTCTTTGCACCGCGCGTGACGGTCGGCAGCGCGCTGAAATCAAAGCTGAAGCTGTAATCCGCGCCGTTGTCATCGCAGAGCTTCAGCGAAACGGTCGTGCCAAAGCTCAGCGAAGTAATTGCGCCGGTGACCGAGGGGGTTTTCGTCAGTGCGGTGACGACGCTCGCCGTTGAATTGACGACCTTGACCGTCACAAAATGATTGACTGCGAGCTTTGAAACGCCAACGGCCACACCGTCGAGCGTAATGCTCGTTGCCGTGTCGCAGGCACAGGTCTTGACCGTGTTTGAAATCGTATCCTTGAGCGTGATCGCACCGGAGCCTGTTGTTGTGATCGCGGTGATCGTGCCCTGATACCAGTTTGTGGTGCTTTCTTTGTCCGCTGCAAGAGTCTTTACCGCGCCGTTTTTGAGCGAGAGGACCGCGTGGCAGCCGATAAGTGCGCTGCTCAGTGAAACGGGCGTACCGTTGAGCGTAACGTCCGCCGCCGAAGAGATCGCATATTCGCGGGAGAGGCCGTCAAAGCCCGTAAAGGTGAACGAGGATGTACCAACAGCCGCAACGAGCCCCTCCGCGCGTGTCACGCCGTTATAGGCGGGGATCGTCAGTGTGGTCGTGCCCGCGTCTTTCAGCACATCCAGCGCGCGGACAGCCATCGTTGCAACAACAGCGCGCGTCACACTTGACTGCGGCGAAACATTTTTGTTCGTGTCGCCCGTGAGAATGCCGAGCTTCGCAAGCTCTGCCACAGAGCCGACGCAGGACGTTGAAACCTTTGCCGCATCCGCAAAGTCCATGTCCTTGACCGTCAGCTTGGAAGCGGCATCGGTGTAGCCCATTGCACGGACAAGAAAGACCGCGAGATTCTCCTTTTTAAGCTCACTTCCCAGATTCAGCGCTTTGAGCTCGTCCTTCGTGAGAATACCGGCTGCCCGGCAGATCTCGAGGTTCCCGTATGCCCAGGAGTAGCTTGACGGAACCGCTGCCGTGACCTCGGCGGCATAATCATCCGCAATCAGTGCCTTTTCAGTATCGCTGAGTGTGTACAGACGGGAGAGGAGCACCAGCGTTTCACAGGCTGTGATGTTGTTGTCGGGCTTCATTGTCCCGTCGCTATAGCCGTTGAGGACGCCTTTTTCGGCAAGGGTCTCAAGATAGGTCTTTGCCCAGTGGTTTTGAATGTCTGTGTAGGTCGCCGCGAAAGCCCCCGCCGAAAGGCTCAGCGCCAGCGCGAGGACGAGGGCCAGAGACAACATGCGTTTTTTCATGGTGTATTCCTCCGTATTTTTGTTGCGGCTTTTTTCGCCGTTGTGTGCTCTGTTCGCATTATATTCGATTTCATAAACTTAGTAAATAGTTATGGAAACGAAATCTCCTTATTTGACGGTATTAGCGAAGATTTGTTTCCATTATCACAAGATATTGCGTTCACGCAGAAGCTTGCTATTGACAGATCTGTTTAATTCATTATAATATAAACGTATTTTTGTGCCACGGGCGGGAGAGGAAGTGATTGGAAATGGCAAAGACAGCTTCGTCGGCAAAGCCGATTTCGCTGCTTTTGATCGCCGCGCTGCTTCTTCTGAACTTTGCGGTCGTTTCGCTTCGTGTTTCGGTCCCGTCCACTTCCGGCGGGGCGCGGCCCGCATCTGACGGAGCACCCGTTTCGACGCTGAGCTATCTCATGCATGATCTGCATGACTCTCAAGACCCGGAGACCACCGCTTGCCGCTATGCTTTCCGACAGGTCATCCGCTCGGGCGATCCTCCGCCGGCACTGCTGACGCTCTCCGGCATCCTGCCGGTCGCTTCGGTCGTCTGCGCGCTCTCCTGCGGCGGACAAGCTCCCGACCGCTATGTTCCACGCATGGCCGAGCGGATCGCAGCGTTCCTGCATGATTTGGCAGCCGCGCTGTAACATCCTCATCCCTGCACATCAAATCACCCATATTATCGGGAAATTGGAGGAATACGATTGAAATCGAATTCAAAAGCAACGTTTTGGATCGTGCTTGCCATCACGATTGCACTGCTTTTCCTGGCGCTTTACGGTCTGCATCTCGGCAGTCTGAACATCAAGGGCGCCAATGAAATGCGTTTCGGCATCGACATCCGTGGCGGCGTTGCCGCTACATACACGCCGAAGGACAATGGCGGAACGCTGCCCTCTTCCGAGAATCTGGAAAAGGCAAAAACCATCATTGAGACTCGTATGGACGCGAAGAACATTACCGACCGCGAAGTGACGGTCGACCCTGTACACGGCAGCGTCATCGTTCGCTTCCCCTGGAAGTCTGACGACACGAACTTTGATCCGCAGGCGGCGATCAAGGAACTCGGTGAAACCGCACTGCTCACCTTTAGGGACCCGGACGGTAATGTCGTTCTTCAAGGTTCGGACATTAAGAAGTCTTACGCTTCCACAAACCAGCAGGACGGCAGCTTTGTCGTCAACCTCGAAATGACGGAAACCGGCGCGGAAAAGTTTTCGGAGGCGACCGGCAGGCTCAAGGGACAGAAAATTTCCATCTACATGGACGACCAGATGATCTCCGACCCGACCGTTGAAAACCAGATCACGGACGGCAACGCCATCATCACGAATCAGAAGAGCATGGCCGTCGCCAAGGCGCTCGCTGAGAAGATCAACGCCGGTTCCCTTCCGTTTGCCATGGAAGCAAACGACGCGCAGATCATCAGTCCGACCCTCGGCCGCGACGCGCTGAACGTCATGGTGCAAGCCGGCGTGCTTGCATTCATTCTCGTCTGCGTCTTTATGCTTCTCTACTACCGTCTGCCCGGCTTCGTCGCCTGCATTGCTCTGACGCTGCAGGTCGTCGGTCAGCTTCTCGCGCTCTCCATTCCGCAGTTTACGCTGACGCTCCCCGGCATCGCGGGTATCATCCTCTCCATGGGCATGGGCGTTGACGCAAACGTTATCATCGCCGAGCGTATCAAGGAGGAACTCAACGCCGGTAAGACGCTCCGTTCTTCCATCAGTCTTGGATTTGACCGCGCTTTCACCGCCGTCTTCGACGGCAACGTCACCACGCTGATCGTCGCGATCGTTCTCATGCTTCTCGGCTCCGGTTCGCTGCTATCCTTCGGTTACACGCTGCTCTGCGGCGTTCTGATGAACTTCATCTCCGGAGTCACCGCATCCCGTTTGATGACAAGTTCCCTCAGCGAATATAAGGCGCTCCAGAAACCCTGGTATTACGGCGCAAGGAGGTTGAAAGCAGCATGAGCAAGAATAAAAAGAACAAGAAGGCTCCGGCTCCCAAGGCGCCGACTCCCCCGAAATCTGCGGTCCCGGCAAAGCCGACAATAGCCGAGGCTGCCATGGCCGGAAACATCGAAACCAGTACCGGTGAACACAAGGTCATTCACTTCTATGCAAAGAGATATATCTTCTTTGCAATTTCCCTCGCCTTTATCGCCTGCGGCATCATCTCCGCCTGTGTCAACGGCATCAAGCTCGACATCAGTTTTCAGGGCGGTTCCATCATCGAATACACCTTTATGGGCGATCTCGATCTCACCAAAGCGCAGGAAGTCGCGGGTAAGGCGCTCGGAAAGAGTGTTTCCTGCCAGGAACAGACGTCCGTCGCGCATGAGGAGCATTACCTCGTTATCAACGTTGCGGGGAATGAATCCGTTACGCAGGAAGAGCAGCAGGCCGTCACTGCGGCACTTAAAGAGGCTTTCCCGGACTCCTCACTGACTTTCTTCACCTCGCAGTCCGTTGAGCCTTTCACAGGAAAGCGCTTCTTCCGCGAGGGACTGACGGCAATCCTCATCTCCTTCGGTTTGATTCTCATCTATGTCGGCATCCGCTTCCAGAAGATCGGCGGTTTCTCCGCAGGTGCGATGGCGATCGTCGCACTGCTGCACGACGCTTTCATTGTGACCTCGGTCTTCTTTATCTTCCAGATTCCGCTCAACGACTCCTTCATAGCGGCAGTCTTGACGATCATCGGCTTCTCCATCAACGATACCATCGTCATCTACGACCGTATCCGCGAAAACAAAACGCTCATGGGGCCAAAGACGCCGACAGAAGTGCTGGTTGACGCCAGTATCACACAGTGCATGTCCCGTTCGATCAACACAAACATCTCCGTCTTTCTCAGTATCACCATTGCCTTTATCTTTGCACAGATCTACAACATCGATACCATTAAGGATTTCGCTCTGCCGATGATGTTCGGTACAGTCTCCGGCTGCTACTCCACCATCTGCATCGCGGGCCCCCTGTGGACGATGTACAAAAATCATCAGGCCAAAAAAGCGCTCAACGCCTAACGTCTGATGGCAGCAAAAAGGCCCGGCAGCAATGCTGCCGGGCCTTTTCTTTTCGTTTTCATTTGTTGCAGCGCAGCTGTTCAGCCTTGTTGTCGAGCCAACGCAGTTCGCTATCCGAGACATTCTTCACGCGGCGAAGCAGCAGCTCCGGTATAAACGGCTTTGTGACGTAGTCATTCGCGCCGAGTTTGAGCGCTTCGATCTGCTCTTCCTTGCGAGCATCGTCCGAAATAACAACGACGGGAATATCCGCAATGCTCGGGTCGCGCTTCTTTGCGATCAGAAAGCCCTTACCGTCCAGTACCGGCATGATCATATCCAACAGGACGACCGCGATATCCTCCCGGTTGGCTCGGAGCAGGTCCAGCGCTTTCTCGCCGTTTTCGGTCTGCAAAACCGTGTACTGTGACTCGAAGATATTATTGAGGATCATTCGGCTCACAGCGGAATCATCTGCAACCAGTATCTTTGTGCGCTGCTTTTTGACACTGTTGCGTTTGAAATTCAGCAGTTCACATTCGAGCCGCTTCGACTCTGTCACATCTGCAAATGTTGCAAACAGGACATGACTGCCGGAAACGCTCTTGATGTATTGAAAGTTTACGTGGATCCAGAGTGTCGCTTGATTTTCGGGATACCACTGGTATTCGCACTGCACTGTGCTCTGCTCATTCACTGCCCTGTCGAGCGCCGCCTTGACGCGGTCTTTCTCCTCGGCAGACATGTGCTTGCCGGGCTTTCCGTTTGCAGTTTCGATCGCGGCCTCAAAGCCGAAAAGCTCAATGAACGCCTTATTGAAGCGCAGCGGCGTACAGACGCCATCCGCATACTCATAGATCGCGATGGGCTGCATAATGTTTTTGAATATCTGCTCGGCATTGGGGCTGGCAGACCAGATCGAGTCAAGCTTTGCGGATTTTGGCTCATTTTTTACTAGCGTGTTGCTGCCTTCGCTGCCGGCGCGAACGATCTTTTCATAGTCCTCCATGGGCATCGGCCGGGCAAACAGGAAGCCTTGCACATATTCAACGCCGATGCTCTCCAGAAAATCGCGCTGCTCCGTTGTCTCAACGCCCTCGACGATCACGGGCAGATCGAGCCAGCCTGCCATTCGGATGACGGACGAGAGGATGCGCTCGCTGCGGCTGTCCCCATCGCCCGTCGGTACAAACTTCGTGTCGATCTTGAGGATGTCCACATCGATATCCTTGAGGGTGTTGAGCGAGGAATAGCCGCTGCCGAAGTCATCCATCAGGATAACGAAGCCGCGTTTTTTCAGCTCGGTCACGGTTTTTTTCATCCGATTTGGGTTGTCCATATAGGCGGACTCGGTGATCTCAAGGTTGAAAAGTGCGGACGGGATGTCATATCTATTGACGAGCTCCGAGATGATATCGACCAGATGCGGGTTATACATGTTCGCACGGGAAACGTTCACCGAAACCGGGTCGGGCTTTAGTCCTGCGTCGATCCAACGGCGCAGATGCTGGCAGACCTTTTCCCACATATAGTAATCGAGCTTTCCGATAAAGCCGTTGCGTTCGAAGACAGGGATAAACTGGCCCGGGAACATCAGACCGTTTTTGGGGTGGAGCCAGCGGACAAGCGCCTCCGCCCCGCAGGGCATCCCGGTCCGAAGAACATACTTCGGCTGATAATAAACGGCAAATTCCTCATTGTCCAGCGCTACCTGCATCTCGTTGATGATGCGCTGCTCCATGATGTGGCGGTCCGTCATGCTCTGGTCATAATATTCGATATAGGTCATGTACTTGTTTTTGCATTTTTTTGATGCCATAGACGCGCGGCCATAGGCCGTTTCTATCGAGATTGACGGGTCCGTGATAACATAAACGCCAAAGGTCGGCTCTATGTAGTAATTGTAGTTGTATTCTGTCAGACGGCGCTTTGCCTCCTTTGCAAGCCATTCCAGATTGACGTCACCGTTCGGAAGACAGAAGCTGAAAACGTCCGATTCGATCTTGCCATAGGTGCAAAGGCGGACCGTCTTCGCGGCCTTGGAAATCGCAGACGCTACATATTTCAGAAGGCGGTTTCCCTCTTCTTCGCCAAAAAAGTCGTTGATGAGGTGAAAGCGTTCGATATCGAAACGCACAAAAACAAATTCGATCCCCGGATTGTTGTCGATCATGCGGCGCGTTTCAGTGAAGAATTTTCTGCGGTTATACAGGCCGGTGAGCTGGTCATGCTCAGCGAGGAATTTGAGCTGCTCGAGAACATTGAGCCGGCTGCGGTTGATGATGCTGCCGATTCGGAGCTTCACAGTGGCTTCATTGAAAGGCTTGCGGATAAAGTCCCATGCGCCAAGCTCGAAGCATCTCTTTTCTCCGTCGCGATCCTCATCGGAGGAGATGACGAGCACCGGAATATCCGCATATCTCGTCTCCTGCCGCATCTGGCGCAGAAATTCGTATCCGTCCATTACCGGCATCAAAAGATCCAGCAAAACACACGCAATCTCGTTGCTTCTCCTTGCGAGTATCTCCAGACCACTTGCGCCGTTTTCGGCCTCAACGGTTTTGTATGCGTCCGAAAGCAGTTGGGAAAGCACCGTTCTATTCAATGCATCATCGTCGATGATGAGGATCGTGTTCTTTGAAAGCATCGTATTTCACCTCTGGACAGAGCCGAATGAAATTCTTTTGACCGGCTCAACTCCACCCTGCTCAGCTATGTTTTTATCGCGCCGAGGACGCACTTAGAACCTCTGGAAAGCATGCGATACATTGGCATCATTGGATAAAAACACATTACTGTTCTTTTCTAATATACAACCAAATGTAGCAGATAGCAACAAGTAAAATCGGATGCATCAGCATTTTTAACCTATTTTTTCACCTCAGCATGACAATTTCGGTGATTTTGCACATTCATTCATTGAGACTTGCGGCGATTTTCCGAAGGTTGTCATCCATACGCACAAGGTACGATTTTCCATCCTCCGCGCTCTCGATCGTATAGATCGTCTCTATGCGCGCACCTACCTCAGAGGCAAGCGTTGCAGAAACCTCCTGGCTGGCGGCCTGTTCCGCAAAAACAGTTTTTACGCCGTTTTCACGGCAGTAGTCGATCAGAGCGACAAGTCTGCGCGCACTTGGCTCTCCGTTCGCGAAAACATCTTCAACGCTCTGCTGTTCAATCGAAAAATCCCGGCAGAGATATGCAAAAGCGGCGTGACCGGTCACGAAGTCCTTTTTGGGGGCGGCATCGAATATCGGTTTATATTGTTCAAAGAGAGCTTCGAGCTTCTGGATATAGGCTTCGGCGTTCTGCCGATAATACTCGGCGTTTTCCGGGTCCGCCTTGACAAAGCCGTCCGCGATGTTTTCGACCTGCTTTTCCGCGCACTTGAGACTCAGCCATGTATGCGGATCGGCGCGCCCATTCTCCTTCTCGTCCACCGCGTCGATCGTATCGATCCCTTCCGATGCGTTGACCGAAACAAGGGCGGCGTTTCCGGACGCTTCGGCGGCTTCCTGTGCCCATGCTTCCAGATCAAGTCCGTTATAGATAAACAGCTGCGCCTTGTTAAGCACGCGGATATCCTGCGCCTTGGGTTCAAAATCATGGGGCTCCATACCGTCCGGAACGATCGTTGAGACCACAGCCTTATCGCCCCCGACCGCCCGTGCAAATTCTGCCGGTGCGTCAAAGGAGGCGGAAACGATGAGCTTGCCTGCAGTATCCGGTGAAGCGCTTTCTTTCGTATCCGCTGCACAGCCGGAAAAGGAAAGGAACAGGCCGAGGCAGACTGCCAGGGCCGCAAGTTTAGTTTTTCGCATTTTACCCTCCAAAATTGGAACTTTATTTGTATGTTCGAGTTTATTCGAATTTACAGGTCCTGTCAAGCCGCGCAGCCGAAAGAGGCTCCGCCGTAGCAGAGCCTCTTTGAATGCATTTTGCTGAATTTTTAATCAAAATCCGTGGTACATCATTGCGTCCGCGACCTTGACAAAGCCGGCAACGTTCGCTCCGACGACGATGTTGCCTTCCTTCCCGCAGAGCTTGGAAGCGTCATAGGAGTTGTGGAAGATGTTTTCCATAATGCCCTTGAGCTTGGCGTCGACCTCTTCAAAGGTCCAGCTCAGACGCATTGAGTTCTGGCTCATCTCCAGACCAGAGGTCGCAACGCCGCCGGCGTTGGCCGCCTTGGCCGGTCCGAAAAGAACGCCTGCGTCGAGGAATGCGTTGGTCGCCTCCAGCGTGCAGGGCATATTTGCGCCCTCGGCCACACAGATGACACCGTTTTTGATGAGGGTCTTTGCGGACTCCTCATCCAGTTCATTCTGCGTTGCGCAGGGCAGCGCAATGTCACACTTGACGGTCCAGATGCCCTTGCAGCCCTCGTGGTACTCAGAACCCTTGACGCGGTCCGCATATTCCTTGATACGACCGCGGTGGCCGAGCTTGATGTCCTTGACGACGTCGAGCTGGATGCCGTTCGGGTCGTAGATGTAGCCGTTGGAGTCGCAGAGCGCAACGACCTTCGCGCCGAGCTGCTGGGCCTTCTCTGTGGCAAAAATGGCGACGTTTCCAGAGCCGGAAATGACGACCGTCTTGCCTTCAAAGCTTGTGTTCTTCATGCTCTTGAGCATTTCCTGCGTAAAGTAGCAAAGGCCGTAGCCGGTCGCTTCGGTACGGGCAAGGCTGCCGCCGTAGGAGAGGCCCTTGCCCGTGAGGACAGGCGCGTCAAAGCGGTTCGTAATACGCTTGTACTCGCCGAACATATAGCCGATCTCGCGGGCGCCGACACCGATATCTCCGGCGGGGACGTCTGTAAACTGGCCGATGTGGCGATAGAGCTCGGTCATGAAGCTCTGGCAGAAGCGCATGACCTCAGCGTCGGACTTGCCCTTGGGGTCGAAGTCCGCGCCGCCCTTGCCGCCGCCCATCGGGAGCGTTGTCAGACTGTTTTTCAGGATCTGCTCGAAGCCGAGGAATTTGATGACTGAGGGGCACACCGTCGGGTGGAAGCGAAGGCCGCCCTTGTAGGGACCGATCGCGGAATTGAACTGGACACGGTACCCGCGGTTGACCTGGAGCTTGCCGTTGTCGTCATACCACGGCACGCGGAAGGAAATAAAGCGCTCCGGCTCAACAAACGCTTCGATCACGCCGCTTGTCTGATATTCAGGATGAAGTGCAACCAGCGGTTCGAGGCTCAGGAGGACCTCATAAACCGCTTGATGAAATTCCGGCTCGCCGGGGTTGCGCTTTTTGACAGTTTCAAAAACGCCATTCAGATATTCGTTTGTAAGCATTTTACTTCTCCTTATAGCAATTTCCACATGCAACACGGCCCTTTTCATGGTCGCTTTGCATAAGTTCTAATTTTACCACGCAATGACTATCATAAACTTCCAGTTGCGATTTTGCAAGATGCGCAGATTTAAAAATTCATATTATCAAAGACGTTCATTTTGCACGATTTGCACAGAAAAGCGTTAAAGTGGCAAAGAAGCGCACAGATATGGGTGTGCAGGCCAAAAAAAGGCCGCGGTTTATTTCTCCGCGGCCTTTTTTCAAACTAGGATGTTCCCATACCCGTCATGCGTTTCAAACCAGCCGACGGCATAGGGGCAAGTAAGCTTTGCTCGCTTTCCCTGACGGCGCATTTCGGCAGCAAACGCCTCCATGAGCTTACCCGCGACACCCTGCCCGCGCAGGGAATCGTCGACGAAAGTACGCGTAAGCTCTACAACACCGTCCCCTGCGTCCGGGAAAAGGACCTCCGCGATCACTGCCCCCCGGGCATCCGCAAGCCAGATACGGCCTGTTTCCGTCTGAAACTCCATGCTCCGCTCTCAGTCTTCGTGGATCGCATCCACGGGGCAGTTCTCAAGCGCTTCCTTTGCGGCGGCATCATTCGCAACAGTCGGCTGTGCGATCACCTTTGCGACGCTGCCGTCAAGGTCAAAGACATCCGGCGCGGTGCCGACGCACAGTCCGCAGCCAATGCAGGCGTTTTCGTCGATCGATACTTTCATTTCGTTTCTCCTTTCGCGGTGATGTGTTTAGTTTAACCGCCCGTGTTTTGTTTTAGTAATTCGTCGTTCAATCCGTTTCTTCGTCCCAAAAATGGGCGGCGCTTTCGTAGAAGGCCTCAAAGGCCTGATAAAAATTCCCGTTGTGCTTCACATCCGCACGAGAGATGCCGCTGCTGCTCTCTCCGCGAAGAAATGCGGTCTCCTCGTTGTATTTGCGCTGATAGTTGCTGTAATAACCAAACTGGGTCTTAAAGGTCCGTATGTCCTCGGCAAGGTCTCCCGAATAGCTCTCTGGAATTGCGGAAAGACAGATCGTTACTTGATCCAGCACCGTTCCGGTCGTCGCCTGCCCATCGTTATAGATCTCGCGCGAGAGCGCGTATGTACGCAAAACGCGCGCATCCTTGTAATCCCCAAGCGCCTCAAACGATGTCCGGGCTTTTTCATACTGTCCCTTTTCGATGGCGGTCACAGCATTGCGATATGTTTTTTTCGTGCGGATCGACTTCGTCAAAGGCGGAACAACGCAGACAAGGATCACCGCGATGACAGTAGCAATAGCAATGATCTGTTTTTTAGTCAGCTTTTTTATCCAACCGAGCCATTTCGGCAGCTTCTCAAAACACTTTTTTCTTCTTTTCTGCTCAGGAATCGGCACAGGCACCGGCGTCAACACGGCTGCCGGTGCGGTCGCGGGCGCAGCATTTTGCTGCGCTTTTTTTCCGAACTTCTTTCTGAATATCTTTCCGGCCTTTTTAGGGTCTTCTTGATTTGCCGGTGCGGAAGCTGCTTTTGCTCTCGGATCTTTTTTTGCTCGTTTAACTTCTTTGTCCTTTTTCTGTTTCGTCTTTTTCATCAACACGGCCTCGTTTCCATATGGGAGTCAACGATACTTTTCGCGGTATTTCTGCTTTCTATTATACACGATTTGCGGGTGCTTGCAAGCGTGTCCTTCAACGCAGATTGTCGATCACGCGCGTGACGATATCCGTGCGCGAAAACGGGGTGATGATGTACCAGCCGTCTACGAAATCCGCCATGCGCTTTGCAAAGTCGGTCGTGAGCGAAACGGCAAGCTCAGTTGCCTCGGTTCTGTCAAGCCCCTCATACATCCGGATAATTTCGGGCGAGATGCTCATGCCCGCGATCTCGCTGTCCATATAGCAGGCGTTGCGATAGCTGACGATGGGCATCACACCGCCGAGGAGCCTGCCTTTGAGCGTCTGGCGTGCAATCCGCAAATTTTTAAGCGCCCGCTCCGAGTGGACCGGCTGGGTCAAAAAGCCCTCAACGCCGTTTTTCTCCTTCTCCTGCGCGCGACGGAGCTGGTGATCGAAGTTCAGCGCGTTGATGTTCAGCGCGCCAAAGACGCGGAACGGGCCGCAGGAGAGTTCCGGTGCAAGCTCGCGGATGTAATTTGCTAGTACAACGGAGTTGAAGTTAAAAACGCTCTTTATGGTCCCGCGCTCCGCTGTCGGCACGGGATCGCCCGTAACGACAAGGACGTTCCGCACGCCCTCAATATTGAGTCCGAGGAGCAGCGCCTTCGTCGCAATGATGTTGCGGTCGCGGCAGGTCATGTGCGGGATGGGATCGATGTCAAGCTCCCGCCGGAGCTTTGCCGCAAGCAGACTGCTGTCCGCCCGTGCGCGTGAGATCGGGCAGTCCGCGATCGTCACCGCGTCCGCTCCCGCGTCGCGCAGGGCGCGCGCGCCGTCCATGAACTTTCGTATATCCGAATCTGCGGGCGGGTCAAGCTCGACCGCGATCACCTTTTTTCCGGACTCGAGCTTGTCCCAGAGGCGATTTGGCGAAGCTTCCGCCGGCGCGGCCCCGAAGGTCACGGAAACCGTTCTTTTTTCAGCACCCTTGCCGAGCAGGGCGGCGACGTTTTGGATATGCTCCGGCGTTGTACCGCAGCAGCCGCCGACCATCTGCACCTCCGGCAGGGCCGCAATATCCGCAAGGCCGTGCGCGTAGTAATCGGCGTTGTTGGCGTAGAACACGCGGCTGCCGACGAGGGTCGGGTAACCCGCGTTCGGCATTGCGATGAGCGGCTTTTTGACACCTGCAAGCTGGGCGAGCAGCTTTATCATGTGGTTTGGCCCGGAAAGGCAGTTGAGACCCCACGCGTCGACATTCGCGTCTCCTTCCATCGCCCCGCGCAAGCGTGAGAGCGGCATTCCCTCGCGCGTGAAACCGTCCGGCGAGACGGCAAAGGAGCAGACGACAAAGGCGTCCGGCTTTTTCGCTTTGATGTACGCGGCGATTTCGTGCAGGTCCTCGTCTGACGAAAACGTCTCAAAAAGGAAGTTTTCCGCACCGAGTTTAAGAAACTGCTCCGCAATCGCAAGGTACTGCGGCAGATTTCTGACATTCTCCGCATGTGGGATGGGGCCGACGTCCGCAAAGACGGACACCCCCTCCCCCGCCGCGGCCTTTGCAATGCGCCAGCCCGCGTCGATGATTTCCGCGACGGTCTCACCGCTGCACTCTAGCCCGACGCTGTTCGCTCCAAAGGTATTTGTCTTGACCGCCCTCGCCCCTGCAGCGATGTATTCGCGGTGGATGGCGCTCACGCGCTCCGGATACTGGAGATTTGCCCGCTCGCAGCATTCGGGGTCAAAGCCGTATTTCTGCGCGTAGTAGCTGCCCATGCCGCCGTCGAACAGCAGCGGCATATCACCGAGTCCTTTCGGAAAGCTCATCCCAGCACCTCCTTTGCGATATCGGCGGAGGCCTTCGCGTCGCGCGCATAGTAGTCAGCGCCGATCTCGGTAGCGTATTCCGGCGTCAGCACCGCGCCGCCGACCATGATCTTGCACTCGTGCCCGCTCGCGCGCAGCTGGGTGACGGTCTCCGCCATTGCGGGCAGCGTCGTTGTCATCAAAGCCGAAAGGCCAATGAGAGAAACGTTCTCACGAATGGCCGTTTCAACGACTGTTTCCGGCGGCACATCCCGGCCGAGGTCGATGACCTGATAGCCATAGTTCGCCAGAATGGTCTTGACGATATTTTTACCGATGTCGTGGATGTCGCCCTTCACGGTCGCGACGATGATCTTGCCCTTAGAAACGCCGCTGTTTCCCTTTTTCGCGATACTGACTTTCAGCACCTCAAACGCCTCCTGCGAGGCCTCCGCCGCGCGGAGGAGCTGCGGAAGAAAGAGCTGGCCTTTTTCATACTTCTCCCCCACCGCGTCGAGCGCCGGGATGAGGTAGCGGTCGATGATCTCAAGCTCCGTGTGTGTCTGCAAAAGCCGCACCGTCAACTCCCGCGACTCGGCCTTGAGTCCCTTGGCAACGGCCTCAAAAATATCCTCCGTCTTTCCGGATACCGGCACCGGTGCGCTCTCCGCGTTCGCAAAGCGTTCCACAAAGCCCTGACAATCCCGGTCGAAGCCCTTTAGGAGCTTGTACGCCGCGACCGTCTCGCTCATGGCGGGGATATTCGGGTTGATGATGGCGAGGTCCAGTCCCTCCTCCAGCGCGAGGGACAGAAACGTGCGGTTGACAAGTTCGCGGTTCGGAAGGCCGAAGGAGATGTTCGATACGCCCAAAACCGTCTTGCAGCCGAGATTTTCTTTCACCATGCGCACGGCGGCGAGCGTTTCCCGGGCCGCGTCCTGTGCCGCGGAAACGGTCATGGTCAGGCAGTCGATGAAAACGTCGCGTTTGGGAATGCCATAGCTATCGCAGGCGTCTAAAATACGCTCCGCAATTTTGACGCGGTCCGCCGCCTTTTCGGGGATGCCTGTCTCGTCGAGCGTAAGACCGACGACGCAGGCGCCATATTTCCGCACAAGCGGCAGCACCGCTTCGATCCGGGCGTCTTCACCGCTCACGGAGTTGACGATGGCCCGTCCGCAGAACGCGCGCAGACCCGCTTCGAGCGCGGCGACATTGTTCGAGTCGATCTGGAGAGGCAGATCCGTCGTCGCCATCACGCCCTCAACCACCTCCCGCATGAGCGTCGGCTCGTCGAGACCCGGAACGCCGACATTGACATCCAGAATATCCGCGCCCGCGTCCGCCTGCTGCACGCCTTGCGAGAGGACGTAGTCAAGGTCGTGCTCCCGTAGCGCCTGCTGAAAGCGCTTTTTCCCGGTCGGGTTCAAACGCTCGCCGACAATGCGCGGCTCTGTGAGCGAAACAAAGCGCGTGGCGCTGCAAACAAAGCTCTCCTTCCGCACAGCGCGCACAGCGCGTTTTTTACCCCGCATCGTCACTGACAGCGTCCGGATGTAGTCGGGGTCCGTGCCGCAGCAGCCGCCGACGTATTTGACGCCAAGCTCGGCGCACTCGGCCATTTCGGCCGCGAACTGTGCGGCTGAAATATTGTAGTGTCCGTCCCGTGCATCCGGCAGTCCCGCGTTGGCCTTGACGATCAATGGCAGGTCTGTCACCGCGCCGATGCGACGGATGATCGGCATGAGCTGTTTTGGGCCAAGTGAACAGTTGACGCCAAGCGCATCGACCCCCAGACCCGCGATGGTCACGGCAAAGCTCTCGGCAAGACAGCCCGTGAAGGTGCGCCCGCCCTCCTCAAACGACATCGTTGCAAAAATCGGCAGGGAGGCGTTCTCTTTTGCCGCCAGAACACCGGCGCGCAGTTCTTGTAAGTCTGTAAACGTTTCAAACGCGATAAGGTCCGCCCCAGCCATCTCGCCCGCCGCAACGACTTCGCGGAAGATGTCGTAGGCTTCCGCAAAGCTGAGCGTACCGGACGGGGCCAGAAGCTCCCCGATGGGGCCGATGTCGAGCGCGACGAGGGCCTTTCCGTCCGCCGCTTTCTTCGCGGCGGCAACCGCGGCGGAGACCAGCTCCGAAACACCGTATCCGCTGCCGGCAAGCTTTTTGCGGTTGGCGCCAAAAGTGTTCGTATAGCAGATCCGACTGCCGGCATCGAGGTAGGCGCGGTGGATCGCCGCCAGAGCGTCCGGATGCGAAAGCGTCCAGACCTCCGGGTGCTCTCCGACAGGCAGGCCTGCTTTTTGAAGCTGGGTCCCCATCGCGCCGTCTAAGACAACAAATTCGCCGTCCGTCATTTTTTCAAAGAATGTGTCCATAGCAGGTCACTCCGTCTTTTCGAAATTTGCAGGCTTTAAGGGCGGTACAGCTTTCACAGCCTGCGTCGCGGTGCTTCTGCGGTCGGTCGGAAATGCCGATGAGCGCGGTCACGCTCTTGCGGGGAAGCAGCAGTCCGCTGTCCGTCACCGTGACGCCGATCTTCCGCGCCGTATCGAGGTCCGCACAAAATGGCTTTTGCAGTTCAAGCGGCAGGTCCTCATACCCGGGCGAAAAGCGGTCCGTGAGGTACAGTCCCCTCGCGCGGGCGTCCTCTCGCAGTTCGCTTTCGATATTGTTACAGAGACTTTCCACCGCGCTGCTCGCGCACGCATCGAGCGTCATCGCAAACGCCATGTCCTTGAGCTCCCAGCGACGGATAAGCGCGTCCACACCGTTTCCAAGCGTTGCACAGAAAATGAAGCATTCACCGCTCTCGCGCAAAAGCTCCGAAATTGCGCGGCCCGTGAGCAAAAAGCTTGTTCCGGACAGGCGGAGCGTTCCCCCCCGCTCAACGGTGCAGAGCCTTGCCACATGCTTTGGCCTTGCGGTTTCCAGCACAAGCGCGGCGGCGCGCGTCAGTTCCTCGAGCGCCTTATCTGACGCTTTGCCCCGGCAGCCAAGATAGCGGTATACTTCGTCAAAATCAATTTTGATATTCCGCACCGAGACCGCCTTCCTTCCGCCGTTATCATATTTGGTTTAGTATATCGTACTTTACCACGCTTGTGAAGCAAAGAAAGGCTTTCCGCTGGCAATTTGTTATTTCGGCGCGTTTTGATTGACAAGCGGCGTTGGAGGTTGTAAAATCTAACGGCGAGTGAGCCGAACGGCCGCGGGCACAAGGCGAAAGCCTGTGCGTGAGGAAAGTCCGGGCTCCACAGGGCAAGGATAACGGGTAACACCCGCCGAAGGCGACTTCAGGAAAAGTGCAACAGAGATATACCGCCGGTTTGCCGCTTGCGGCGAATCGGTAAGGGTGGAAAGGCGAGGTAAGAGCTCACCCGACGGCTGGGAACAGTCCGTCGCTGTAAACTCTATCCGGAGCAACACCGTGGGAGGACATATGGCTGGCCCGGCCGTCCTCAGGAGGTGGCTGGAGCGCGCCGGCAACGACGCGCCTAGATAGATGGCCGTTTAAGACAGAACCCGGCTTACAGACTCGCTCGCAACATGCTCAAAAGGCAAAAAACGCGCATCCGCACTTTGTGCTGCCGCGTTCCTTGCCTTTTTGCTGCACAGAGGGAGGCTGTCGATGGCAGCCTCCCTCTGTGCAAACTTTCTCGCGCTATTGCGCTCGCAGAGTCTCTCATCGAATAATCGAAACGAATTTCCTGTCTTGCGCGGATGGACCGGCAGGACTCGCCGTGTCCGGCGCAAAAGCTGTCTCGCGGCGATAGCGTGTCAGAAGAAAGGGCGATGGACACCGGGAGTTTTTATTCACCCTTGTATTTTTTCCTTGTCGCGATGCCGCCGCGTATGTGGCGCTGGGACTTGTTGTATTCCAAGAGCTCCTTGACCTCGTTATAGAGAGGCTTATTGACGTAGTACAGCCGTTCCGTCACATCCTTATGTACAGTCGATTTGCTCACGCCGAAATGCTTTGCGGCGTCGCGGACGGTGGCTCTGTTTTCGATCATGTAGCTGGCCAGATCAACGGCCCGCTCGTCGATGTTCTCTCTCATACGATCCCTCCCGGAAATGTTCCGTATCGTATCCTATGTGAGAGTGTCTGTCCGTTATACCGTCGCCGCAGGAAAAGGACCATAGAAATTTTGCAAAATCGGAGGCTCCCGCGAAAAAATTCGCGGGAGCCTGTTTTTATAAAATAATGCAGATCAGGTTGCCTCTCCCCTCGTTTACAATGCGCTGCATCGCATTTTGCAGCTTTCGCTGCATGGACGGCGGCATTCGCGTAAGCTTCGCCGTCAGCCCCTCTTCCGCGATATCATACATGGATTTGCCGAAGATGTTTGACTCCCAGATTTTTGTTGCCTCGCCCTCAAAATTTTGCAGCAGGAAGCCTAAAATTTCCTCCGAGGCATTCTCTCCGCCGACAGCGGGCGAGACTTCCGTTTCGACATCTGTACGCAGCATATGAATTGCCGGCGCGCTTGCGCGCAAAACGACTTTATAGCGTCCACCCGCGCGAACGATCTCCGGTTCCTGCAAAACCATCTCATCCGACGCAGGCATCACGACGCCATAGCCCTTTTCGCGTACGTCGGAGAGGGCCGTCGCGACCTTGTCATATTCGCGCTTGATCTGCGCAAGTGAGGTCAAAAGCGAAATGAGTTCTCCGTCGCTTGTGATCTCCAGTCCGCTCTCCTCGCTGATCGTCCGGTAGTAAAGTTCCCGCGGCATCTCAATGCGTACGGCGAAGCTGCCGCTGCCCATTTGAATGTCCGTCAGCCGCGCGGCGCTCACATCTTCGATCTCGCTCAGACGCGCGGCAAGCTTCTCCGCGTCGCGCAGCTTCTGAACGCTTGCCGAAGCATTCAAAATTTCGCTGTACAGCGCCGTTTTGATCGCATGGTCGTCCGCGAGCGCCTCGACCCACTCCGGCAGCCAAACGGCATACTCCTCGGCCGAGAATTCGCCGAGCAGCGTACGCATCAGCTTTGTCACATCGTCTTCGCGCAGTGTGAGACAGTTTGCGCAGACGCAGGCAACACCATACTTCTCCGTCAGTTCCCGGCTGAGTGCCTGTGCCGCGTCCCCGTTCGGCTCGTTCGAGTTGAGCAAAATGAGAAAGGGTTTTCCAATTTCCCGAAGCTCAGCGACCGCCTTTTCCTCCGCCGCGACGTAGCTCTCGCGCGGGATGCCGCAGATCGTGCCATCTGTCGTTACGACAAGACCGATCGTACTGTGGTCGCGGATGACGCGCTTTGTTCCCTCCTCGGCCGCCTCGGAAAGACTGATCTCATGGTCGAACCACGGTGTCGCGACCATGCGTTCGTTTCCGTCCTCATCGGCTCCCGCCGCGCCGGGGATCATGTAACCGACGCAGTCAATGAGCCGGACGGAAATGTTGCTCCCCTCCCCGACCGCAATGTTGACCGCGTCCTCCGGCACAAATTTCGGCTCTGCCGTCATCACCGTTTTTCCAGAGCCGGACTGCGGCAGCTCGTCGCGAGCGCGTTCCTTTACATATACGTTGTCGATGTTCGGGATGACCATGGTTTCCATGAAGCGCTTGATAAATGTCGATTTTCCTGTCCGGACCGGGCCGACGACACCAACGTAGATGTCTCCGCCGGTGCGCAGGGCGATGTCCTCATAAATACTGCTGTCCGTCATGTTGATCCCCCCATTAGTTTGGCTTGTAAACTCTATTGACAGTAAATCGTATTTATGCCGGACGAAAAAACTTTTCCATCGATTACACACATGTAAAAATTACAAAACAGCGTTTCGCATAAGCGCGTTTTCGTAGGTAAAGATACTATCGGACGCAGAAACGTCCAAAGCGGTCGAAAAACGGCGCTTGTCAACGCGAAGTGAAGCAACGTTCAAAATAACGCGAAACGGCAGCTCCGTTTATCGGCCGCAGAGAGAGAAACGAATGTAAAGGAGTTGAAAGGAATGTCTAACAACAACAGCAACCAGCTTCTCAACCCGAACGCACGCGAAGCAATGGATCGTTTCAAGATGGAGTGTGCTCAGGAAGTCGGAACGACTTTGAAGCCTGGCTACAACGGTGACATCACCGCTCGTCAGGCCGGCAGCATCGGTGGCCAGATGGTCAAAAAGATGATCCAGGCCTACGAAAACGGCATGAAGTAAAGGTCCGGCAAATGAGGGAGGAGCTTTGGCTCCTCCCTTTTCGCGTATCCGTACTGATCCGGCAGCGGTGCCCCGCTTTGAATCCGCGGCAGGTCGCGTTTTTCGTTTCTTTCAGAAGCGGAAAGACGATCTTCTTTTTTTACTTATATGAAATTGCTCCAATTTATGCATGTGCAAATTGGCGCAGACGGCGAAAATTGTTGAAATAGGGGGTATTTTGATTGCATTCTAATGGAAAATATATATAATGACAGTGGATAGATTTGAAAATACAAAGGGGCGTATGCAAATGAAAAAAATCTTCGACAAGATTCCCATTGCAAAGAAATTCAGGGTCTTGTATATCGCGATTGCCATAGCGGTTCTCCTTGCTTCCGGCGTTTATGTTGTTCTTTTGCTCAATGCGCAGAGCGTTCTGACCTCTTTCTTCAACGGTCCGTTTGCCACGGTCAAGGCGCAGTTGACCGTCTCCGACCTCCTCAACACAAATTATACGCTTACGATCAGCATGGCGGTCGACCCCAGTATTGCCGCCTCAAATAAGAGCAAGATCGACGAAGCAGACAAAACTCTGGCCGAACAGCTCGACATGATCGCGGCGAACTCCGACGCCGAAGAGGCATCTGCTCTCAAGTCCTTGTATGGCCGGGTCCAGGCCGACGCTTCCCAGATCTATACGCTCTCCAGCACGGGCAAGACCGACGAGGCCCAGCTTTTCTGCACCAAGTTCACGGAGGATCATGACGCCTTTTACAGCGCACTGAGCAAGGTCAGCCAGAGTTCGATCACCGCGGCAGACACCACCCAGCGCGCTTATTCAAGCAAGTCAAGAATTGCTTTGCTTGCATTTGCAGCCCTTGCTCTGATTGCTATGATCATCACAGCGTTCATTATGCGCACCATGTCCGTCGGCATTCTCAAGCCTCTTGGTCAAATCGTCAATGCCTGTGATACCATGTCCCGCGGCGAACCAATCGAGCCGCTGGACATCAAGACGCAGGACGAATTCCATAAATTGGCGCAATCTTTTAACCAGATGAATGACGATATTTCCTTCATCATCAGCGATGTCTGCAACATGCTGCAGAGCGGTGCAGGCAAGGACTTCAGCGTTGTCTCAGCTGACGAAAGCCGCTATGTCGGCGTTTACACCGTCATTCTGGACTCCTTGCACAGCATCTTCAACGGCATCAGCGACGACATGAAACGCACAAACGGAATTGCGGATCAGGTTGCCGCCGACTCCGATCAGATTGCCTCTGTCTCCCAGACGCTCTCGCAGGGCACAACGGAGCAGGCATCTGCGGTCGAGCAACTCTCTTCAACCGTTTCCAGCATCGCGGACATCAGCCGCGCCAATGCGGAGCAAGCCGGTAAGGCTAGCGAAATGTCCCGCGAAGCGGCCGGTGGTGTTGAAGAGAGCAACTCCTATATGTCGCAGATGCTTGAAGCCATGAATCAGATCACCTCCACTTCGAGAGAAATCAGCAAAATCGTCAAGGCCATCGACGACATTGCCTTCCAGACCAATATTCTCTCCTTGAACGCAGCCGTCGAAGCGGCGCGTGCAGGTGCGTCCGGCAAAGGCTTCGCCGTTGTCGCAGACGAAGTCCGGAACCTCTCACAGCGCTCAGCAGAAGCTGCAAAAACCACCACGTCGCTCATCGAGAGCACCGTTGCCGCCATCGACCATGGCCGCGAGATCGCTGACGCCACCGCCAAATCTTTGCAGGAGGTTGCGTCAAAATCATCTTTCGTAAACGATGTCATCTCTCAGATCGCGGAAGCCTCGCAGGAACAGGCCACTGCAACGCAGCAGGTCCTCCTCGGTATTGATCAGGTTTCCACGGTTGTTCAGACAAACTCTGCCACAGCCGAAGAGAGCGCCGCCGCCGCACAAGAGCTCGCAGCACAGGCTAAACAGCTTACCGGCATGACACATCAGTATAAGCTTCGTGAACAGGATTGATTTCTAAAAAGGAAAAAGAGGGCCGCCGGCCCAATTGAAGGCGGCCCT
>JBMNPV010000003.1:0-61049 GCA_050943775.1 Oscillospiraceae bacterium
CAAGAGAGATCTTGTGGTTTTCCTTGTCGAAGCTGATAACATAAACTTCGACCTCGTCGCCCACGGAGAGGACGTCGCTCGGCTGCTTGATGCGGCTCCAGCTCAGCTCGGAGACGTGGATCATGCCATCAATACCGCCGATGTCAACAAATGCGCCGTAGCCTGTGAGGGACTTGACCGTGCCTTTGTAGTGCTTGCCGACCTCGATCTCGTTCCAGATGAGCTCCGCCTTCTCGCGGCGCTCTTCACGCTGCACCGCACGGATGCTGCCGACAACGCGGCGGCGACCGCGGTTGACTTCTGTAATTTTGAGACGAACGCGCTGCTTGAGAAGCTCGCTCATCTCCGCGTCCTTGCCGAGACCGGTCTGGGAAGCGGGGATAAACACGCGGATGCCCTTAACATTGGCGACAACGCCGCCCTTATTGTCTTCACTGATAACGCCCTCAAGGATCTCGCCGTTGTCGGCTGCTTCCTCGATGACCGTCCATGCCTTGGCTGCGTCGAGGCGCTTCTTGGAAAGCATGACCGTTCCTTCCACGTCGTTGACGCGGACAACGCAGGCTTCAATGGTGTCGCCCACATGGATGAGCTGGTCGATCGGTGTGTCGTTGTCGTCTGTAAATTCGGAAACGGGGATGTAGCCGGAGTGCTTCGTGCCGAGATCTACGCTGATTTCCGTGGGGGTAATGGCGGCAACGATACCAGTTACCGTGTCGCCGTTATATATCGTCTTGATAGAATCCTCCAGCATTTGATCGAAGGTCATCTCTTCCGATGCGGCGACCTCCTTTACGGTTTCTTCTGCTGTGGTTTCTTCATTTTTAATTTCGTCAGACATGGTTTGTTTTACCTCCTTAATGATCCATGCGGGTGTTGATGCGCCGGCGGTGATGCCAATGGTGCCGCTTTCGGGAAGCGATGAAAGATCAAGTTCCTCCGCCGAGGAGATGAACTGGACCTTTTTGCAGTTTTCTCTGCAGATCTCCGCGAGATGAACGCTGTTTGCGCTGTGTCTCGCGCCGATAACGACCATGGCGCTGCATTTTTTCGACAGAGCCGCCGCATCAAATTGCCTGATGGATGTAGCGCTACATATTGTATCAAAAATTTTGCAGTTTGTACACTCTTTTTTCAGAATTTTTTTAACTTCTTCGAGATTCTTTTGCGTCTGAGTGGTCTGAAAGACGACTGTGAGCGGCAAATTACGCCTTTCCGTATCCGCGTCGAGCCAGCTTTTCAACTCGTCCGCGCCGGAAAAAACCAGTGACTGTCCGCACCAGCCGCAGACAGCCACGACCTCCGGGTGTTCCCGCGCACCGATGACCACCGGGATGCGGTCCTCCGCGGACGCCTGCTCGACCAGCGTGTGTATGTGGGCGACCTTGGGGCAGGTCGCATCCGTGATCTGCGCGCCCTTTTGCGTAAGAACGGCATATTCGCTCTTTGCCGCGCCGTGGGAACGAATGAGGACTCTTGCGCCCGGCGGGATATCCCCGGCGTGCTCCGCGACGGCAAGGCCGCGCGCCCGCAGTTCTTCGACGACATGCTCGTTGTGGATCAGCTCGCCCAGCGAAAAGCAGGGCCCCTCCCCTCTTTCAAGTAACTCCTCCGCGAGCTTCACGGAGCGGCTGACGCCAAAACAAAAGCCCGCGCTTTTGGAAACAACGATCTCTCTCATCGGACCGGCTCCAGCGCATGGATGTGGTCCATGAGCTCCCGCGACAGGCGCTCATAGTCCTCTTTCGTGTGCGCGGCCTCCGGCGTATAAGGCTTACCGATGTAGAGCCGGGAAAAGTGAAAGAGCTTGTGCGTCGAGTCGATGTAGACCGGCAGGATGGGGACCTGCAGTTTTCCCGCGATGCGCACCGCGCCGGTCTTGGCGGCAACGGATTCCTCCGGCAGAACACGCGTGCCCTCGGGGAACATCATGACATATTCGCCGTCCTTGAGGTATTTCATCGCCGTGCGGATGGCGGTGATGTCCGCCTCTCCGCGGTCAATGGGGAACGCGCCCATCGCGGTCATCCACTTGCCGAGGACCGGAATATCAAAAAGGTCCTTCTTGGCCATAAATCGAAGCTGCGTTTTCATGCCGAACGCTGCCGCAAGCAGCACCGGATCGAGATTTGACTGGTGATTTGCGCACACAAGCGCCGCGCCCTGCGGCTTGTTTTGCTTGCCGTAGGTCCGAAACGGCCAGAGGAGCCGCGTAACGGCGTTCAAGATGCAATACGAAATTGAATAGGCTGTTCGGTTCATTTGCTGTAAAGCCGCCCTTCAATGATTTTTTTCAGAAGCTGAAAGCTCTCCTCAAGAGAGTTTCCGGTGGTGTCGACCTCAATGGCGTCGTCTGCCGGAACGAGCGGGGCAAGCGCACGTGTGCTGTCGTTTTCATCGCGGCGCTTGAGATCGCGCAGGACCTCGTCATAGCTTGTCTCCACGCCGCGCTGCAGAAGCTCCGCATACCGGCGCTGGGCGCGCTCCTCGGGCGAGGCGGTCAGAAAGATCTTGACGTCCGCCTGCGGCAGCACGACCGTGCCGATGTCTCGTCCATCCATGACGACGCTGTTTTCCCTGGCGAGCGAGCGCTGCATCTCGAGCAGGAATGCGCGCACATCCGGCTGTGCGGAGACCGCCGAGGCATAAAGCGAAATGTCCGGTTCACGGATGGCGTCCGTGACGTCATCGCCGTTTAAAAACATGCGCTGGAGGCCGCTGTCGTCGTACCGCATGGTGATGTGCAGCTCCGGCAGAAGCTTTGCGACGGCGGCTCTATCCTTCGAGTCCGCGCCGCTGCGCTTGACGGCAACGCCGACGGTGCGGTAAATCGCGCCGGTGTCAACATAAAGAAAGCCGAGGGCCTCGGCTAAAAGCTTTGCGATGGTGCTCTTGCCGGCCCCGGAGGGACCGTCTATCGCGATGGCATAGTGTCTTGTCATAGGCTAAAGTCCTTTCAGGTCTCACGTATCTGTTCGGCGGCAGCCAGAGCGGCGGCATTTGCGGTGCTCCACGCGATCTGGAGGTTGAAACCGCCCGTGTAGGCGTCCACATCTATGAGTTCCCCTGCAAAGTACAGGCCGGACACAAGCTTTGATGACATCGTTTTCGGGTCGATCTCCTTGACGCTGACTCCGCCCGAAGTGACGATCGCCTCGTCGATCGAGCGCGGACCCGAAACCGCGATGGGAAAATTTTTAAACAGGGAAACCAGCGCTCTGCGCTGCTCTTTGGTAATCGAATTGACTTTTTCCTCCGCCGGGATGCCGGACAGACGCACAAGCACGGGTATCATCGCCCGCCCCTCCAGATCGCAGAGGGCGTTTTGAAAATCGCGGTTCTGATATTTCTGAAAATCGCGCAGTATGCGTTCGTCGAGCTGCTTTTCGCTCAAGCCCGGCTTGAGGTCGAGGGACAGGCGGTAGGTCTTTGTATCAAAGTTCCGCATGTGCGCGCTCGCGGAGAGCACAAGCGGTCCGGAAACGCCGAAGTGCGTAAAGAGCATCTCGCCGAGTTCCTCATAGATCAGCTTATCGTTTTCATAGGCGCGCAGCGTCACGTTGCGCGGGGCAAAGCCCTGCATCTCGGCACAATATTCGTCCGGCGAGACAAGCGGAACGAGCGACGGTTTCGGCGGCACGACCGTGTGCCCGAGGGCTTCCGCCAGCATATAACCCTCCCCCGTCGAGCCGGTGCCGGGATAACTCCGGCCGCCGGTGCAGAGGATAGCTGCTTTGCAGAGAATCTCCGTGTCATCCGTCAGCACGCGGGCAACAGGTCCGTTTTCGGTCCCGATGCGCCGGACGCTGCCGCACAGAAGCTGCACGCCCTGCCGCCGTCCCCAGCGTTCGAGGGCGTTGGCAACATCGTGCGCGCTGTCCGAAACCGGAAAGACGCGGTTTCCGCGTTCAAGCTTGAGCGGAACGCCGAGGCGCTCGAAAAGGGCCTGCGTATCCGCCGGCGTAAAGCGGCTGACCGAGCTGTAAAGGAATTTTCCGTTGCGCGGGACATTTTCGAGAAAGGTCCGCGCATCACAGTTGTTCGTAAGGTTGCAACGGCCCTTGCCCGTAATTCTGAGCTTTTTCCCGAGCAGCTTGTTCGGCTCGATCAGGAGGGTTTTGACGCCGCACTCCGCGAGGCGCGCGGCTGCAAACAGACCCGCCGCACCGCCGCCGATGACGGCCGCGTCAGTTTGAAGCGTTTTCATAGACGTCATTCTCCGACCAGATGGTCTCCAGGCGCTTGAAGGTGTCCGAGAGCTGCTCTTCGGAGCGCAAGCCGATCGTGACGAGCAACGCGTTTATAAGACTCAGCGGCGCAACGAGGGAGTCGAGGAAGGAGACCATGTCGCTGCGCGCAAAGAGCCGGATGTCGGAATACTGGACGAGCGGCGAAACCTCTCCGTCCGTCAGGCAGATGGTCGTGACCCCGGCGTTTTTGGCAAAGCTCATGGCCTTGACGGTGCGCGAGGAATAGCGCGGATAACTCACACCAATAAATACATCTCCCTCACCGATGCGGATGATCTGCTCATAGATCTCGCTCGCGGCGGTGTCGTGGAGCAGATGGACATTCTCACGCAGAAGATTGAGATAATAACCCATGAAGCTCGAGAGCGCAGCCGAAGAGCGCATTCCGACGATGTAAACATGCTTCGCGCCGATGATCGCGTCCACTGCCGCGTTGAAGCTCGCCTCGTCCACCTCGTCAACGGTTTTCTGAAGTTTGTCCATGTCCGCCGTCAGAACGGCCTTGAGGACATTCGTATCGTGGATCATTTCCTTTGCAACTTCGATACGTTGGACCGAAGTGAGACGGTTGCGGACCATTTCCTGAAGCGCCTTGCGCATACCGGGATAACCGTCGTATCCAAGCTCGGCGGCAAAGCGCACAACAGTCGATTCGCTCACGCCGACCGTGGCGCCGAGTTTTCCCGCCGTCATGAAGGCTGCTTTGTCGTAATTTTCCAAAATATATTTTGCAATTTTCCGGTGGCCTTTGGAGTAGTGCGCGGCACTCCCGGCAATCACTGCGAGTACATCATTTTCCATGTCGATCGCCCCTCCCTTTTAAATCGTGGATGCCAGACACCCGTTACTGTGTCGGGCGTAATACATGCACAGCAGAACTTTTCCGTTTGTGAAAAAATGGAAGTCTGAAACTGTTTCAAACTTCCATTGCAGCTTTCGTTTTAACTTATCGCTTGCTTTGATTTTGAAACGTCGTGATGCATTTCATATGCACATCATACAACAATTCAAATTCAGATTGCAAGGGAAATGCAAAGAAAAATCATAATCTGAATAATTTTCAGCAAAAGTAACACTTTTCTGCAATTTTATTTTTCCTTTTGCAAGTTTTCGATCTCACTGTCCGTGAGCGGACGCCATTTGCCGGGCGGCAGCGCACCAAGCCGGACGCCTCCCTCTGAAACGCGGCGCAGGCGTAGGACGCTCAGCCCCGCCTGTTCACACATTTTCCGGATCTGCCGGTTTCTTCCCTCTGTGATCGTAAAAGAGAGGAGCGCGCCGTTCTCCGTGCGCCGGATCAGACGGACCTGCGCCGGGCGGACGCGGTAACCGTCAATGACGAGGGCTGAGCGCAGGATCGGCAGCGCCGCGTCGATGTTTTCTCCCCGGACGCGGGCGAGATAGGTCTTTTTTATTTCGAAGGACGGGTGCTCCAGCCGCTGCGCAAACGCACCGTCGTTCGTCATCAGCAGCAGGCCCTCGGAGTCATAGTCCAACCGACCGATCGGATAGACCCGCGTGCCCACATCCGCCGTCAGCTCCGCGACCGTCCTTCTGCCGCGGTCGTCGGACATCGTGGTGAGGTAGCCGCGCGGCTTATTTAGCATTATGTAAACCATTTTCTCGACCACCGGCAGCGCTTTCCCGTCAACGAGAATGCTGTCGGTTACCGGGTCGGCCCGCTCGCCGAGGACGGCTGTTTTTCCGTTCACCGTGACGCGACCCTCGCGAAGCAGCCCCTCTGCTGCGCGGCGGGACATCAGGCCGGATGCCGCTATGATCTTTTGTAGTCGCTGCTGCATATTTCCGATGCACCCTTCCAAGCTCCGCCGACGGAAAGAGCGTTCCCGTCGGCGGAGCTTTTTTTATTCAGTCACCGTACTCAAACACATAGCCGTATCGGTTGACCATAAACCATGCGCGGCGAAAGCGCTGCCATGCGTCCTTCTGGTGGAGCGGCTCGACATCTACGCTCTCGCTGTAGACAAGGGGATATTCCGCAAGCTCCTGCCCGTCCATCTTTACAAAAACGCGTCCGGCACATTCGCCCTGCCGGAAACCCGCATAGACGAAAGGCGGTGCCTCGATCGTCATGGACAGCACAGCGCCTTTTTTCAAAAGCGCACGCGTGTCGACATCTGCCCGCAGGGCAATGCGCTGTTTTGTCCCGCCGATGACCGGCAGTTCGCACACGCCGCCCATCGGCAGAACGTTTTTGTATTCGTAATTTTCAAAGCCCCAGTCGAGCAGGGCCGTATGATCGGTCCAGTCGTTCGGGTCTGAGATCGTAACGCAGACAAGCTTCAGCCCGTTCCGCTCCGCGCAGGAGACCAGGATACGTCCCGCCGCCATCGTGTAGCCCGTCTTGATGCCGAGTGCGCCCGGATAGGTCCGGAGGAGCTTGTTGTGGTTCACAAGCGTCTGTCCATGGATCGTTGCGCTGCCGGTACCGACGATCTCCGCAAAAAGCGGTCTTTTCATCGCCTCGCAGGCGATGACTGCAAGGTCCGCCGCCGAGGAATAGTGACCTTCGGCGTCCAGTCCGTGCGGGTTTTGAAAGTGGGAGTTTTGTAAACCAAGCGCGACGGCTTCATCGTTCATCATTTTCGCAAAGCCCTCGATGCTGCCGCCGCAGATACAGGCGAGCGCGGTCGCGGCATCGTTTCCGGAAACCACCAAAAGTCCATAGAGCAGTTCTCTGATCGTGTAGTTCTCCCCCGCTTTGAGATACATGGACGAGCCCTCCACGCCGGTCCATTCAGGCTTTATGGCAACGGAGGTATCCGGGTCGCAGTGGTCGATTACGACGAGCGCCGTCATAATTTTTGTCGTGCTGGCGATCAGCATGCGCGCGTCTGCGTTTTTGGCATACAGCGTCTGTCCGCTGTCCGCGTGGACCAGAACGCAGGCCCCGGCGCTGTTGTCCGGAACGGCAAGCGCCGCCGTCGGCAGCAAAATGGAGAGCAGCATTGCTGCAAGTAAGCTTCCCAAACGGTATCTTCTCAATAATAAGCACCACCCTGAGTCGAATTGGGCAGTGCTTATTATTGACACCCGCGGCAGGAATTATGCGGGTCTTACTTGTTCTTGATTTTCTTGTAGAGCTGTTCGCCCTTGTCGATGAGCTCGGGCGTGAGTTCGATGAGACGGTCAATGCTCGTGGAGGCAGGCGAAGAAATGTTGATCATGCGCACGCCGCCGTCCTGAACGCACAGGAAGCCGACCGGCTCGATTTTGACGCCTGCGCCGTTGCCGCCGCCAAAGGCATTGTCTCTTGCCTTGAGGTCGCTGCCCGCGTTGGCAAAACCGACCGTCACACGAGAAACGGGGATAAGCGTGATGCCGTCCGGCGTCACAATGGGATTGCCAACGACCGTGTTCACGTCGACCATCTCTTTGATTTTGCTGAGAGTCACTTCGGTCAGATCACCGATAGGATGCTTTTCCATAGTGTCAGTCCTTTCTCTTTTCCGCTTTTCGGTCCTTATCTGGTTTAGATGAATATTGTTTTTTTATTTTCAAATAAGCAATGCCGAACGCACCGGCAATGTAGAGAAGCTGCCAGAGTAAAATGGAGGCCGTGATCCAGACATCAGCGCGGGGCTTGTCCGTCGTAAAATCGAAGGCCGGACCGATGTCCCGTTCCTCAATGTCAAACGCCTCGTCGAGCAGCGGAACAAACGCGCTCGCTGCACTGGAGGAAAGGCCGAAGCCCATTGCTGTCTTAAAGGGGTCCGGGGACGCTACGGTGAAGCGGAAACGCAGGTACTGCACGCGCAGCTTGTCACGCAGCCGGCCGAGCGTACGCAGGGCCTCCTTCACAAGCGCGAGCTTGCCCGCCGTGTCCATTGCGGCAAGGCCGCTTTTTTTCTTTTTGTTCTGCGCTTCGGTTTCCTCGGCCTTTTTCGGCTTCGGCGGTTTTTTTGCCTTTGGCTCCTTCTTCTTTTTCGGAAGAAGTCCGATCTTGATAAAGCCGATGCGGACGCGGAGCGTCACACTCTGCCCCGTGGCCCAGCCGCCGTCCATACCGACAGGCAACAGCGCCAGAACGGCGAGGACCAGCAAAATGATGAACAAAGCCCGCAAGCATGCAGCCCCCCTTTCAGCCGTCGATTTTAAGCTGCCCTTCTAAAACATCGGTATCACCCGTGTTTTTCAGGGATTCTATCGCGGCGCGCAGCTGCTCGCCGCCTTCGCTGCCGCTCATATCCGGAAGCTTCGGAAGCTCCGTCAGATCGGAAATTCCCATAGTGCGCAAAAAAAGCTCCGTGGTCCTGTAGATCGTGGGCCGGCCCGTTACCTCCAGTTTTCCGCAGGGCTCGATCAGCCCCCGCTCCAGGAGCAGTCCCATCGTGTAGGAGCTGTCCACACCGCGGACCTGGTCGACGTATGCGCGCGTGACCGGCTGAAAATAGGCGCAGACCGCGAGCGCTTCGAGCGCCGAGGCACTGAGCTTTGGCGGCTTACGCCGCTCTAAGGCACGCGTGATGCTCTGGGCGTATTCCGGAGCGCTGCAAAGCTGCAGATCGTCTCCCATGCGCACAAGGCGCACGCCACGCTGTTCAAAGCTGTATTCATCCGCAAGCGCCTTCGCCGACGCGAATACGGCGTCCGTGTCGATGTCCAGAACGAGCGCTATTCGCGACGCGGGGACGGGGTCGCCCGCCGCAAAAAGGATCGCCTCGATCGTCGATCTGATCTCCTTTTCATCCATTACTATGACCATTCCTTGCAAACTTAATCATCGTCGCCCTCCGATTCATCCGGCGCATCAAAATCCGGTACGCGGAGCTCCGCTCCCTCCGCAAGGGAAACGTTCAGTCCGTCCTCTCCTGCGGAGACAAGCAGCGTCCCCGCGCTGCAAAGCTCCAACACGGAGAGAAAGGTCGCAACGACCTCCGAACGGCTGGCGCTCATCTCGTAGAGCTCCCGCAGGGGCCGTGCGCCGCCGGTCGAGAGCAGTGCGAGAAGCTGCGCGCACTTGTCGCGTACGTTGTAGACGATGCGCTTCGGGACAAGAACGCCCCGTTCCGGCACTCCTGCCGCGTCCGCGCGCGTAAAGACCGCGAGCAAGGCCGAAAGCAGCTCCCATCCCTCATGGCTGTAGCGGTATTCTCCGCTTGACGCCTTGATTGGTTCGGGTGTTTTGGAAAAGAGCAGGCAGCCCTGCTGCGACATTGCCGATAACGCAGGTGTGACCGCCTTGATCTGGACATAAACGTCCTGACAACGGAGCTTTTCGAGCGAAGACATCAGTTCCTCAAGCTCGTCCATCTCTTCCTCGCCCGCAAGCAGCGTGCGCGTCTTGAGATAAACGAGATAGGACGCCATCTGCACAAACTCGCTCGCAACATCCAGATCCATCTCCTGCATCTTTGCGATGTAATCGAGATACTGATCGAGGATGTCCGCAATGCGCAGGTCTCGTATTTCGATCTTGTTTTTTGAGAGCAGCATCAGAATGAGACTCAGCGGACCTGTGAAGTCCTCTGTCTCGTCCTTGTCATGGATGAGTCCCTCCAAATGAAAAGTTGGATTTTCCATTTTTATACCGTCAACGCATAGGCCCAATCGGCGATGCCGATAAGCCATTTGTAAAGTCCGCTCGTCCAGTTGACAAGAAAGCCCGAGAACGCGCCGCTCCAGACAATGATGAGAAGCGCGATCATACCCAGAAACTCATAGCGCATGAGGGCGTAGTAGGCCTTTTCGGGCAGAAAGGAAAACAGGACCTTTGAGCCGTCGAGCGGCGAGATCGGGATGATATTGAAGACCGCGAGCGCACAGGAGAGATAGGCGGTCGTAAGGAGCATCTTCGCAAGAACAACGCCAAATGCCCCGGCATGCATAAGCGGCGCATAGAGAAGACCGTAAAGCAGAAAAATGACCGCCGCAAGCAAAACGTTCGAGACAGGACCTGCCAGCGCCGTGATGGCCATGCCGCCCTTCGGATTTTTGAAGCTGTTCATGTTGACCGGCACAGGCTTCGCCCAGCCGAATTTTAAGACGATCATCATCAGCAGACCGAAAACGTCAATGTGTTTGATGGGGTTGAGCGTCAAGCGGCCCGCATCCTTCGCGGTGCTGTCGCCGAGCTTGTACGCGACGAAGCCGTGACTCACCTCATGGAAAGTGATGCACACCAGCGCCGGAATGACGGCAATGATCATATTTGTTAGAACGGACCAGTCAAGTCCGGACCAGAAAGTCTGAAACGTATTGATTTTGCATACCTCCGTTAGGATAACCGATTTTAGTAATTATACCAATTTCCCTATCAAAAAACAAGAGCGGGGCGGAACTATTCACGTTCGCATAAAAAGTGAACAGTCCCGCCCCATACGTCATTTGATGAAGCGCAATATTTCGCCCATTAGTTCGCTCGCGCCGGTCCCCTTTTCAGCGGAAAAGAGAATGACACGGACCTCGTCCGGCAGGCCGAGCGTCTCGCGGATCAGGGCAAGGTTGGGTTCGATCTCGCTTTTTTTGAGCTTGTCGCTCTTGTTCGCGACGACGACCATCGGACAGCCGGTCTCAAGAAACCAGTTTGCCATGGTGCAGTCGTCCGCCGTTGGCTTATGGCGGGAGTCAACGATCATCACGCCGAGCGTGATCAGCCCCTCCTTCGCAAAGAAGGCCTCCATGAGCCGGGCCCAGCGGCTGCGCTCTTCCTTCGACACCTTCGCGTAGCCATAACCCGGCAGGTCAACGAAGTAGGCTTTTTGGTCGATGAGAAAGTAGTTTACGTGGATGGTCTTTCCGGGCTGACCGCCGACGCGGGCCATGTTCTTTCGGTTTAAAAGCCGGTTGATGACCGAAGACTTTCCGACATTAGATTTGCCGGAAAACACGATCGTCGGCAGACTCGCAGGGAGAAAATCCTTCGGGGTCGCAGCCGATTTGACGAATTCGACGTTATTTACGTTCATGGCGTTTCCTTACTGACGGATCGCTGTGGAGCGAATGGTCTTTCCGGACTCAAGCACCGGAACGAGCAGCTCCTCGCGGGGGCTCTCGCTCTCCGAAGCCTTCGGCTCCAGCTTTTTGCCCAGTGCCGTTTCCAGCACCTGATCGACATGGTCGACGGCTACAAAGTCGAGCGCCGCACGCACGCGCGGATCGATCTCCTCAAGATCCTTTTCATTTTCCTTCGGAATGATGACCGTCTTGATACCGGCACGCATCGCCGCCATGGTCTTCTCGCGCAGACCGCCAATGGGCATGACTCTGCCGCGCAGAGAGATTTCTCCGGTCATCGCCACATCGCGCCGCACGGGGATCCCCGTGAGCGCCGAAATGGCGCACACGCAGATCGCGGTGCCCGCAGAGGGTCCGTCCTTCGGGGTCGCCCCCTCCGGGAAGTGGATGTGGATATCCTTCGTCTTGTAAAAGTCGTGCGGAATGCCAAGAACATCCGCGCGGGAACGGATATAAGAGAGTGCCGCGTGAGCGGATTCCTTCATCACGTCGCCAAGGTTGCCCGTGAGTTCCAAATTGCCCTCGCCATCGAGCACAACGGCTTCCACATCGAGCACCGCACCGCCCACGCCGGTCCACGCAAGGCCGCGCACCAGACCGACCTCGTCCGCCTTTTCGATCTGGTCCGGGAAGAATTTCGCAGGACCAAGCAGGGCTTCGAGAGAACCCGCCTTGAGACGAACGGATCTGCAAGTCCCGTCCGCGATACGCTTTGCCGCCTTGCGGCAGACGGAGCCGATCTCCCGTTCCAGATTGCGGACGCCGGATTCGCGCGTGTAGGAGGAAATGAGTTCCCGCAGAGCGTCGTCGCTCATGGAGATCTGCGAGGCCGAAAGACCGTGCTTCTTGCGCTGTTTCGGCAGCAGGTACCGCTTTGCGATCTGGAGCTTTTCCTCGTCCGTATAGCTGGAGAGTTCAATAACCTCCATACGGTCGAGGAGGGCGCGCGGAATGGTTTCCGTCGTATTGGCGGTGGTGATAAACATGGTGTCCGAAAGGTCGTAGGGAATTTCAAGATAGTGGTCGCGGAAAGCGTGGTTCTGCTCAACGTCCAGCGCCTCCAGAAGCGCGGCGGACGGGTCTCCGCGATAATCGCTTGCAAGCTTGTCGATCTCATCGAGCAGCATCAGCGGGTTGGAACTGCCGGCTTGCAGAATACCGGCAATGATGCGGCCGGGCATCGCGCCGACATAGGTCTTGCGGTGGCCGCGGATCTCGGCTTCGTCATGGATGCCGCCGAGAGAGATACGCGTGAGTTTGCGGTTGGTGGCGCGGGCGATCGACATAGCTATGCTCGTCTTGCCGGTGCCCGGGGGACCGACGAGACAGAGCACCGTTCCCTTGAGATCCGGCGCAAGCTGCTTGACAGCCAAGTATTCGATGATGCGGTCCTTGACTTTCTCAAGGCCGAAATGGTCCTCGTCAAGAATTTTACGGGCGCGCTTGATGTCGGCGCACTCCTTCGTCTTTTTGTTCCACGGCAGCTCCAGACAGGTGTCCAGATAGCTGTGCTGCAAGGCGCTCTCCGAGGAGCCGGGAGGCTGCTTCATCATGCGCGAGAGTTCCTTGAGAAGTTTCTCGTGGATATCCGGAGCAAGGTGCAACGCTTCGATCTTTTTGCGGTACTCCTGATACTCCTCGAAACTGTCGTCATACTCGCCGAGTTCTGCCTGAATGACCTTCATCTGTTCGCGGAGGAAATACTCCTTCTGCGACTTGTTCATCTGCTCATGCGTACGCTCGTTGAGGTCCTGTTCAATAGACATGACCGAGATCTCGCGGGCAAGAAAGCGGTTGAGAAGGCTGATACGCGAGAGGGGGCGGAGCTCTTCAAGCAGCGCCTGCTTTTTCTCGGGTTTCATATAGATGTTCTGTGCGATAAAGTCGGCGACATAAGCAGGGTCGTCCGAGTCTGCGATCTTCGTAAGCAACTCGGGCGAGAGTGCGCCAAAAAGGTGGATATATTCGTCAAACAGAGACAGGCACTGCCGAATGAGCGCCTCCGCGCGTGCCGAGGAGAACTTCGTCTCGCTCTCTACCGGCAGTACGACGGCCACATCAAAGGCCTCCCGCGGGTCAAAGCGCAGGATTTTGGCACGCTGCTGCCCTTCGACCAGTACACGCGCACCGTCCATTCCGGGAATGCGGAGAAGCTGCTTGACACGGCAGATGGTTCCGATCTCATAGAGGTCGTGTTCCGCAGGGACCTCCTGCGAAATGTCCCGCTGAGCAACCACAAAAATGGTGCGGTCCCCGGCAAGGGCGGCGTCCAGTGCGGCGACTGAGCGCTCACGGATAACATCGAAATTTATAAGCATTCCGGGAAAAACGGAAAGGCCGCGCATCGGGAGCAGCGCATAGGTCTTTTCGACAGCCGGAACATTCGTTTCGTTCATAGGATCCCTCCTTTGAGGTTCTGGCAAGCGGTGGAAGAATACAGCATTCTCCCGCCATATTTATCAAAAAGCCGCACGCAAAGTGCGGCTTTTTGTCTGGCGGCCGAACCGCCCAAAATACTTACTGCGCAGAAGCGTCCGGCAATTGCTCGCTCTTTCGGTGGACGAGCGGCGAGGTACCGTTTTTGACGCACTCGGCAGTGATAACGACTTGTGTGATCGTCGAATCGGAAGGAACCTCAAACATGATCTCGGTCATAATTCCTTCCATGACACTGCGCAGGCCGCGCGCACCGATCTCCATTTCGATTGCCTTATCCGCGATGGCACCGAGGGCGTCCTCTTCAAATACAAGCTCGACGTCGTCGTAGCCAAGCAGAGCCTTGTATTGGCGCGTAAGCGCATTTTTGGGCTCCTGCAAAATTTTGATGAGGTCCTCACGCTTGAGCGAATTGAGCGGGACCAGTACGGGCAGGCGGCCAACAAGTTCGGGGATAATGCCAAACTTTAAAAGGTCGTGCGACTGGATGTTCTGCATGATCTCGCCTGTGTCGCGTTCCGTTTTACTCTTGATCTCTGCGCCAAAGCCCATGCTGCGCCGGTCCATACGGTTTTCGATGATTTTTTCGATGCCGTCGAAAGCGCCGCCGCAAATGAACAGGATGTTCGTTGTGTCGACCTTGATAAATTCCTGATGCGGGTGCTTGCGTCCGCCCTGTGGCGGAACATTGGCGACCGTGCCTTCCAGAATTTTGAGCAATGCCTGCTGCACGCCCTCGCCGGAAACGTCACGTGTTATAGAGGTATTCTCGCTCTTGCGGGAGATCTTGTCCATCTCGTCAATATAGATAATCCCGCGCTCGGCCTTTTCAACATCGAAATCCGCCGCCTGCAACAGGCGCAGAAGGATGTTTTCGACGTCCTCACCGACATAACCGGCCTCGGTTAGCGTCGTTGCATCGGCAATGGCAAAAGGTACATCCAGCACTCTTGCAAGTGTCTGGGCGAAGAGGGTCTTGCCGCTGCCTGTAGGGCCAATAAGGAGAATGTTGCTTTTCTGCAAATCAACATCGCTGTTATCGCCGTAAAGCACGCGCTTGTAGTGGTTATAGACTGCCACGGACAGTGCAACCTTTGCCTTGTCCTGACCAATGATATAGTCATCGAGTATTTTTTTGATGTCAGCCGGGCGCGGAAGTTCATCCGCCCGAAGGCCAAAATCGGCTGCACCTGATTTTTTGGCTGTTGCAGCGCTGCGCTGGGCATCGTAACCCTCGTCGATAATGCTCATGCACAGGCGAACACATTCGTCGCAGATATAGGAGCCGTTGCCTGCAATCAGACGGTCGACCATTGACTGAGGCTTGCCGCAAAAACTGCAGCGAATATTTTTGCTCTCTTCAAATTTTGACATAATTACCCCGTAATGTTAAAGGATCGTCCGAACGATACTCACCGCTTGGAAATAACCTTGTCGATGAGTCCGTAGGCGCAGGCAGCATCGGCAGTCATAAAGTTGTCACGTTCTGTGTCAATAGCGATCTGCTCAATGGGCTTTCCTGTATTTTCAGCAAGGATCCGGTTTAATTTCTCGCGCGTGTGCAGCATCCACTCCGCCTGAATCTTGATGTCGGAAGCCTGTCCCTTTGCACCGCCGGAGGGCTGGTGGATCATGATCTCGGAGTTCGGAAGCGCATAGCGCTTGCCCTTTGCACCGCTGGAGAGCAGAAACGCGCCCATGGAGGCGGCCATGCCGATGCAGATCGTGGATACGTCGCACTTGACATACTGCATCGTATCATAAATCGCCATGCCGGCCGTCACGCTGCCGCCGGGGCTGTTGATATAGAACTGGATATCCTTATCGGGGTCCTGCGCTTCAAGAAACAGAAGCTGCGCCACGATCAGACTTGCGGTCGTATCGTTGACTTCTTCAGAAAGCATCACGATGCGGTCATTGAGCAGGCGGGAGAAAATGTCGTAGGAACGCTCACCGCGCGATGTCTGCTCGATGACATAGGGAACAAGGCTCATATTCATGTCGGGTCTATAAATGTTTTCGTTCATGGTAATCTTTGCACTCCTTTGAATGTTCTCATATAATTGAATATACTGTGTTATATATGTGCTTTCGGAACACTCGACGGAGAAACCGGATCGAAAATTGCAGGGAGAAAGATCACTCAGCCTTCGGAGCTTCTTCCTCAGCGGCAGGCTCAGCCTTCTCGGCGGCTGCCTTCTTGGTTCTCTTAGCGGGTTTCTTGGCGGGCTTTTCCTCAGCCTGATCTTCGCTTGCGTTCTCGTCCTTCTTCTCTTCGGGCGGGAGGGCAACGGCATTTTCCATGATGATGTCGTTTGCCTTTCTCATGCGCATATCATTGATAATGGACTCGCGAGGAACGGCTTCCTTGATCTGATCAAGGGTGATCCGGTAAGCATCGGCGAGGTCCTGAAGGGTCTTATCGACATCCTCGTCGGGAATTTCGATGTTTTCGGCGTCTGCGACCGCTGCAAGCAGCAGATCTGTGCGGACCTGCTCGACGGCCTGCGGGCGGATCATATCCTGGAATGACTTCGGGTCCATGCCGGCCATACGCATATATTCCTCAAGACGCATACCACGCGCCATGAGATTCTGGTCGTATTCCTGCATGATCTGGCCAACACGTTCTTCGATCATGGCCTCGGGGATATCGCACTCCATGTCGTCTGCGGCAGCCTTGATGACCTTGTAGCCGAAATCGTTGTCGACCGCTTCCTTGCGGGCCTTGACGAGCTGTTCCATAATAGCAACTCTATACTCGGAAAGGGTGTCGAATTCGGAGACATCTTTCGCAAATTCATCGTCGACGACCGGAAGCTCGGTCTCCTGGACCTCGTGTACCTTTACTTTGAATACAACAGCTTTGCCGGCAAGACTCTCATGATAGTCTTCCGGGAATGTGATGTCGAGATCCTTCTCGTCGCCGGCCTTCATGCCAACGATCTGTTCCTCAAAACCGGGAACGAAGCGGTTCGAACCGAGCTCAAGGGTCTGGCCTTCCGCTTTGCCGCCTTCGAAACGCTCGCCGTTGAGGAAACCGTCATAGTCAATGACAACCGTGTCGCCAAGCTTTGCCGGACGCTCGACCGTGATCTGGCGGGCATTGCGCTTGCGCATCTCTTCAATATATTCGTCGACCTTTTCGTCGGTAACAGTGTCGTCGTCACGCGGGACCTCAACGCCCTTGTACTTGCCGAGCTTCACTTCGGGGTAAAGCGCGGCCTCAAAGCTCAGGGTAAGGATCTTGTCATCCGAAACATTGGTTTCGGTGAGGTTCGGGCGGCCGACGGTCTTGAGCTTTTCCTGCTCGGTAGCAAACGCGAAAGCCTTGGGAGCGAGATCCTCAAAAGCGTCCTCATAGAACACTTCCGCGCCGTACATGCCTTCTATAACCATTCTCGGAGCCTTGCCTTTACGGAAGCCGGGAACAGAGATGCTCTTTTTATTCTTGAGGTAAGCGCCATTGAGGGCTTCCTCGAAAGCGTCCTTGTCAACTTCTACCTGAAAGGAGACTTCATTTTTTTCTTTCTTTTCAACGTTCTTGACGATCATTAGGTTTTTCCTCCTACAAATTCACCGGAAGCCATAAGAACCGATGATAACAAATTACATAAGCCGTATTGTAACAGATTTATACATCAAATGCAAATACTTTTTGTGAATAATCGTCGATGCTTTTCACTCTGCGATCCGCAGCGGTCGAAAACCCAAAAAATCAGAGGAGACGAGACGAAACCGGGTGCCGTCGCGCTCGCCTTCAAAACGCAGGGCCTGTCCTTTTCCGTGGATGTGTCCGGCGCAGCAGAGCGTGACGCTGTACTGACGGAACAGTTCGAGTATCTCCTCGCAGACATAGTTGCCGTAGATCGGCGGGTAGTGAAGAAAGACATACTTCTCCCGCTCCCCCGCCGCTTTGAGCGAAGTCTCGAGGCGCATGAGTTCGCGGGCCATGATCTTTTTATCATGGTCAGACCCCGTTTCCTCCTCATAGAACCAGCCGCGTGTACCGCAAAGCGCGATATTCCCATAGAAAAAGCAGTTGTTATTCAAAATATCGATCGTTGTGATCCCGTTTTCCGCAAAGAATGTCTTTGCCTTGGTGGCCGTCGTCCACCAATAATCGTGGTTGCCCTTGAGGACGATCTTCCGGCCGGGCAGACGGTCGATGAACAGAAAGTCCTCCCGACTCCCGGCCAGATCCATTCCCCAGCTCAGATCGCCGCAGATGACTGTCAGATCCTCGGGCGAGAGGGCCGCGAAGCCCTCCCGTAGCCGCTGAACATGGTTTTGCCATGCTTTGCCGAAAACGTCCATCGGCTTGTCCGCACCAAAGGAGAGGTGCAGATCGCCGATTGTGTAGAGTGCCATTTTTGATCTCCCCTGTCTCGCGCCGCGGCGCAGCAGTTGCTTTTCTTACTCCAGCCGCCGGACGCTGTAAGCGCTGCGCAGTTCTCCCGTATCCGCAGAAGGCAGGATCTCTACACGGTCCCCGGCGGAAAGCACCGCCGCTAGTTCGTTCTCTCTGACCGAGAGGATATACCAGCAGTCGCCGCCTGCGAGCTTGAGATAGATATTTGTATTGCCGTCCACGACCGCTGAGCGGATATCCTCGATCGGTCCTTTCACGGCCTTGCTTTCGGTCTTGCTCTCACCGGCCAGATTGCTGCCGGCAAGCAGGTTTACATAATTTTTTTCGCATTCTGAAACGGTCGTTCCGGAGGCCACGAGCTGATACTGCTGTACGTTGACCATGGCATACATCTTAACGAGTCCGCCGCTGTCCTTGAGCGCCATGAAGTAGGTCGGCTGATTCGAGATGTTGAGCAGCAGTGGGAAGGTCGATTTGTAGTCCATATACTGGACGATGCCCTCGGCGGAGGCCATCGCCGCTATCTCCTGTGCGCCGGCACAGGCATAATATCTTGTCTCTCTTGTACGCTGATTGGAAAGCAGGAAACCGACGTTTGAGCCATCGGAGGCAACGCTGGTGACGCCGGTGTACATATAGACATCGTCGTCCATTGCAATGTAATTATACCCCTCCGTGGTCACGGTCACACCTTTTTGGCCGATAAAGGAGTTGAGCCAGCCGTTGATGTACTGCCCGTGCCAGTCGTACTGCTGCATGATGAGTTCCGCAGAAAAGACGCGGTCCACCCACGAAGGGATCTCGTGGTAATATTCACATTTTCCGGTAATTGCGTTCATCAGCACCGCGCCCTCAATATCTGTTCCGCCGAAGAGACCGATGCGCTTGACGATACGCGGGCAGACCCAGTAAGGTGTGCCATTGTCGTCGATCTCAAAGTTCGGCGTGTCAAATATGTAAGTCGGGTACTGAAAGCGGAGATGGCGGTTGACGTTGCGGAAGAAATACTCGCTCTGGGAGTAACGCATTCCCTCGTCCAGCCGAACGGCGTCCGCTTTCTGCGTCACCATATCAATGACGATATAAGCGGGCAGGCCTTTCCGGACATTTGCGACCCACTTGAAAAAGTCGCCATAGACAAGCGGCGTCACGCGCACAGGCCGGGACTGATAGTTGATCTGCGTGTAGTCGTCCGCGACCTCAAACTGGGAAACAGCGCTTGCAAGCTCGCCCATCTTTTTGTCGCCGAGCCTGCGGGCGCTGTCCGCATCCAGCATTGGGATCTGATCGAAGGAAATTTCGGGTATATCGCTCGCGAAGTCTCCCTCTTCAACTTTCAGCAGGTCGCGGTAGGAGCGGGCGCGGAGCATCGGTGAAGAGACAATGTTGCCGACGATAAAGATCAGGGCAAGCGCAACGCACACACTGAATGAGACTGTGCAGTTGAGCTTGATGCTGTCCCACAGCTCACGACCGCTGTCCGCGCGGAAAAGTCCCTGTGTGAGGATGGACAGAAAGCAGAAAAGTACCGCAATGAGCAGGATAAACGTATAGAATGCAGGATCATGCAGGTTGAACGAGGGCAGCTCAAAGTAGTAGTAGACGAGCGCGAAAACGAGCGTTACAAGAAAGCTCACGCTCAGACTGCGGCCCTTTTGTTTACCGTTTGTGTTTCCCATAGATACCTCCATTGATATTTTAACGTGGCTGTTCAGACTAATATACTCTTTTCCGCTCATTTATTCAATCCCTATCCGCGGCGAACCAAATTTCTTTCGCGGCAATATACTGCGTTAGTGCGTGCACGGGCTGCCGCACGATACTGGGGGGATCGTTTTGGAAACAGAGTTCACAACGCTCGACAAAGCGCCGATCGGGGAGACCGCGCAGGTCGCTTCGCTCCCCGGCGGCGGTGCGCTCCGGCGGATGCTCGATCTGGGGCTGGTCGAGGGCGCGCGTATCGAGCCTCTGTATGTCAGTCCGAGCGGGGGGACGCGTGCCTATCTTCTGCGCGGCGCCGTCATCGCGCTGCGGCGGGACGTCGCAGCGCAGATATCTGTGGAACTGTAAGCATAGGCGGCGCGGCACCCGCCGCGCCGCGTCAGGACGGAGGCAGGAAATGAATGAAGTAAAGACGCCGGTCCGCGGCAAGATCGTCGCGTTGGCCGGAAATCCAAACGTTGGAAAAAGCACGGTTTTTAACGCGCTCACCGGCATGAAGCAGCACACGGGGAACTGGCCCGGCAAAACCGTCGCAAACGCCGAGGGACGCTACCGTTTCCGGGGTGAGAGCTATACGCTCGTTGACGTACCGGGGGCCTATTCCCTGCTTGCAAGTTCCGCCGAGGAGGTCATCGCGCGGGACTTTCTCTGCTTCGGGAAACCGGACTCGGTGCTGATCGTCGCGGATGCGACCTGTCTTGAGCGAAATCTGAACCTGACGCTGCAGATCCTTGAGATCACGGACAGAGCTGTTTTGTGCGTGAACCTGCTCGATGAGGCCGAGAAAAAGCGGATACATATCGACTTGGCCGAACTTTCAAAGCAGCTGGGTATTCCGGTCGTCGGCACGAGTGCACGCAGCGGCAAAGGGCTCGAGGAACTGGAGCAGGCCGTTGCTGACGTCGCCTCGGGACGGCTCAAAACGACGCCCGTTCATGTGGAATACAGTGAAACGGCATCTATGGCCGTGTCTTTGCTTGCGCCGGCGCTCGAGAGGGTGCTTTGCGGCCGCGTCCCGGCACGCTGGGCGGCGCTCAAGCTGCTCGAAGGCGACAGACGTTTCTCCGACTCGCTCGCGGACGCTCTCGGAAAAGATATTCTGCGTGAACCGTCCATCCGTGCGGCGCTGGGCCGGGCGCAGGCGGCGCTTGCGCTCTCCGGCTATGATGCCGCCGCGCTCACGCAGGAGGACGTAACGCACACAGTGCGTCTTTGCGAGAAGATCGCAGGTCGGACCGTCTCCTTTGAAAACGCACAGTATGCGGAACGGGACCGGCGGATCGATCGTGTCCTGACCTCCAAGCGCACGGGCATCCCCATTCTGCTGGGCTTTCTCTTTTTTATCTTTTGGCTGACGATCGAGGGTGCAAACATACCCTCGGCGCTGCTGTCAAAATGGCTGTTTTCGTTACAGGAGCCTTTTTCGAGCTTTCTCTCTTCCCTCGGCGTTTCTCCCTGGCTGCGCAGCGCACTCGCGGACGGCGTCTACCGGACGCTTGCATGGGTCGTTTCGGTCATGCTGCCGCCCATGGCAATCTTCTTTCCACTCTTTACGCTTCTGGAGGACGCGGGCTTTCTGCCCCGCATCGCTTTCGCTCTTGACAACTGCTTCCGCCGGGCCTGCTGCCACGGCAAGCAGGCTTTGACGATGTGCATGGGCTTTGGCTGCAACGCCGCCGGTGTCGTCGGCTGCCGCATCATCGACTCCCCGCGCGAACGGCTTGTGGCAATTCTTACTAACTGCTTTGTCCCCTGCAACGGCCGCTTTCCAACACTCATCGCGCTCATTTCCATGTTCTTCGCCGTTTCCTCAAACGGACTTCCCGCCTCGTTTGTATCCACTGCGGTCCTCACGCTGACGCTTGTCTTTAGTGTTGTGATGACACTGCTGATCTCAAAGCTCCTGTCAAGGACCGTGCTGAAGGGTCTGCCCTCCTCATTCATTCTTGAACTGCCGCCTTACCGGTCGCCGCAAATCGGAAAAGTCATCGTGCGCTCCATCGTTGACCGGACGCTCTTTGTCCTCTCCCGGGCGGTGCTTGTCGCCGCGCCGGCAGGCTTTATCATCTGGGTGCTGGCAAACACGGATGTGGCCGGGATCGATCTTTTGACACGCTGCGCGGACTTTCTCGACCCCTTTGCGCGCTTTCTGGGGCTGGACGGCTTTATTCTTCTTGCCTTCATACTCGGCTTCCCCGCAAATGAGATCGTCATTCCCATCCTCATCATGGGCTACCTCTCGGCAGGCTCGCTCATGGAGCTGTCGAGTCTGGAGTCGCTGCGGGCGCTTTTCGTTTCCCACGGTTGGACCACGACCACCGCGGTGTGCACGATGCTCTTTTCCCTGATGCACTGGCCCTGTGGCACGACCTTTCTGACGATACGCAAGGAGACCGGCAGCCGCAAATGGGCATTTCTTTCCATTGTGATACCGACCTTGTGCGGAATGTTCTGCTGTGCAGCTGTCTCATGGGGCTCCCGCCTGTGCGGACTGCTTTGATACTCTGTCAAAAAAACGACAAATGATAACTATTTATCTTGCAAATTTTCCATCTCCGTTGTACTATGTATTAAATGTACCGAAACAGACCACTGATTTGCGCGTTTCCTTGAGCATATTCCCAAATATCCTCTAATCTGTTTTTGAATGGAGATGGACACAGCAAATGGATACCGAACGTCTGCACAAAACGAATATCATCATTCTCTGGACCTGCGCTGCCATTTTAATCACATTCATTACCGTTTCTAGGGGCTTGAATGCCCAGACGATCAAGAGCGATTTTGCCATGCTTATCGGCATGGGCATCGTTACATGCTTCTATCTTGCAAAAAAAGCGAGCGACGTTGTACGTGGGACCGGGATCACCGTCATCATTGCCATTGGCTGCATTCTGACCTCCGTCTCCGAAGGCGGAAACGCAGTTTGCTTTGTTCTCTCGTACATACCGTTGGGGATGGCACTGGTCTACTTCAACCCAAAGATCATTATCTCCTTTCTCGCCATCTATGTACCGATTTGCGTCATTTTAATGCTGATCAATCCCGCCTTTATCGTGGGCAAAGGCGGAACGCTGGCTTATGCGGCGGAAAACATTTTTTCCTTTTTCGTAGTCGGCATTATGATGATGATCGCCACCAAGCGCGGCGGGTATCTGATTGTGTCCACCCAGAAAATGCTTGAAAAAATCAAAGAAGACGCGGATAACACCGCTGTCGTCATTGAACAGCTCAACGACTCCATGGAGGGCAGCTCCGAGGATATCGGTGAGCTGACGGAGCAGATCCAGAACGTAAGTGACGCGACCTATGAGATCGAAACGCTCGCGAAGACCATGAACGACTCGGCAATGACGCTCAACTCCCTTTTCTCCGACACGGTCAACGCGCTCAGCCGCAACGTAAAGCTCAACAGCGAGCTCGGTACGCAGTTTTCAAAGGTCGGTGAAGCCGTTGAGAATGGCAGCGTCGGCGCTGAAGATGTCCGCAACACCCTTGACACCATGAAGGATACCGTTCTCGCCGCCGGCGAAGCGACGGATGTTTTGCTCAATAAAATCTCCTCCGTAAGCAGTATTCTGAAGGAAATTCAAAAAATCACCCTGCGCACCAATATGCTCTCAATCAACGCCGCGATCGAGGCCGCCAAGGCCGGTGCCAACGGCAAGGGCTTTGCCGTTGTCGCAAGCGAGATCAAGGGGCTTGCCAACGAGAGCAGTGATTCCGCCGCAAGCATCCAGCAGATCATCGCAGAGCTTGAAAAGCAGGTCGACGATGTCGCCGTAAAGACCCGCGCCGGTACGCAGGCCGCTGTTGCGGGTATGGAGAGCGTTGAAAAACTCGTTTCCATACTTGGCGAGATCAAGGCTGCAAACGATGTTGTTGCCGAAGTTGTCTCTGAGGAAACGCAGACAAACGCCGAGGTCAATGACAAGTTTGAAGTTGTCTCTGCCGAGATCTCAAATCTCGTTGCGAGCGTCGAAAGCATCAGTCAGTCTGTTGAGTCTGTCGCGACGCAGATCCACCGCCAGAACGATTCCGTCAAGAGCGTAAACGAGGAGATCGTCAAGATGAAGCTGGTCACAAACAGTCTCGGGTGTCATGCCGAAGCGTAAGCGCATACCGGTGGAAAACGCTGTTCCCTCCCCCGGTCAAAGCATAAAGAAAAGGCGAGCTCTCTTTGAGAGCTCGCCTTTTTGTCTTAGAACCAGCGACAGAAGCTGTCGCAACGCTCCGCCTTGATGGCAGGAGCGTAGACCCATGCCAACACAAGGGAGATGATCTGCATCCTTTATAAAATGGGACGCAGATGTCTAAGGCCCGAAGTTATGCCTGTTCCTCTTTCATCTTTGCGAAGCACTCGCTGCAATAAACCGGTCTGTCAGACTTCGGCTCAAAGGGAACCTTTGCTTCCTTGCCGCAGGATGCGCATACGGCGGTGAAGTACTCGCGGGGTCCGCGTGTAGCGTTCTTTCTGGCGTCACGGCAGGGCTTGCAGCGCTGGGGCTCATTCTGGAAGCCGCGCTCTGCGTAGAACTCCTGCTCACCGGCGGTGAAAACGAATTCCTTGCCGCATTCCTTGCATACCAATGTCTTGTCTTCGAACATGTTTGAGATCCTCTCTTTGATAAAAAACTTACCCTTGTGGGCATCTATTATTGCGAACAGCTCTCGCTGTTATCGCCTGGGGAAAGGCTGCGTGCAAGCTTTCGCCTGATACGCTGCACGGCATTGTCGACAGACTTCTCGGTTTTGCCGCACGCTTCCGCGATTTCGGCATAAGAGGAGCCACTCAGGTAGAGCTTTAGTATGTTGCTCTCAAACTTTGACAGACACCGCGAATAGGTTTGGATTATTTCTTCTGCGCTCTCTCTTGCTAGCACCTGTTCCTCTGGCGATCGCCGATAAGCTTCGCCGTATGACGCCGCGTTGGATAAGTTTTCATCAGAAAGGACGTCGTCGAACGACACCATGTCGTTCAAGGGTTCGTGCTTTTTGCGTGAGGCGGTTTTAATAGCAGAATAGATGCGGCGTTTAACGCAAATCTCCGCATAGGTCTTAAAAGAAGTGTTCAAGGACGGATCATATTCACGGATGGCGGAGAGAAGGCCAAGCATGCCTTCCTGAATAAGGTCCTCCCCATCTCCACCGACGAGGAAATAGGGACGGGAGCAGATCTTCACAAGACGCGTATAACGAAGCGCCAGCTGCTCCTCAGCGATCCGGTCACCCTTGCGGGCAAGTGCGATCAGGTCGTTGTCACTCAAAGTCGCATAATTTTCCATTGTTTAAATACATCTGTCCTTACACAAACTAAATTGTAGTATATATTTTACAAAAAGTCAAGAAAAATCGCTCAGTAAATTTACATTGTCAGGTTTTTGCGGCCAAATCTTCTATCAGGGCCACCAGACGGTCGGCTACGGCGTTTGAAAGAGCGCCGTCCTTCGACTCGACCATAACGCGGATAAGTGCCTCCGTTCCGGAAGGGCGGACAAGGATGCGGCCCCGGCCGTTCAGCAGGAGGTTTTCCTTTTCGATGCCTTTCCGCAACGCTTCATTCGCAATTATCGCCTTTTTGACCTCGTTTCCGCCCTCGATCGAAACATTTTTGAGGACCTGCGGATAGGTCGGTATCTCTGCGGCAAGCTCGGAGAGCTTCTTCCCGCTGAGTGAAAGCGTACGCAGCAGACGGACTGCCGTAAGCTGTCCGTCCCCGGTCGTGGCATAGTCAAGGAAAATTGTGTGTCCGGACTGCTCACCGCCGAGGTTATAGCCGCGTTCCTGCATCATCTCCAGAACATTGCGGTCGCCGACATTCGCACAGCAGAGATCAATGCCGCATCTGCCGCAAAACTCGTGGAAGCCGAGGTTCGACATCACCGTTGCCACGATTGCATTTTTGGAAAGCTTTCCTTCCGCAGCCATTGCTTTGCCGCAGATGGCCATGATTTTGTCGCCGTCGACGAGCTGCCCGTTTTCATCCACTGCGAGGCAACGATCCGCATCGCCGTCAAAGGCAATGCCAAGGTCGTAGCCGCCGGCGACGACCATGCGCGATAGTGTTTCGATATGTGTTGAGCCGCAGTCGGCATTGATGTTGCAGCCGTTCGGGTGGTCCTTTATCAGTTCCAGATCGAGCGGGAAGCGGCCGAAAATATCGTTGACTGTGCGGGTGGCAGCGCCGTTCGAGCAGTCGATCATCACTTTCAGCCGACCGATCTTGTTTTCCGAAAGCGCGACAATGTGCTCAACATAGCGGTCGATATACTCGTTTCCCCTGCCGACGATCCGTCCAATTTCGCCATACTGTTTTTCGGGAAGATTTCCCTCGCTGTCGATCAGCGCTTCGATCTTGCCTTCAAGCTCGTCCGAGAGCTTGAAGCCCTGTCCGTTGAATATTTTTATGCCGTTGTGCTCATAGGGATTGTGCGACGCGGAGATGACGATTCCGGCGTCCGCCTCACAGTCCTTCGTGATGAAAGCAACGGCAGGGGTTGGGATAATGCCGAGCAGCATCACATTTGCGCCGGCGGAGCAAAGGCCCGCCGTGATCGCGGCTTCAAGCATATCGCCCGAAATGCGCGTATCCTTTCCGATGGTGAACAGCGGCTTGCCGTTCGGCGTGTTCTCGGCCAGGACCATAGCCGCCGCCTGTCCCACACGGAAAGCCAGATTTGCGTCAAGTCCGCTGTTAACGACGCCGCGGATCCCGTCCGTTCCAAAATACTTACCCAAAAGGTGTTCCTCCAAACTTACATTTCAAATTGCTGCTGGCCCAGATACGCAAGGCCGAGATGGTCATAGGTCTTTTTCGTAACGCAGCGGCCGCGCGGCGTGCGCGTCAAAAAGCCCTGCTGCAATAAGTACGGCTCGTAGACGTCTTCCAGCGTCACGGCCTCCTCGTTGATGGTCGCCGCCAGCGTTTCAAGTCCCACGGGACCGCCTCCGTAAAAGTCAATGATGCTCCTGAGCATGCGGCGGTCGAGCGAGTCAAGGCCCGCCTTGTCGACTTCAAGCCTCGTCAGCGCCTCGTCAGCGACGAGCTTCGTAACAACGCCGTCCGCCGTCACCTGTGCGAAATCACGCACGCGGCGCAGGAGCCGATTTGCAATGCGCGGGGTTCCCCGGCTGCGGCAGGCGATCTCCCGCGCACCGGCGGGTTCGATCTCGATGTCTAATATCTGCGCACTGCGCTCGATAATGAGCTGCAGCTCCTCCGGCGTGTAAAGCTCCAATCGAAGCGTTACGCCAAAGCGGTCGCGCAGCGGCGCGGTGAGCTGGCCCGAGCGCGTCGTCGCCCCAATGAGCGTAAATCTCGGCAGGTCAAGCCGGATGGAGTTCGCGGACGGTCCCTTGCCGATGATAATGTCGATGGCATAGTCCTCCATCGCGGGGTACAGGATCTCTTCAACCGAGCGGTTGAGCCGATGGATCTCATCGACGAACAAAATATCGTTTTCCTGCAAGTTGGTCAGGAGCGCTGCAAGGTCCCCGGGCTTTTCGATCGTCGGACCGGATGTGATGCGCATGTTAACGCCCATCTCATTTGCGATGATACCCGCGAGCGTCGTCTTGCCGAGGCCCGGTGGGCCGTGGAGCAAAACATGGTCCAGCGGTTCGTTTCGCATTTTTGCCGCCTTTATAAAGACGCTGAGGTTTTCTTTTGCCTTTTTCTGACCGATGTATTCGTCCAGAGTCCGCGGACGCAGACTTCCTTCGTTCTGATCCTCCGGCAGCATGGCGGACGAGGTGATGACCTCTTCGTCTGCATCGCCGGAATAGCTGATAGACATGTGCTCCCCCTTTCCCGGGTCCTGTAATCGATGAAGCGCTTCAGCGGATCATCTGCTTGAGTGCCTGACGGATGATCTCCTCCAGCGGCAGATTCTCCGTGTCAATTTTCTTCAGCACGGGCGTGATCTCACTGTTCGAGTAGCCGAGAACGACGAGCGCGGATGCAGCGTCCGAAAGCTTTGAGCCGCCTGCGGGTGCGCCTGCCGCGGTAGAGACAGCACCAAAATCGGCACTTCCGGTCTCTTTTGCCATTTTGTCCTTTAATTCCAGCAAAATACGCTGTGCGATCTTCTTGCCGATACCGGGCACGGCGGTGAGCGCCTTTTCATCGCCGCTGATGACGGCCATCGCCAGCGCCTCCGGCGTCACGGACGAGAGCACCGAAAGGGCGGCTTTCGGCCCGACGCCCGAGACGCCGAGCAGCATTTCAAAACTGCGCTTCTCGCGCTTGTCAAAAAAGCCGTAGAGGTCAAACGCATCCTCCCGGATGGATTCATAAACGTATAAAACAGCGTTTTCACCGATTTTTAAATTGGAAATGGTATTCGCGGTCGCGTTGAGTGCAAAGCCAATGCCGCCGCACTCGACAGCGACGAGGTTTGGCGCAATATCCGTGACCTTACCGTTTATGTGGTGGAGCATGGGTCGTCCCCTCCGGTTTTATAAATGAGCGAGGTCGTGCTTCTGGCGTGGCAGATGGCAAGCGCAAGCGCATCCGCCGCATCGTCCGGCTTCGGCGGCGTCTTCATATTCAGGATACTCGTGACCATATAAATGACCTGCTTTTTCTCCGCAAGCCCATAGCCGACGACAGCCTGCTTGACCTGCATGGGCGTATATTCAAAAATCTGCACGCCGGCCTTATAGCACGCCAGCAGAAGCACTCCCCTGCCATGTGCCACGGAAATTCCCGTCGTGATATTCTTTTTAAAAAACAGTTCCTCGACCGAGACAGCGTCCGGCGAAAAGGTGCTTATGAGTTCCTGCATGTCGTCATAGATTTGGTCGAGTCGGCTCGAAAGGCTTGTACGGGCGGGTGTTTCGATGACACCGGCGCTCACAAGTTTCAGTCTGTTTCTGTCGCTGTCTATGACGCCGAAACCAACCGTTGCGATTCCGGGATCGATACCCATGATCCGCATAATTCCCTCCGTGAACAAAATTTCATATTAGTTTACCACATCGCGTGCCGGTATTCAATCCTTTTCTCCAAGCCGCGTTTTTTGGCTCTGGGAAAACGGCATAAGGAAACGGCGCCGCCCTCTCAAAGCGACGCCGTCTAACAGGAGGCCTGTATCAGTTTTTCTTTCCTATGCCCGGGGATGCGCCTTGTTGTAGACATCCTTGAGCTGCTTTTTGACAAGCTGGGAATATACCTGCGTGGAGGAGATGTCGGCATGACCGAGCATCTCCTGGATGGAATGGAGGTCAGCGCCGTTTTCGAGCAGGTGCGCGGCAAAAGAGTGACGCAACGTGTGCGGCGTGATGTCCTTGTCGATGTTTGCCTTCGCCTGATAGGTCTTGATGATCTTCCAGAAGCCCTGGCGCGACATGCGTTCCCCGCTGACATTGACAAAAAGCGACTTCTCGTCCGGGGAGGCGATCATCTGCGGGCGAATAAATTCTATGTATTCCGAAAGCGCGCGGATCGCCGCCGGATAGAGCGGGATGACGCGCTCCTTGTCGTGACTGCGGCAGCGAATGACACCGGCGGGAAGGTTCACATCCGTCACATCAAGATTGATGAGCTCACTCACGCGGATGCCGGTAGCGTAGAGCAGTTCAAGCATTGCACGGTCACGGTAGCCCTTGAGGTCCGTACATTCCGGCTGCTGCAAAAGGAGATCGACCTCCTCGCCCGTGAGGATCTGCGGCAGTTTCTGCGCCGCTTTTTCCGCCACCAGACCCAGAGCCGGATTCTCCTCCACAAGCCCCTGCGAGACAAGGTATTTATAGAAGTTCTTGATCGAAGCAATGCTTCGCGCAATGGTCGGAATGGATTTGCCCTGCGCCTTCATCCACGACGTATATTCGGTGAGCTCATCGCCGGTGGCCGTTTCAAGTGTCTCGTCCGTGTGGGACTCGATATATTCTGTTAGCTGGCGGATATCACGCAGATAGGATGCGAGGGTGTTATCGGAAGCCTTTTTCTCGTATTGGAGATAGTATGCATATTTCTCTAAACATACGGCATTTGACACGATAACTTCCTCCTTTCGGTAGCTTTAGTGGAGCAGGGTCAGAATCTTTGCGGAGAGGTAATAGCTAAAGGCGTTTCCGCAGAGCAGAAGCGGGACGCAGAGCGCCGCCCGCAAAAGCCGGTACGGCACTGCCTGTGCCGGCCGGCCCTTTGCAAGGCTCAGAAGGCGCGAGGCATTTTTGAAGCTGTCCGACGTCAGCACAAGGAAACAGAGAATGGATATCACTGCCGGCAGGCCCATAGAAAGCAGGACCGCAGCAAATCCTCCGCTCTGCCGTGAGGCGATCAGCTGTTCGGCGGAAGCGCTCAAAACACAGCCCTTCAAAAAGCAGAGCAGCGGCAAAAGCGCAACGCCGTAGTAAGTGGAACCGAGCAGAAACGCGGCAATGTGGAATTTCGAAAAAGTCAAAAGGCTCTGCCAGAAGCTCGCGGAATCACCGGTGCTTTCCGAAAAGATCGCGGTCGGTCCGCTGCTTCCGCAAAATACACTGCCTATAAGACAGCCGGTGAGGAAGATGAGCGCGAGCAGCAACAGAAGCCGTTCCGCGTTCTCGTCGCCTCTGTTGAGCGGTCTGCGAATCGTTTTTTTGTGTCGAGTCAAACGCATCATCCCTCCATTCTGACAGCGGAGGTAATGCAAATAATACTGCAATTTACATAACACTCAACGTTGTCAATATAATACAAGCTCGGCCTGTTATCAAGGCTTTCTGCGAAATAAATCAATTTTTGTGAATTATGACGATATATTATGTTAACTGTATTATGTTAACTCGCATAACCTCTTGCTTCGGATGTGCTAAAAAATCCGCTTATATCGGCAATATATAGGCATTAAGTCTGTAATCAAGACTACATATTGGTTATCAAGTTTCGTTTATGTAAACTCTTGTATTTTGATTACTATCTGTAATCATCTTTTCCGCAAGCGCGATTTTGGCGCCTTTTTGCGCAATCGGAGCACGCCGCCAAAGCAGCCGCCTGCAACCGATGCGATCATTTCTTTCACGATCATCTGCGGTCCTCCCTCGCTGCCGCGGAAAAAAAGCGTGCAGACCAGCAGCAAAACAATATACGCCAATGCCGTCACAGCCCCCGCCGTCACTACCCCGCTATCACGCTTTCCGGCGCACCAGAGCGCGCCGGCAGCGGCGCCGAGCAGGACTGAAACAACGACCAGATCATCCAGCATCGCGGCAGGCATCGCTCCTTTCGCAAGCAGCACGGAAAAGACAAACAGCAGTACCAGCGTCGTCGCCAGCGCGATCACCGCTCCGATCGCGGCGTCCCGCGTAAGCTTTCTCTCTCCCGTTTCCTCTCTGCGTCGTTTTCCTTTTTTCATACTTCACCCTCCTGTCAAAAAAATCCCCGGCCAAACAAGCCTGCTAAAGCTTATTCGGCCGGAGCGAAAACATGACGGAATCGAAAAACGCACGCCGCAAAATTTCCTTTGCAGCGTGCGTTTTTAGCTTTATTTTACTTTGTCTCTTTGCTCTTTTCTTTGCCGCTTCTGTCCGAGATCGCCCACTTGGCAACCTGGATACGGACGCGGTCCTCGCCGGTCTCGAACGTGATGTTGTCGCCGGAAATGTTGACGATCTTGCCCCGAATGCCGCCAATGGTGATGATCTCATCGCCATTTTTAAGTGCCGAGCGCATTTCCTCGACTTTCTTCTTGCGCTTGTTTTCCGGACGGATCATCAGAAAGTAGAAGATTGCAAAAAGAACGACCATGGAAAGGATGAACTGGATCATTCCCGCAGAGCCGGATGCCGTTCCCGTTGTGCCGGCGGCGGCAGCACCCTCCGCAAAAGCACCACCCGCAAAAGTCATGCATGCGGCGGCAGTCACACCGGCGGTACGCACGAGCTTTTTAGCTGTCGTAAATTTCATAAACTATTCCTCCTCGAAAGATGTTTTCATTATATATGGCGCAGCAGCCGTTTGCAAGCTTTTTATGGCAGCGCTCAAATCCGTTTGTCGAGTTTTCCGGAATACGCCGCGCGAAAAGCGGCGAAAGTTCCCGCATCGAGTTCGTCGCGGATGCGTTCCATGAGGTGATTGTAAAACCAGAGATTGTGCACGACGCCGCAGCGCAGGCCCAGAATTTCCTGAGAGCGGAGCAGGTGGCGCACATAAGCGCGCGAGTAGTGCTGACACACCGGACAGCCGCAGCCCTCCTCGATCGGGCCTGCGTCCTCGGCATACTTCGCGTTGTTGAGGTTCATAATGCCGTTCCACGTAAAGAAATGTCCGTGCCGCCCGTCGCGCGCGGGCATCACGCAGTCAAAAAAGTCAACGCCGCGCGCAACGCCTTCGATGATATTCGTCGGCGTGCCGACGCCCATAAGGTAACGGGGCTTATCCGCAGGCATATACGGCTCGACTGCCTGGATCGTATCGTACATCTCCTGATGGCTCTCCCCCACTGCGAGACCGCCGATGGCGTAGCCGGGCAGATCCAGCTCGGCAATTTTCTGCATGTGTTCAATGCGCAGGTTCGCATAGGTCGCCCCCTGGTTGATACCAAAGAGCATCTGGTCCGGGTTGACCGCGTCTTCCTCAGCATTGTATTTTTCAAGCGCCGCCTTGCAGCGGACAAGCCAGCGGTACGTCCGCTCGGCGGACGCTTCGGCGTATTCGTACGGCGCAGGCAGCTTCACGCACTCGTCAAAGGCCATCGCAACATCCGAGCCGAGGTTCGACTGGATTCGCATGCTCTCCTCCGGCCCCATGAAGATCTTTCGTCCGTTGAGGTAGGAGTGGAAGGTAACACCCTCCTCTTTGATCTGTCGCAGCTCGGCAAGGGAAAAGACCTGAAAGCCGCCGCTGTCCGTGAGGATGGGACCGTCCCAATCCATGAAGCGGTGCAGTCCGCCCATGCGCTTTATCAGCTCGTCCCCCGGGCGTTCATAGAGGTGGTAGGTATTTGAAAGCTCAATTTGCGTGCCCAGACCGCGCAGCTCATGCGCCGCAACGCCGCCTTTGATCGCGCCCTGCGTGCCGACATTCATAAATACCGGCGTCTGCGCCGTTCCATGTGCACAGGTAAATTCTCCCCTGCGAGCGCGTCCTTCAGTCTTTAAAACGGTAAACAATTGCATTCTCCTGTCAGTTTTAAGTCATGTGTTTCGCCGGCGGACTCAAGAAATGAACATCGCGTCCCCGAATGAGAAAAAGCGGTAGCGCTCACGGACCGCTTCCTCATAAGCGGCAAGAACATGTTCCCGGCCCGCAAACGCGGAAACGAGCATAATGAGCGTCGATTCCGGCAGATGAAAATTTGTTACCAGCGCGTCCATACACTTAAAGCGATAACCGGGGTAGAGGAAAATATCCGTCCAACCGGACTTCGGGTCAAGCGTCCCGTCCTCGTTTGCAAAGCTCTCGATCGTTCGACAGGAGGTCGTGCCGACGCAGACAACGCGTCCGCCGGCCTTTTTTGTCGCGGTGACGATTTTTGCCGTTTCCTCCGGAATGACGCAGTACTCTGCGTGCATCTCATGGTCCTCAATATTGTCCGCCTTGACCGGACGAAAGGTGCCGAGACCGACGTGCAGCGTGAGATAGCAGACCTTTACGCCCTTGTCTGCAATGGTTTGCAGAAGCTCCGGCGTGAAGTGCAGACCTGCCGTCGGTGCGGCAGCGGAACCGACCTCGCGGCTGTAAACGGTCTGGTAGCGCTCCTGATCCTCAAGTTCCGTCTTGATGTAGGGCGGCAGCGGCATTTTTCCGAGCCGCTCCAAAACCTCGAGAAAAATCCCCTCATAGTGGAATTGGATAAGCTTGTTGCCGTCCTCGATCGCGTCGACGACCGTTGCGATCAGTTCACCCTCGCCAAAAGAGAGCTTCGTACCAGGCTGCGTCTTCCTCCCCGGACGGGTCAGACATTCCCAAACGCCCTCGCCCTTGTCGCGCAAGAGCAGGACTTCGACCGTGCCGCCGGTCTCCCGCTTGCCGATCAGTCGCGCGGGCAGGACACGCGAGTCGTTCAAAACCAGGCAGTCACCGGAACGCAGATATTCGGGCAAATCATAAAAATGGCGGTGCTCCACCGCACCTGTAAACCTGTCAAGATGCATAAGCCGAGAGCCGTCACGCCGCTCCAGCGGCGTCTGCGCAATCAGTTCTTCGGGAAGGTCATAATTAAAATCGGATGTCTTCATGTTTTTTGTCGTGCTCCCATATTAAAGAATAAGCAGGTCGCCACGCAGCGAGCAACAGTGCGCCGCGAAGCGGAGATCTCAGCGAGGGAGGTCTCCGCTTCGCGGTCGTATCATCACCGTCAGTCGAGTGTGGAAATGCTTGTACCGGTATAATAGAATTTTAAGATCTGGGCGTAGTTCATGCCGTGGTATTTCGCCATGGAATACGCGCCCCACTGGCTCATGCCGACACTATGCCCCCATCCGCCGCCGGTAAAGATAAAGTTCTTCCCCGACTGCGTAACAGTATAGTGGATGCTGGGCAGGCCAAGTGAATTGCAGCAGGCCGCCTTTGTGAGCGTGCCGGAATTGCCGTTTTTATCCGACATTACAAGCCGGATGACGTTGTTTGTGCCCGAATAGTAGACCTGAATGTCCGTGATCTCGCCGCCGGAATAGCCGGTCGCGGCAGCGAGACGCGAAGCAAGCGTGGCGCCCGAGAGCGTGTAGCTCCAGCTCTTGTACGGGTTCATCGACGCCGGAACATCATCCTCATAGGGGTCAATGACGCCGCGCAGATACGGCAGCGCCGCTGTAAAGACGTTTTCGCAGTTCTCCGTTCCGCCGCCGTCAGACGAAAAATAGAAGGTCGAGCAGACCTTTCCGCCGTAGGTAAGATACTGCCCCGCCGTCTGCTCGGCAGCAAGGTTGCTGTTCGTGGTCGAACGATAGGTTCCGACATAAGATTGCGAATAGCCATCGTCTGTTACGTCAAATCCGTATTTATTGTAGCTCGTTTGGTTTACATAATAATACGATCTCGCACAGACCGCCTGCGCCTTGAGCGCTTCGATCGGCCAGGACGGGTCCATTTCCATCGAAATCGAGCCTTTGACATAGTCGTCAATGCCAACGCAGTTAATTACGGTAAACGCATTACTGATATACCGCAGGAACTCAAAGTCGCCGTAGTAGGTCTTCCCGTTATAATTTGTGATGGCCTTTCCGCTGTTGGAGGTCGGCCGGACGGCAAGGGTCGCGTCCGTACCGCAGTCGAGCATAAAGAGGGTCGTGTAGGTATTGGTGACCGAAACAGAAGCGGCGCGGGACGAGCCTGTATAGATATCGCCCGCAAGGCCCATCTGGGACATGGCGCTCTGCGCGGAGGCAGCAGAGTTATAACCACCGATGAGGACAAAATACTGCCCGTAGAGATAGGCCGGGAAAGCGCTGTTGTAGTTTGCCGCGACATTTCGCGCCGCATCGAAGCTGGAATAGGCCGTGCGGAGCTTGATGCAGTAGTTGCCGCCTGCGGCGGCATAGGGCAGGATTGTGATCTCCATTTTGTTTGTATAGCCGAGGTTATGGAAGTCCCGTTTGCTGTCGCAGTAGCCGAACTGATACCCCTGACCCACACTGTTTTTAAGATTCGCCGCGCTCACGGCGGAATTGCGGGAACTGCTGTAGTAATAGTCCAGTCCGACGCGGACGATCCTTCCATTGACAGTCGCTGTACCGCCGCCCGTAGAGCCGCCGATCGTGGTGATGCCGCTGCCCGTGATCACGCTGTTTCCCCCAACGATAGATACGCCGCCGCTGCCGACAGCATAGCTCGATGAGAGCGAGCCGGAGAGGGTGCTCTGTCCGTCGTTTACATAGATCGTGCCATCTGCATAGGCGGGCGCAAAACCGGCAAAGGATGCGGCGAGCAGTGCAAAGCACAGCAAAAGCGCGCCAAATCGGCTCCCGTGTTTTTTCATTATGTACCCCTTTTCATCAAAGTAACAAAAAATCATACTTTAATGTGATAAATTCTGTCTGAACATTGATTGACAGCCGTTTCTCACGGTGATAAGATTTTCGAAATGGAACCGGTGTCGCTTTGTATTATAGTACATACATCGCCCCATTGACAAGCTTTCGGGGAAATTTTCGGGACCGTATTCTTTTTGCAGCCCATGAATACAATAGTACAGCCATTACAAAAGGAAGGGAACGTCTGCATGAAAAAGTACAAGGTCGGTGTCGTCGGCGGAACGGGAATGGTCGGTCAGCGCTACATTCTCACGATCGCAGAGCACCCGTGGTTTGAACTGACAGTGATCGCGGCAAGCCCGCGCAGTGCCGGTAAACCCTATGAGGAGGCCGTAGCCGGTCGCTGGGCGATGCCCTCCCCTATTCCTGAATGTGCAAAAAAGCTCACCGTGCTGGATGCACAGGCCGACATAGCAAAGATCTCAGAGCAGGTCGACTTTGTTTTTTGCGCGGTCGACATGAAAAAGGATGAGATCGTTGCAATGGAGGAGGCGTACGCCAGGCACGAGTGCCCCGTCGTTTCCAACAACTCCGCTAACCGCTGGACGCCGGACGTCCCCATGGTCATTCCGGAGCTCAATCCCGAGCACATCCGCGTCATTGACGCGCAGAGAAAGCGGCTCGGAACAACGCGCGGTTTCATCGCCGCAAAGTCGAACTGCTCCATCCAGAGCTATGTTCCGGCGCTCACCCCGCTGCGCGGGGAATTCGGTCTGAACGCCGTTCTCGCCTGCACCTACCAGGCAATTTCCGGCGCGGGCAAGACCTTTGAGCGCTGGCCCGAGATGGTCGACAACTGCATCCCCTTCATCAAGGGCGAGGAGGAAAAATCCGAACAGGAGCCGCTGAAGGTCTGGGGCACGCTCGAAAACGGCGTCATCGTCAAGGCGCAAAAGCCTGCCGTAACAGCGCAGTGTCTCCGCGTCGCATGCAGTGACGGGCACATGGCCGCCGTCTTTGCCCGTTTCGACAAAAAGCCCTCGCAGGAAGAAATTCTCGACCGCTGGGCAAACTTCACGAGCCGCGCGCAGGAATTAAAGCTTCCTTCCGCACCAAAGCAGTTCATCCACTACTTTGAAGAACCCGACCGCCCGCAGACCCGTCTTGACCGCATGACCGAAAACGGCATGGCGATCTGCGTCGGCCGCCTGCGCGAGGACACCCAGTACGACTACAAATTCGTCTGCCTCTCTCACAACACGATGCGCGGCGCCGCCGGCGGCGCTGTCGAGCTTGCCGAGCTTCTCTGTGCGGAAGGCTATATCGAAGCCACTCATTAAGGAGGTCATCTGATGAAAACACCAATTTTTACCGGCGCTGCCACCGCAATCGTCACCCCGTTCCGCGGTTACTCCATCGACTATGACAAAATGAGCGAACTCATTGAAATGCAGATCAAGGGCGGCATCTCCTGCATCGTCGTCTGCGGCACCACCGGCGAAAACGCCACGCAGCCCGTAGAGGAACACGAAAAACTTGTGGACTTCTGCGTCAAGAAAACCGCCGGCCGTGCGAAGATCGTCGCCGGCGTCGGCTCGAACGACACCATGACCTCCGTCCGTCTTGCCGAGAGCGCAAAAAAATCCGGCGTCGACGGCATCCTCATGGTCACGCCTTACTATAACAAGACCACACAGCGCGGTCTTGTGCAGCACTTCACCACCGTCGCTGATCGCGTCGATGTGCCGATGATCGTCTACAACGTTCCGTCCCGCACAGGCGTCGGCATCAAGCCCGAGACCTACAAGATCCTCTCGGAGCACCCGAACATCAACGGCGTCAAGGAAGCTTCCGGAGACCTGAGTCTGTTTTCGCGCAGCCGTGCGCTCTGTCAGGATGATCTCTTCTTCTGGAGCGGCAACGACGACAACACCATCCCCATGATGTCGATGGGCGCACTCGGCGTTATCTCGGTCGCGTCAAACATCGTCCCGGATGTGGTCACAAAGCTTTGTGATCTCTGCCTCCAGAATAATTTCAAAGAGGCCACACAGCTCTACTTCAAGTACGCCGACCTCTTTGAAAAACTCTTCATCGAGGTAAACCCCATCCCCGTCAAGACGGCGATGAATCTCCTCGGCATGGACGTCGGAGACCTTCGTCTTCCGCTTTGCGATATGGCTCCGGAAAACCTCGAAAAGCTGAAAAAGAGCCTCACAGACGCAGGTCTGAAGCTCAAATAAACCGATTGAAAGCGATGAAGGGGCGACGTTGTTCGCCCCTTTCTACAACAGATAATTTGGGAGGTTCCTATGATAAAGATGATCCTTTCCGGCTGCAACGGGAAAATGGGGCAGACCATCACGCGCATGTGCAAAGATCGCACAGATATTTCAATTGTTGCGGGATTTGATATGAACGCCGCGAAGCTCTCGGACTACCCGGTCTACGCCGATCCGATGGAATACGCAGGCAAGGCAGATGTTCTGGTCGATTTCTCGAACGCGTCCGCACTTCCGCATTTGCTCGAATACTGCACCAGCAAAAATCTTCCGTGCGTTTTATGCACTACCGGATATTCGGACGACCAGCTAGTGCAGATTTCGCACGCATCTGAGAAGATCCCCGTTTTCCGCAGCGGCAATATGTCTCTCGGTATCAATCTGCTGATGCAGCTCGTCAAAAAAGCAAGCGCAGTTTTGGGCGATACCTTTGACGTTGAAATCATCGAAAAGCATCACCGCCAGAAGCTCGACGCACCGAGTGGCACGGCGCTCATGCTCGCAGAAGCTGCCGCCTCCGCCCTGCCTTATGAGAGCAACTATGTCTATGACCGCCACAGCGTCCGCCAGAAACGCAGCCGGGAGGAGATCGGCATCTCCTCTATCCGCGGCGGCACCATCGTCGGGGAACACGACGTCCTGTTCTGCGGTCCGGATGAAGTCATCGAGCTAAAGCACACCGCCACCTCGCGCGATGTCTTTGCGACCGGGGCCATTTCTGCTGCGCTGTTTCTTGCGGGGGTGCAGACCCCGGGTATGTACAGCATGGACGACGTCCTCGCTCAGGTCACGGATTGATTTTCTCATGTGGATAGTTCAACGCGCTCTCCGAGACTGGAGAGCGCGTTTTTTGTAAAAAGGCTGTTTATTCGAGCGCAAATGATGCATGCACAGCGCCGGCACGAGCGAGACACATTCTCCTTTTCGACCCCGGACATTCGTCGGCACACCATAGGTAGAAAAACGGACAGGCTGATCCGTATCAAAATTGTCGATCGCTTTTATCAGACCAATGCATCCGACCTGAAACAGATCGTCCACGTTCTCGCCACGCGAGGCAAATTTCTGGATGACCGACAAAACAAGGCGGAGATTACCGGCGATAAGCTTTTCGCGAGCCTCCGTGTTGCCCGCTTTCGCCTCTTTCAGGAGCGCCATTGTCTCATCGTTTTTCAAAACCGGCAGCCGCGACGTATTCACGCCGCAGATCTCTACTTTGTTGAGCATAGCTTTGCCTCCCCGACGTTTGTATTGCTAGTATTCCCCCGCCCCGCCGTTTCATGCGCAGAAGTTTTATTAAGCAGTAAACCAAAGCGAGACTTCAAGTTGACAGACAGCCGGAAGATTGCTAAAATATATAGCGCCTCATGCAATCTGGGAAAGGAAGTGAAACCTTGACAACGAAAGACGCCGTGCTGGCACTTCTGGAGCAAAACCGGGGCCGATACGTCTCCGGCCCGGAACTGGCCGAAAAGCTGTCGCTTTCGCGGACCGCGGTCTGGAAAGCAATGCAGAGTCTCGGAGCGGACGGCTTTGAGATCACAGCGGTCAAAAACAAAGGCTATCGCCTTGAAAACGACCATGATCGGCTCTCGGCGGCGGGCATTGCCGCATGTCTTCCGGAACCGTATCAATACAATACGGTCGTTTTCTTCGGAACAACGGACTCCACCAATACGCAGGCAAGGCGGCTCGCACTCGACGGCGCGGCGCACGGAACCGTTGTCGCGGCGGCCGAGCAAACGGCCGGTCGCGGCAGAAGCGGGAAGTCTTTTTTCTCCCCCGATTCCGGTCTGTATCTCAGCATCATTCTCAAACCGCCGCCAGGTATGGCCGACCCTCAGAAAATCACGATTGCGGCGGCGGTCGCCGTCTGCCGGGCAATTGAGGCGCAGACAGCGCTCTCCCCCAAGATCAAGTGGGTCAATGACGTCTACCTCGACGGAAAAAAGGTCTGCGGAATCCTCACCGAAGCCGTCACCGATCTGGAGAGCGGGGGGATCGACAGCATTGTTGTCGGCGTTGGGGTCAACTGTGCGATCCCAGCGGAGAGCATCCCGCCGGAGCTTGTCGGCATCGTCGGTTCGCTCAACGCAACGGGTCTTTCCCGCAGTCGCCTTGCAGCGGACATCACATCCGGCGTGCTCGACGCCTTTGACGATCTCAGCGCACCCGCGCTGATTGCGGAATATCGCCGCCGATCTTTCCTCTACGGCAAAGAGATCTGCTTCCAGCGAAATGGCGAGACCTTGACCGGCACTGTCACCGGGATCGGTGATGACGGGAACCTCCTTGTCCAACTCGATGGCGGCGAGAGTCTGTCCCTTTCGAGCGGCGAAGTAAGCATCAGCAGACTGTGACCGCAGCGCGATGGCATCTGCACAAGCACTTTCCGCTGTGCTCGCACTAGGTTTACATAATTTTATTTGAGCTCGGCCATTCCTCTCCCTAATCTGTTCGTCATACAAAGACGCTATTGTGGAAAGGCCCCCGTATCGCATTGCGTTTCCATATCAAGAGGTATATAATAATTCCAATTTTCAAACGAGGATGAAAGGAAGGTTGATACGATGCGAAAGGCTGAAAAGGTATTTTCCTATTTTGAAGAGCTGAGCAAAATTCCGCGCAGCAGCGGCGACGAAAGAGCAGTCGCCGACTGGCTCGTACGTTTTGCCGAGGAACGTCATCTGGAATATGTCCGTGACGAACGGAACAATGTCATCATCCGCAAACCCGCAACAAAAGCCGGCTGTCAGTGTCCGCCGGTCATTTTGCAGGGACACACGGATATGGTCTATATCCGCACGCCGGATTGTAAACACAAATACGAAGATGGCATCCGTATCCTTGAGAAGGACGGCTTTCTGTCCGCCGACGGCACCACGCTCGGCGCGGATGACGGCATCGCCGTGGCCTATGCTCTTGCGGTGCTCGACAGCAACGACATCGAGCACCCGGAACTCGAATGCGTCTTTACGGTTTCCGAGGAGACCGGTTTGATGGGCGCGGCGAGTCTAGACTATTCGCAGCTCCGCGGAAAGCGCATGCTCAATATGGATTCCGAGAAAGAGGGCATTTTCTGCACCGGCTGCGCTGGCGCTTTTCGTGTGGATTATGATATGCCTTTGCGCTATGAAGTGATCACCGGCACAAAGATGACGGTCGCCTTCAAGGATCTCATGGGCGGTCACTCCGGTGAGGAGATCAACCGCGGCCGCGCAAACGCGATCACCCTCATGGGCCGCCTTCTTGACCGACTCGGCAGAAATGTCCACATCGTTTCTCTTGCGGCTGAGGGAAAAACCAACGCCATCTCGAACAACGCGACAGCCGAACTCTGCGTCTTCACCGGCAAGGAGGACCTTGTCGAAAAGACCATTCGTGCGGCGGCCGCCGAATTTCAGGCCGAGTGCGGCGAACGGGACACGATCCACGTCGAGATCACCCGCGGCACACTTTCCACCTGCTCGTGCTATGACGAGGAAACGCAGGCTCGTGTGGCATCGTCCCTGCTGCTCTTCCCGAGCGGCGTCATTGCCATGAGCTACGATGTGCCGGACCTTGTGCAGACCTCCTCAAACCCTGCCACTCTTGAGCAGACGGATGGTATGCTCAAGCTTGCCGCCTGCATCCGCAGCTCGGTCGGCACGCGGAAGACCGAAATGCGCGCGCGTGTTGCGGCGCTGGCGGCAGCGCTCGGCGCAAAGTGTGTCTGCGGTTCCGACTACCCGCAATGGGAATACAAACCCGTTTCTCCCCTGCGCGACACAGCCATGCAGACCTATGAAGAGCTCTTCGGCAAAAAGGCGGAGGCACATGCTATCCACGCCGGACTGGAATGTGGCTACTTCGATGTGAACATCCCCGATATCGATATCATTTCCTTTGGTCCGAACATGGAGGATATTCACACGCCAAAGGAGCGCATCGAAATCGCGTCCATCGAGCGTATGTGGGATTTTCTCCTTGCCCTGCTCAAAAAGCTCACAGAAGAATGATCCCGCGCCCCCGTACGGCTCTCCTATCGAAAAAGGACTTCAGGCGAACGGCCTGAAGTCCTTTTTGACGTTTCCACACAATGGGTAACAAAAAAGCCCCGAAACACAAAATACATAGTGTCTTCAAGGCTTTCCGTGGTACGCCTGATGCGATTCGAACGCACGACCTTCAGAGTCGGAGTCTGATACTCTATCCAGCTGAGCTACAGGCGCATATGCAATTCACAGCGAAGAGTATTATAGCAAAGAAGTTCTGAAAAGTAAAGGGAAATATGGAGAGCGTCCTTTCGGACGCTCTCCTGGCGCATTATTTAATATCATCTGCCGTGAGAAGCTTGAAACCCTTGTTTGCGAGGCAGCCGAGAGCCTTTTCCTGATCGTCACAGCGCAGGATGCAGGTCGCCTCGCCGTCTATGGGCGAAACGAAGCCGTAACTGTATTCGATCATCACCTCGCTCGCAGCGAGTGCGGTCAGCGCCTCATACATCGCACCGGGACGGTCGGGAACAGAGAGTGCCAGCACATCCGTTTCTTTGACGGTCATGCCGTTTTCGCGGAAAGCAGCGAGCGCCTCCTTCCTCTTGTCAACGATGAGGCGCACGATTCCGAAGTCTGCCGTGTCTGCAATCGACATGGCGCGGATGTTGATGCCCGCGTTTGCGAGGACGCCTGCAATGTCGCGGATCGCACCGTGACGGTTTTCTACAAAGACCGAGATCTGTTTGAGCAGCATGGTGTTCCCTCCTTAAAACTTGACCTGCGTGCGCTTGTCTATCACACGCTTTGCCTTGCCCTCGAAGCGTTCGATGCTCCGAGGCTCTACGAGCTTTACCTTGACTGCAATACCGAGGACCGAGTGGATGGCATCCGTGACTCTGCGGGTCATGGTTTCCAAAACGCGGATCTCGTCCGTGAAGGCGTCCTCCGTCATCTCGACGAGGACGGTCAGCTTGTCAAGGTTGCCATCGCGCTCGACGACCATCTGGAAGAAAGGCGCGATACCCTCAATATCCATGAGAACAGACTCGATCTGCGTCGGGAAAACGTTGACGCCGCGGATAATGAGCATATCGTCGGTGCGGCCGGCAGGCTTCTGCATACGGACGAAGGTGCGGCCGCACGCGCACTCACCCGGCAGACGCATACCGACATCGTGCGTGCGGTAGCGGATGAGCGGGAGCGCCTCCTTGGTCATGCAGGTGAATACGATCTCGCCCTCTGTGCCGTCCGGAACCGGTATCCCGGTGTCGGGGTCAATGATCTCGATGAGAAAGTGGTCCTCGTTGACATGCAGACCGTGCTGACATTCGCACTCATAGGCAACACCCGGACCAATGACTTCCGAAAGGCCATAGATGTCGTAGGCTTTGAGATGAAGCCGATTTTCGATCTCTCTGCGCATCTCTTCTGTCCACGGCTCCGCGCCGAAGAAGCCGCAGCGGAGGCTCAGAGAGGACGGGTCAATGTGATTCTCCGCAAGATATTCCGCTATGGTCAGTGCGTAGGACGGCGTTGCGAGAAGGAAAGTCGGCCGAAAATCCTGCAGAATGGTGACCTGGCGGCGGGTGTTTCCGGTCGAGGCCGGGATGGTCGCGCAGCCGACCGTTTCGGAGCCGAGGTTGCCGCCCATGCCGCCGGTGAACAGGCCGTAGCCGTAACTGATGTGGCCGATGTCGGCCTTCGTCACGCCACCTGCGCCGAGCGTGCGAGCCATCACTTCGCCCCAGACGGCGAGGTCGTTTTTCGTGTAGCCGACGACGGTCTGCTTTCCGGTCGTGCCCGAAGACGCATGAATTCGGACGACTTCGTCCATTGGCACTGCGAACAGATCAAAGGGGTAATTGTCACGCAGGTCCTGTTTGTTTGTGAACGGCAGCTTCGGGAGATCCTCGATGCCGTGGATGTCCTCAGGCTTCAAACCCATTTCGTCAAACTTTTTTGTATAGAACGGGACGTTTTCATAGACGCGCTTTACCACCGCGCGCAGGCGCTCGCTCTGGAGCTTTGTGAGTTCCTCCCGCGGCATACATTCCGCGGCTTCATTATAGTAGTGATACGACAATTTGAATACCCCTTTTCTTAATATGTGCGCCGATATGCGGCGAACCTGTTTATTTCAGACCGTAATATGTCTTATATTCCTGCAAAACCGCGTCTGCGGTTTCTTTCGGCGTGCGGCCTCGCGCAATGCGAACGTCGGCAAAGGCGCAACAGAGCGGCTCTCTCTCCGCTTCCAACTGCTGGGCTGCTGCTGAAAGTGAACCGTCAAAAAGAGAATAAATGCGGCCATTTTGATGCAAAGCCGTATAATTTCTGCCATCTGCCGCAATGCCGGATGATGCCGAGATCACAACGCCTTTGAACGCGCCCGCTTTCTGCGCCGACCGGCGTTCAAAATAGCGGTAGATCGGCTCTCCGTCGTCCCGAAGAAGCTCGGAAACAGAGGTCCCGGCGCTCTCCTCGATCAAGTCATCCATGCAGATCGTTTCGCGGCCTAGCAAATTTGAAAGCGCCGCGGCCTCCTCCCGGCAATCGGAGCTGCCAATGAGGATCAGATTGGTCCTTTCCGCCTCCATTTGACGGGCAAGTTTTGTCGCGGCTGTGTCCGAAAAGCGCCCCACAGCCGCGAGCGCAAGGCCGGCAATGACGGGCAGACCGCCGCTTGCTGGGATCCCACGTGCCTGCGCGCTTTGCACAAGCGCGGTCCGCACAGGGTCGCAGATAAAATCCAAAACGCCGCAACACTGCGGGAGTCGCTCGAGTCTCGCCGGGGAAGCCCGGTTATTTGGAAACGCGCCGATCGCTGTCGCGTTCACCAAAATCTCCGCGTCCGAGAACGCTTCGGCATTTTCTGGTAATTCGGTTCCTGCACTTGAAACACCGATCGAGTTCAGAATCTGGGCAAGCATTTCAGCCTCCTCTCCTGCGCCAATGATAACGGCTTTTTTCCTGTCCGGTTCGATGCCGGCGTATTGGAACGCAAAACGCACCGCCTTTGCGAAAGAGGCTTCATCCGTCTGCATCTGTGCCGCATCTGCACCGATCATGCGGAGTGCCGACTGCATGGGATTCTTGGGCATCCCGCAGCGAAAGTCCCTGCTGAGTGAGAAAACCGCTTGGCAAAAGCTGCGGATGTAAGCCGTATCCGTTTCTTCCTCCGTGTCTGAGAGGCCTTGAAACAGCAGGTTTTCCTCCAGCTTTTCGTCTTTGACTTTGCTTGTTAGCGTCAGATGTCTTTGAAATAAATTGCGAAGTTGCGTATCTGTCTGTTGAAGTTGTGATTGCCAGTCCGCATCCGTCATTCGCATCGTCTCCTCTCGCTGCATCGGTGCGCTAATCGAAACTTTAATCACGTGCTGTGCGCCAGATGCGCAGTTTTTTATTTTGGTGCAACTATTGCACTCTATATTCTAGTGAATCGGCTTACATAAATCTCCTTCATGCGCCGCTTTCTCTCATCGAAGGTCTGACCGCAGAATGTTTGGTATCTAGAATAAAATTGTTATCAGTTATAATGTATAGCATCTGTTGGTCCACATGTTGGGTTAAAACTGAAAAAGGCCCCGCGGCGAGTTTGCCGCGGGGCCTGAAAGTCGGTGTAGTTCTTCCTTACCCTTATGCAGACAAACTCAAATAAGCCTTACCGGTAAAGCCGGTAAAGCTAAAGGTAAAGAAGAAGCCATATTCGGTTCGGGAAGCGGTGTTATTCATGGCGCATCTCCGTAATCGAAATAGAAGTGTTTTGAGTATAGCACAAAAGCGGGCACACGAATACTGGCACAATGCACAAGATATTGTTTTCTTCTACCATAATTCTTTACTTATGTGATGCGACAAACGGAAAAAGTCAACTGAATTTTCCGTTTTTGTTTTTCCATGGCACGGAAATATCTGTATGTCTGACATGTACACTTATTTTTTGTGCTTCTCTCACAAACAGACGGCTTCAATCGTGTCAAATTCGCAGGCACTTACTATTGACTTTATCGCAATGAAGATTTAAAATACTAACAATTACGAGGGTAAACGAAAAAAATCGCGCTGCAAAAGCGTACTGAAGATGACCTCGTCCGATTGCGAGGTCGTTTTTTGTATAAACACATTCTATCAACAGGAGGAAAGAAAATGAAGAAGTTTATCAGCCTTGCACTCTCCCTCGCGCTGATGGTCGGCTGCATGGCCGGCTGCGGCAGCAAGGACGACAACGCGAGCACGACCAGCGCAAGTCCGGCGGCCTCCGCCGCACCCGCAGCCGCTATCAAAATCGGCGGAACCGGCCCGCTTACCGGTGCGGCAGCAATTTACGGCAACGCCGCCAAGAATGGTGCGATGATCGCCGTTGATGAGATCAACGCCATGGGCGAGAGCATTCAGTTTGACCTCAAATATGAGGACGATGAGCACGACGCCGAAAAGGCTGTCAATGCTTACAACACCCTCAAGGACTGGGGCATGCAGATCTCTCTCGGTTCCGTGACCTCCAAGCCGTGCGAAGCGACCTCCGCACTGACTTATGAGGACCGTATCTTTTCTCTGACGCCATCCGCCTCCTCCACCGCCGTCACGGAGGGCAAGGACAACCAGTTCCAGATGTGCTTCTCCGATCCGAACCAGGGCACCGCTTCCGCACAGTACATCTCCGATCAGAAGCTCGGCACCAAGATCGCCGTCATTTATAAGAACGACGACGTCTATTCAAAGGGCATCTACGACAAGTTCAACGCCAAGGCACAGGAGCTCGGCCTGAACATCGTTTCCGCTACCACCTTCACCGACGACAGCCAGACGGACTTTACCGTTCAGCTCTCCGAGGCCCAGAAGGCCGGCGCAGATCTCCTCTTCCTCCCGATGTACTATCAGCCCGCTTCCCTCATTCTCAGTCAGGCCAAGTCCATGAACTACGCGCCGAAGTTCTTCGGTGTTGATGGCATGGACGGCATTCTCACCATGGAAGGTTTTGATACCTCTCTTGCAGAGGGCGTCATGCTCCTTACCCCGTTCAACGCAGACGCTACGGATGAGAAGACTGTGAACTTTGTTAAGAAGTATAAGGAACTCTACAACGAGACTCCGAACCAGTTCGCAGCGGACGGCTATGACTGCGTCTATGCGCTTTACAACGCCTGCAAGGCCGCCGGCATCACTTCCGACATGGATGCCGCCACCATCACCGACAAGCTCATTGCCACGTTCACGGACGCTGGTTTCCAGTTTGACGGTCTGACCGGCACCGGCGTTACCTGGGACAAGACCGGCGCGGTCTCCAAGTCCCCGAAGGGCATGGTTATTCAGAACGGCGCATACGTCGGTATGTAATCTCCTTTCGACCTGATCTGGCGCAGGGGCTGCCGTAATACCCGGCAGCCCTTGCTTTGGTTTTCATTTTTTCTGCGCAAAGCGTCGAAAAGGAAGCTGACAGGACCTGAACCAAGTTTTTCGGGCCCTGTCACCTTCCCTGTCGGTACTTTGCAGTTTCTGTTTCTACACAAACAACTAATTGAGGTGTGCTGCATGAATTTTCTCTTCTATGTGATCAGCGGAATCAGCCTCGGCAGTATCTATGCGATCATTGCACTCGGCTACACCATGGTTTACGGCATCGCCAAGATGCTGAACTTCGCCCACGGCGATGTCATCATGGTCGGCGCCTATATGTCTTTCTGCGCGACATCCTATTGGGGAATGTCGCCGTATATGTCCGTGATCATTTCCATGCTCGTGTGTACGCTGCTCGGCGTCGTGATCGAGCGTCTTGCCTATAAGCCGCTGCGGCAGGCAACATCTCTCGCTGTTCTGATTACGGCGATCGGCGTTTCCTACCTGCTCGAAAACCTTGCGCTGCTGATCTGGACCTCCAACCCCAAAGTCTTCACCTCCATCGTCGGCAAGGGCAGCGTCAAGCTCTTTGGTGACCAGCTCTCCATCACTTATGTCACGCTTCTCACCATTATGGTGTGCGTCGCCATCATGGTCGCGCTCACGCTCTTTACGAGCAAGAGCAAGATGGGCAAGGCCATGCGTGCCGTATCCGAGGACAAGGGTGCAGCCCAGCTCATGGGCATCAACGTCGATACCACCATCTCGGTCACCTTTGCGATCGGCTCCGGTCTCGCGGCTGTCGCGGGCGTGTTGCTTTGCTCCGCCTACCCCACGCTCACACCGATGACCGGTTTTATGCCCGGCATCAAAGCCTTTACGGCGGCGGTGTTCGGCGGTATCGGTTCTATTCCCGGCGCGATGATCGGCGGCATTCTGCTTGGCATCATCGAGATTTTCGGCAAGGCATACATCTCCACGCAGCTCTCCGACGCCATCGTTTTTGCTGTTCTGATCATTGTCCTGCTCGTCAAACCGACCGGCCTGCTTGGCAAGCCGATCCGCGAGAAAGTCTGAGGAGGCTGCGATATGAATAACACAAAGCTCCCGTCCTCCCCTAAAAAGCCGCTCAGGAAATCCGTCAAGGACTCCATCGCCTGCTATGGCATCGTTATCGTCGCCTATATCGTCATGCAGATCCTGCTCGGCGGCGGTCACATCAACGCCTCGATGAAGGGTCTGCTCATTCCGATCTGCGCCTACATCGTCATGGCGCTTTCACTCAACCTCACCGTCGGCATCCTCGGTGAACTCTCCCTCGGCCACGCGGGTTTTATGAGCGTCGGCGCGTTTTCCGGCGTCGTCGCGGCAATCAGCCTTCAGAGCTCCATCGCCTCCACGCCCCTGCGTCTCGCCATTTCCATGCTCATCGCCGCCGCCTGTGCCGCGATCGCGGGTTTCCTCGTCGGTATTCCGGTCCTGCGTCTCAACGGCGACTATCTCGCCATCGTGACGCTCGCTTTCGGCGAGATCATTAAAAATCTCATCAACTGTATGTACGTCGGTCTCGACGCAGACGGCCTGCATTTTGCTTTCCTCAAGACCTCCGACGCACTCGGACTGGAGGAGGGCGGCAAGGTCATTATCAACGGGCCGATGGGCGTCTCCGGAATTCCGAAGCTTTCCACCTTCACGGCGGGCTTCATTCTGATCTTGATAACCCTGTTTATCATATTGAATCTGGTTCACAGCCGTCAAGGCCGCGCGATCATGGCGATCCGCGATAACCGCATCGCCGCCGAGAGCGTCGGCATCGGCGTAACGCGTTACAAGCTCATGGCTTTTGTAACTTCCGCCGCGCTCGCGGGTGCCTCCGGCGCGCTCTACGCAATGAACTTCACAACGGTCGTTTCCTCGAAGTTCAACTTCTTCACCTCCATCATCGTACTTGTCTACGTCGTTCTCGGCGGACTCGGAAACATGTGGGGAACGATCATCTCCGCAACCCTGCTGACGGTGCTGCCGGAGCTGCTGCGTAAGTTCGGCGACTACCGTATGCTCATCTACGCGCTGGTTTTGATCATTGTCATGGTCGTTTCCAACAACGCGAACTTTAAGGCTTTCTTTACCCGCCTGTTTTCCAGAAAGACGGATGACGATGCTCCCGCCGGAAACGGCGGCGGAAAGGAGGACGCCGCAAATGAATAATTCCAAGAGACATCCCGGCACCAAAATGGTCCCGCTTCCTTCCGTCAACATTGTTCCGGAGCGCGATATTGACAAGACGCCGATCCTCGAGGTTTCCCATCTCGGCATCGACTTTGGTGGTCTCACAGCGGTGGACGACTTCAATATGGCGATCGGGCGCACCGAGATCGCAGGTCTGATCGGACCGAATGGCGCGGGAAAGACGACCATTTTCAATCTCCTGACAAAGGTTTATCAGCCCACGCGAGGCACCATCATGCTCGACGGGCGCGACACTGCCGGCATGAATACCGTGCAGGTCAACAAGCTCGGCATTGCCCGCACCTTCCAGAACATTCGCCTGTTCGACCACCTGACGGTTGAGGAAAACGTCAAAGTCGGTCTGCACAACAGCATCAACTATGGTATGCTGACGGGAATTTTCCGCCTGCCGGGCTACTGGAAAAATGAACGTATCGCCCACGACCGCGCGATGGAACTGCTGTCGATCTTTGACATGCAGGACATCGCAGACGTCAAGGCCGGCAATCTCCCCTACGGTGCGCGCCGCAGACTCGAGATCATTCGTGCGCTCGGGACAAATCCCTCGCTGCTGCTGCTCGATGAGCCGGCCGCCGGTATGAACCCGTCCGAGACGAGTGAGCTTATGGACAACATTGTCAAGATCCGTGATACTTTTGGGATCGCGATCATGCTCATTGAGCACGATATGAATCTCGTTATGGGTATCTGCGAAGGTATCTGCGTACTCAACTACGGCAAGGTCATCGCCAAAGGCACGCCGGAGGAAATCCAAGCGAACCCGCAGGTCATTGAGGCCTATCTCGGCAAGCGAAAGGAGGCCCAGTGATATGGCGGAAGAAATGCTCAAGGTAGAGAACATCAACGTCTATTACGGCAGTATTCACGCGATCAAGGGCGTTTCCTTCTCGGTCAACAAGGGCGAGATCGTAACGCTCATCGGTGCAAACGGCGCCGGAAAATCCACCACGCTAAACACCGTTTCTGGTCTTTTGCGCAGCAAGACCGGCTCCATTACGTTCAACGGACAGGACCTCGGCAAGATACCGCCGCACAAGATCGTTTCGATGGGGCTTGCACAGGTCCCGGAAGGCCGCCGTGTCTTTCTCACGATGACTGTACAGGAAAACCTTGAAATGGGCGCCTATACGCAGAAAAAGGGCGACAATATGAATGTGGAACTTGAAAAGGTCTATGAACGTTTCCCCCGCTTGAAAGAGCGGCGAAAGCAGATCGCCGGAACACTCTCCGGCGGCGAACAGCAGATGCTCGCTATGGGCCGTGCGCTCATGTCAAAGCCGGAGCTTCTGATGCTGGACGAGCCTTCGATGGGCCTGTCCCCCATCCTTGTCGATCAGATATTTGACATTGTCAAGGAGCTCAACAAAAGCGGCACGACCATCCTGCTGGTCGAGCAAAACGCGCAAATGGCGCTGTCGGTCGCAGACCGCGGTTATGTTCTGGAAACCGGAAAAATCGTCACCTCCGCGAACGCGCAGGAACTTTTAAACAACGACGCCGTCAAAAAAGCATACCTCGGCGGCTGACACAGAAAAAGGGAGCCTCACTGAGGCTCCCTTTTTCTGTGCAGCGTCTTTGTACGGAAAGGCATTTCTGTGTTATTGACTTGACGCCCAGAGATGTTATATACTATGCAAAGTATGGATGCTTTGAGATCATCCGGCCTGCGAAAGGAAGGCACTGTATTGAATGTACTATATCTGATCAACTATGCCGGTAAAGCCGGTACTGAAAAATACGTTGAGAATCTCGTCCGCATTCTGGGCAAGGACCGGATCAACCCCTTTTTTGCCTACAACATTGACGGTGAGCTTTCCGAAAAGATGCGTGCCGCGAATGTTCCAACGCTTCAGCTCGACATGAGCAAAGGCGCAGTGCTCTTTTCCGCGCCGAAGCGGTTGGCGGAATTCTGCTGCGAAAATAAAATTGACGTCATTCACGCGCAGTATCCGCGCGAAAATCTCATCGCACTGCGCTCAAAAAAATATTATGCTGTACCCCGCGTTGTGATGACGAGCCATCTGACACTGCGGCTGAGCGGCCTCTCCGGAATGGTTTGGAAACAGCTCAATAAAAAATACAGCCCGCAGGACCACTGCATCATCTCCGTCTGCCGGGAAGGCCGCGATATTCTTATCGAAAACGGCGTTCTGCCCGAGCGCATCAAGGTCATCTACAACGGCATTGAACCGGCTCCCCTTCCCCAGCGCACAGATGTGCTGAAAAAAGAGCTTGGGCTGCCGGACGACTGTTTCGTCTTTTTCATTATGGCGCGCTTTGCACCGGAAAAGGGTCTTTCCTTCCTTGTCGACTCGCTCGCGGAGCTCAAGAAAAAGACGAACAAGCCGTTTTGCTGTGCCATCGCCGGTGATGGAGAGCTGACGGAAGAGATCAAAGCCCAGATCGCCGCGCTGGGACTGGAAAACGAATGCCGCCTGCTGGGTTACCGGACCGATACGAAGCAGCTTCTGACGGGAGCCGACGCCTATCTCTGTTCTTCCCAGTGCAATGAGGCGATGAGCTTTGCGATCCTGGAGGCGATGAATGCCGGACTGCCGCTCGTCGTGACGGATGTCGGCGGCAACCGCGATCTCGCGGAAACGGATATAAAATGCGGCTTTGTCGTCAACTACGGCGACACGGCGGAGTTCTCGGAAAAAATGAAATTCCTCATGCAGGATGCCGTACAATGTGCCGCACTTGCGGAGGCCGCAAATGAAAAGGTCGCACAGTATTTTGACCTTGAAAAGCTTGCCGGCGACGTCTTCGCCGCATACAATGAATAATCTGAAATCGGAAAGCAGGAAACAACATGGTTGATCAAAACGGAAAACTCTTCGGTAAGATAAATCTTATCGACCTCATCATCCTTCTCGTTCTCGCTGCGTTGATCGTGACCGTCGCGCTCCGCGTCGTGAAAAACCGGGAGGAAACAAGCAGCATCCAGACGGTCCGGATCACGTTCTACGCGGAAGAGGTCCCCGACTATGTGCCGCAGGCAATGGTGAAAGGCGCGTCTTGCTCGGATGTAACGGAAAATTCCGACCTCGGCACACTCGATAGCTTTGAGACCGGCGAGCCGCTCGGCTATGTTACGAACACCAAGGGACAGGTCGAGGCTGTTGTGCGTCAGGGCTACAACTCTCTGTCTTTCACCTCCATTGCGGAGGGCGAGGCAATTGATCACGGTGTCAAAATCAACGGCGTTACGTATGCCGTTGGTCACTCGCTGACCGTCTATGCCGGCAAGGCCAAGGTCTATTGCCGCATCAAGGCTATCGAGCCCGCAGCTTGAGCGGGCCATTACCCGTAATTTTTAATGAAAGCGGGGTGGCCAAGTGCTCTCCACAAGTATACTCGCCAAGCTCTATGTCCTATGGATGCAGAGCGCTGTCTACGTGTTTCTTCGCAGTATCTACCGCGCGTTCAGCCGCGGTTTCCGAAACAGCACCATTGTCCACTGGTTCACGCGCGAGAGCCGGCTCGAACCGATTTATCGGAGCTCCCTTTTTGCGCGCATTTTCCGGGCGATTTTTGATTTCTTTGACCGCCTGCTGCACGCGCTCTGGGCAGCGATACGACGTGCCGGCGACGGCAGCGCAACGCAGCGCTTTGTGCGCCGTTTCTGCCGCTCGTCCTTTTTCCTCAAGTTTGAAACGATACTCGGCGGGGCGATCTGTGTCATGTTCATCGTGCCGCACGATTACTGGTCAAACTCCTACGCACTGCTCTTCGCGGCGGGTCTTTTTGCGCTGTACGTGATCCTCGTCGGCGCGGGAAAACGGAAAATCTATTACCTGCACGAGATGGGCTTTCCACTCATGCTCTTCATGCTCGCCTGTGTCTTCAGTCTCGGCTTGAGCTTTGACCGCAGCGACAGTCTGCGGATTCTGGTGCTGTATGTCACAGCTTTTCTCTTCCTCTATATCATCTCGGCCGACCTTACGACACCGGGCCGCATGGAGCGCCTGCTGGGCTTTCTCTATCTCGCGGTGATGCTCACATCACTTTTTGCTTTCTATCAGCGCGTAGTCGGCGTTGCCGTGTCCGCGAGCCTCACGGACCTCTCTCTCAACAAGGGCGTACCGGGCCGCGTGTTTTCGAGCTTTGGAAACCCCAACAACTACGCGGAATTTCTCGTTATGATGGCGCCGCTCGCGGCGGTCTTTGCTGCAAGCCGGAAAAACCCTTACTGGCGGCTGCTCCTGATCCTCGGTATGGCGCTGCCTTTCGGCGCACTGCTGATGACCTATTCGCGCTCATGTTGGATCTCGATGCTCCTGTGCTGCATCATTTTCGTTTACTACGCGGATAAAAAGCTGCTGCCGGTCTTCTTTATGCTGTGCATAGCGTCGATCCCCGTACTGCCGGACAGCATCATGACCCGCATCGGGACGCTTTTCAATCACGCGGATTCGTCGAACCGGTTCCGTCTTTACATCTGGGAGGGAACCACGCAGATGGCGAAGGATTACTTCCCCGGCGGCATCGGCCTCGGGCCGGGCAGCTTTGCGGTCCTCTATCCGCGCTATGCCAATCCTCACGCCCTCATCGGCGTACCGCACAGCCACATGGTCTATCTGGAGCTCGTGCTCGAACTGGGTCTGCTCGGCTTTGTATCTTACATGTGGTATATGCTTCGTCTCTGGAAGGACAGCGCCTGCAAGCTTCTCAAAACGAATTGCAGACTTGCGCGCTGCGTCCTGATCGCCTGCCTGTCGAGCATGGTCGGCATCGCTTTTGCCTTTGGTGTGGAATATGTCTGGTATTATCCGCGTACTTTCTTCACGTGGTTCATCCTGGCAGGCATTGCGGTTGCCGCGATGCGGATGAGCGATGAAGCAGCTTCCGGAAAAATCTGCAATGGAGAACTGCAATGAACAAAGACAGCAAAATCCAAAGAATTGTCTGGACAGGCCTTTTCACGGCACTGGTCGCCGTCGGCACGATGATCCGCCTGCCCATTCCGATGGCAAACGGCTATGTCAACGCGGGCGACGCGATGGTCATTGTGAGCGCCTTCCTCTTAACGCCTTTCTGGGGCGCGTTCGCTGCCGGCGTCGGCGCGGCGATCACCGATGCGATGTACGGTTACTTCATCTATGTTCCGGCGACACTTGTCATTAAAGCCTGCATGGCACTCGCCGCGGGCGCGATCTTGCGCACGTTCAAGGACAAAAAGCCGAAAACCGGCGCAGTGCTCGGCAGTGTCTGCGCCGCAGTGATCCTTGTCGGCGGTTACTTCGCCTATGAGTGCCTGATCTATGGCTTTGCAGGCGCGCTTGCGGATGTCATTCCGAATACCATTCAAGGCGTCTTCGGCGCGGCAGCCGGCACAGTCTTGTTTTATGCGCTCTCCCGCATCCCCTATGTCCGGGAACACTTCTGATTCCAGAAGCCCATATTCTATTATGTAAACTAAACGGGACGGCACAGTGCCTCCCTGTTGCAAGGAGTCTCAAATGATAACGGTTGAAAATCTCTCTCTCCAGTTCGGCGGCCAGAAACTCTTCGACAGGGTCGATCTGCAATTCACCGCCGGCAACTGCTATGGCATCATTGGTGCGAACGGCGCGGGCAAATCGACTTTCCTTCGTATTCTATCCGGCGAATTGACCGGCTACGACGGCAGCGTTACCGTTGACAAAAAGTGCCGCATGTCTGTTTTGAAGCAGAACCAGAACATGTATGATGATTACAGCGTCATGGACACGGTCATTCTCGGCAACAAGAAGCTCTATGACATTGGCAAGGAGAAAGACGCGATTTACGAAAAGCCCGACTTCTCGGACGAGGACGGGATCCGTGCGGCTGAGCTTGAGGAAGAGTTCGCCGAGCTCGGCGGTTATGAGGCCGAGAGCGACGCGTCCCGTATTTTGCAAGGCTTGGGGATCGACACGGACCTCCACTACAAGCAGATGAGCGAACTGGAAGGCCGGCAGAAGGTCAAGGTCCTACTCGCGCAGGCGCTCTTTGGACATCCGGACATCATCCTCCTTGACGAGCCGACGAACAACCTCGACCTCGCCTCCGTCGTCTGGCTCGAGGACTTCCTCCTCGACTACGACGGCACCGTGCTTGTCGTTTCGCATGACCGCTACTTCCTCAACACGGTCTGCACCCACATCGTCGACATTGACTATGGCCGCATCAAGATGTATGTCGGCAACTACGACTTCTGGTATGAATCCTCCCAGCTCATGCAAAAGCTCCGCAAGGACCAGAACAAGAAGACCGAACAGAAGATTGCCGAACTTGAGAACTTCATCCGCCGTTTTTCCGCGAACAAATCAAAGTCCCGTCAGGCGACCTCCCGCCGGAAGCTCATCGACAAGCTGACCGTCGACGAACTTCCCGCTTCCTCCCGCCGCTACCCGTGGGTCGGCTTCAAGGCAGAACGCGAGCCCGGAAAGGACCGCCTGTTTGTGACCGACGTCAGCAAGACGGTCGACGGCGTAAAGCTTCTGAACCATGTCAGTTTCATCATGGGCAAGGACGATAAGATCGCTCTGCTCGGCAAAAACGAGAACGCGGTCACCTGCCTGTTCAAAATTCTTGCCGGCGAGATGGAGCCGGATGAAGGCGAAGTCAAGTGGGGCGTCTCGACGACGCAGGCCTACTTCCCGCGCGACAACTCCCCCTACTTCGAGGGTTGCGACCTCGACATCATGGACTGGATGCGTCAATTCTCCGAAGACAAGCGGGAGAGCTATCTGCGCACCTTCCTCGGCCGGATGCTGTTTTCCAACGACGAGGTCTACAAGAAAGTCAGCGTCCTCTCCGGCGGTGAGCGTGTGCGCTGCATGCTCAGCAAAATGATGCTCTCCGGCGCAAATGTCCTGCTGTTTGACCAGCCGACGAACCACCTTGACCTCGAGAGCATTGCCGCGCTCAATAACGGCATGAGCGCATTCGAGTACAACATCATTTTCTCCTGCCACGACCATCAGCTCACACAGACCGTCGCCAACCGCATCATCGAGATCACAGAGGACGGCTGCATCGACCGTCTGTGTTCTTACGACGACTATATGCATATCGCCGAACACGAGGCAGAATAAATCTAGCACGCAAAGAGCCGGAGGGGTGACCTTCCGGCTCTTTTTCAAAAAATTTTTGTTTTTTTGAAGAAATTCACGCGCGAACATCGTTATGGTGTTTGTAAGCGGAAAGAAAGGGGCGACGGCCGGTGTCGATCCAGACAACAGAACAGTTTTCAGCGTTGGTCGGCGCCTATGAGCGGCTGGTCTTCACCGTCTGCCGGCAGATGGTGAAGGACGCGTCAACGGCCGAAGACTTATGCCAGGAAACCTTCCTTTCGGCTTGGCAGCACCGCGATTCCTGCCCGGACGGCTTTGAAAAGCAGTGGCTCACGCGCATTGCGGCAAACAAGGCCAAAGACTTTCTTCAAAGCGCTTACGAACGCCACACCGTTCTTTCCGAACCGGAGGATCTGGCCACCGTACCGCGCGCGGGCCCCGAACCGGAGGAACTCACCGTTTCCGCCATCGAAGCGGAGGCCATCCGTGACATGATCCTTTCGCTGCGAGAACCGTACCGCGCGCCCTGCGTGCTGTTTTTCCTCGAGGGAAACAGCGCGGAGGAAACGGCAAAACGGCTCCAAAGACCGGAAAAGACCGTACGTACACAAATCCGCCGCGCGCAGGGAATGCTGCGTGCACAAATCGACAGCCGGGAGCGGCAGAAAGGAGCACGGTATGGAACTGTTTGATAAAACCGGTCACCTCACGAACGAGGCGCTTACGGCGCTCGATTCAGACGCGCTCGACGAACTCTCACGGCTCGAGATCTCCGAGCACCTGTCGTTCTGCGACCGCTGTCTCGACCGCTATCTCGCGGCTCTGACGGCCGATAAGCTTGAAACGCCCGCGCACTCCTGCCGCGAGGGACTCTTGCAGCGCATCCGCCGCCAGACGCTCCGCCTGCTTGAAAATCGCGTGGCGACCGCTGTCGCTGCCGTTGTGATCGTCGTTTCCCTTTGGAACGGCGGCGCTTTTGGGGCGCTCCTTTCCCTGCCGGGGCGGCTCACCCAGTTCCCGGTCACGGTTTCGGAAAGCATCGAGACACAGCGCAGCAAAAACGCATCCTTTTTTGAGGGCCTCGGCAACTGGTTCGAGGACCTCGGTAAAGACCAAACGAATATTGGAGGTAACAAAAAATGAGAGAACTGAACGGATTTTGGCTGTCCGTCTCGTCCTGCCTGCCCGGCTGCGGGCAAATGTATCAAGGCTACATGAAGCGAGGCGCTTCCTTGCTTCTCCTGTTTTGGAGCATGGTAGCGGTCTCCTCTATCCTGCAGCTGAATGCGCTCAGCGTCTTTATCGCTGCCATCTGGCTGTATGCGTTCTTTGATTCCTACAACATCCGCGCACTCTGCAAAGAGGGACGGCCGGCACAAGACTGCTACCTCTTCGCCGGGAATGATGAGAGCGTGCTCTGCTTCTTAAAGGGCAAAGGCCGCAAGATCCTCGGTTGGACTCTCATCGTTATTGGAGCTTACGCACTGCTGGAGGTCTGCGCCGACACGCTTGGCAACACCTATGGCTGGTGGGGGCTGAGCGAAGCGATGAACGGCATCGTACCAAAGACCATCCTCACGATCCTCATTATCTGGCTCGGCGTGTGGTTTATCCGCGGACCGAAGCAGAAGTCCGACGACAGTTTTGCGCATTACACGCCGAACAACGGTGCATACACGGACAGCACCACGCTGTCCTCTCCTTCGGAAGAGGGGGATGACCATGAATGAGTCCGGTAAAAAGCCCGTCGGCACGGTAGAAAATCGCCGTGTCGGCACCGTTACGGTCGGTGTGACGCTCGTCGCGGCCGGCTGCGCAATGCTGGTGAAGCTCTTTTGCCCCGATCTCGAACTGTTCTGGCTGCTGCGCCTGTCCCCCGCGATTCTGATCGGTCTGGGTATCGAAACGCTGCTTGCCTCCCGAAGCCAGTCCCGTCTGCGTTATGATTGGGCCGGCATCCTGCTGTGTTTTCTGGCAGGATGTGCGGGTCTGGCAATGACGACTGCCACATGGTATCTGATGCAGCATCCGGAGTGCTTCCATCCATGAAAAATGAGCGCCGCAAAACCGAAGTTCTGCGGCGCTCATTTTTTAACTTATTTTGCGGAGAGCAGGACTTTCCATGTCTCCACCGTTTCTTCGCGCATGAGTTTTACGAGGGGACGCAGGTCTTCGCCAATGTCATAGCTTTCCAGCGCGTCAAAGTATGGCTCGGCGTCCTTCTCAAAGAATACAAGCGGCGGCTCCTCCCGCACAAGGAGAAAATAGTTCGCCAGGATGCGCGCTGTAAGCCCGCACAGGCCGGGAAACGGCTGGAGGTATTCCAGCTTCGCGGCGAAATAGGCGGCGGCCTTGAGCGCCTCTGGGCCGTTGTAGGCATTCACCTCGGAGACAAGCGTCGAAAGAGCCTCGCTCAGTTCCTCCGCTGAAAGAGTCGTGTCATCCTCGTCGTCCATTTCCATCTCGATGCCCTCACAGAGCAGTTCATTCACGGAGCGGACAAGTTCGCTCGTCAGATCCTCCCCGACCGCTGCCTTTGGCAGCAGCATCGTAAAGCAGCGCCGCTGGTTTTGCAGCAGACGTTCCACTCCGCTGTCCTGAGCCTCCTGCTCCTCCTCAAAGATGGCGCGGACCGCCGCCGGGGTGAGCGGCATATCCTCAAGCAGACAGTTCTCACTGGCGAATAAGACAAAATAATCGTGCAACGCTGCCGACAGCGCCTCCTGTGTGCCGGTGTCCTTGCTTTTCCAAAATTCGCGGGTACTTTCATATGCGTCCATTGTATTGCCTCCCGTTTGAGCGGTACTTCCCTGTGCGTCCGGCCACTGAGCGGCCTTTGAAACGCTGCCGTTTCGCCGCACCGAGTGGAAACCGTCGGACCGGAGCCCAGTCTATCTTCATCATTAGGATATTTTGATCCTATGCTGTTTTCGGAGATTCAGCATGAAGATGCATGCGTCTTTATTATATCATAGGAACCTGCAAAGCGAAAGATTGATTTTCTGAAATATTCCGTCGAAAAAATGCAGACACTACTTGACAATAAGGAAAATCTAATCTATAATAAACAAGCTGTTTATCGAAAAGAAAATATTGTCCCCCTTGTAGAGCAGAACGTGGAGAAGTCGCGTAGCCTGGTCGAGCGCGCACGATTGGAAATCGTGTAACGGTCAAAAGCCGTTCGAGGGTTCGAATCCCTCCTTCTCCGCCAAAAAAGCCTTGTAGTTGCAATAGCTACAAGGCTTTTCTTTTTGCGGCCGATTTATGCCGCACCTTTAATCACAGCAAAAGGCGCGGCCCATATTAGGCCGCGCCTTTTAAGATACTTATGTCAGTCCTTTACGATGTCCTTGACGGACTCCGCAAGACCCGCAATACCCTGAATTTCAGAGGGGATGATGATCTTCGTCGCCTGCCCGTTAGCGGCAGCGGTAAAGGCTTCAAGCGCTTTGAGCTTGATGACCGCTTCGCTCGGCATGGCTTCGTTGATCTTGCGGATACCTTCGGCTACAGCGGTCTGGACCTTGAGGATTGCTTCCGCTTCACCTTCGGCCTCCAAGATCTTCGCCTGCTTTTCGGCATCCGCGCGGAGAATGGCGGATTCCTTTTCACCCTCTGCTACGAGGATGGCGGATTTTTTTTCGCCCTCTGCGCGCAAAATCTGCTCGCGGCGCTCACGTTCAGCCTTCATCTGCTTTTCCATGGAGTCCTGAATTTCGCGCGGCGGAAGGATATTCTTGAGCTCGATACGGTTGACCTTGATGCCCCACGGGTCGGTCGCCTCATCGAGTATGACGCGCATTTCGCTGTTGATGACATCGCGGCTCGTGAGCGTCTGGTCAAGCTCCAGGTCGCCTATGATGTTGCGGAGCGTCGTAGCAGTGAGATTCTCAATGGCGTTGAGCGGATTTTCAACACCGTAGGTGTAGAGCTTCGGGTCGGTGATCTCAAAATAGAGGACCGTATCGATCTGCATCGTGACATTATCCTTGGTGATAACGGGCTGGGGCGGAAAATCGAGGACCTGTTCCTTGAGCGAGATCTGCTTGGCGACAGCCTCGATAAACGGAATTTTGAAATGCAGACCCGTGTGCCATGTCGTGCTGTATGCGCCGAGGCGTTCAATAACAAAGGCGTGCGCCTGCGGAACAATGCGGACATTGCGGACAATGATGATCAGCGCGATGATGATGAGCAGTGCCGGAACAAAATAATCCATTTTCTCTCCTTCTTCCTACTGTAAATTTATACGGTCATCTTATTTTTCCTCCACCAACGTTGGCTCAACGATAAGCTTAATGCCTTCGATTGAACGAACGACCGTGACCGTATCCTTTTCAATGGGATCACCGAAGCGGCTCCGTGCAGGCCAAAGTCTGCCGCCCACCGTGACATACCCCGTCGAGGCAACATTGTCGATCCGCTCTGTAACGATTGCAGACGCTCCAATGACGCGGTCTGCGTTTGTTGGCTGGATGCGCCTATTGACCATACTTCCGTGCAAGCGG
>JBMNPV010000004.1:0-57375 GCA_050943775.1 Oscillospiraceae bacterium
TTTGCAACATATGCTATGCGGGAGACGGATGTGCGCTGCACTGGCCGTCGAGGGAGGGAACCCGGTGAAAAGATCGTTCAGTTTTGCAAACCTCATCGTTGCCTGTGCAGCAGGCGCGGCGATCGGCGTTTTGTGTATGATCGCCATCTACGCGGCGCAGTTTGGCGGCTTTGACAGCTATGCTGCCGCACGGAAATTTTCGGCGGTCTATAATGCCATTGACAAGTACTATATAGGTGACGCGGACATGGAGGATGTCTCCGACGCGGGCTACAGCGCAATGGTGGATGCAACCGGCGACCAGTGGAGCGCGTACTTCAACGCCGACGACTACAAGCGTCTCCAGCAGTACACGAACAACAGCTATAACGGCATCGGCGTGACGATCGTCAAGGATGCCGAAACGGAACTTTACAAGGTCCAAGCAGTACTTGAGGATTCCCCGGCATCGCGCGCCGGCGTGCAGATCGGAGATACACTTCTGTCCGTCGGGGATGTTTCGCTCAAAGGAAAAACGGCAAGTCAGATACACACGCTCATCGAAAAGGAGAAGGGGGATTTTACCCTCGTCCTCGGTGCGGCGGACGGCAGCAGGCGGACAGTGACGGTCTCGACCGCGATCGTCTACGCAAAGCCCGTCAAATATGAGCTTCTGAACGACGGCATCGGCTATGTCCATATCAAAAACTTTGAGACCGGCGCGGGCGACGGCATCGTAGAGGCGGTCGACAGCCTTGCTGCGCAGGGCGCGAAAGGCATCGTTTTCGATGTACGCGGCAACCCCGGCGGCCTGCTTACAGAGCTTTTGAAGGCGCTCGACCACATTCTGCCGGAGGGCGACATTTTCGTTTCACGCGACAAGAACGGCAGCGAACGGGTCGAGACTTCGGACGCAAATTGCGTGAAGCTGCCGATGACGGTGCTTGTCAATGCGGACACATACAGCGCGGCGGAATTTTTCGCGGCGGCGCTCTCGGAATACGGCTGGGCGAAGATCGTCGGCTCGCATACGACCGGCAAGGCCCGCAGCCAGATCAATATTGAACTGTTCGACGGCTCCGCTGTTCACCTGTCAACGCGCAGCTACCTTACACCGAAACGGGTGGATCTTGCGGAAACGGGCGGATTGACGCCGGATGTGGAAGTCGCGCTCAGTGAGGACGCAGAAAACCAGCGCTTGGGCGGTACACTTGCGCAGGACGCGGATGATCAGCTTCAGGCCGGGATCAGCACACTAAAGAGTGAAATAAAGGACGCAGACCATGAATTGTCTTGACACGTTTGCTTTTTCTCTCTATAATATTTCCTATTGAACAGCGAAAAAAGCGACTTTTTCCGCCATTTCAAAGCAGAATTGCGGCAAACTGCCGGTGGCGGGGCCTGCGAAACCGCAGAAAAAGTGCCAGAAGCGACCGGCTGTGCGCCGATATTTTATTAAATGTATTAACCGTTTTGATATACAGGAAGGAAGAGTACAATGGCGATCGAAGCAAGATACAAAATGAGTCAGGCGCGTCTTGACGATCTGAAAAAGGAGCTAAACTACCTTGAAACGGTCCGTGAGCGTGAGGTCTCCGAGCAGATCAAGGAGGCCCGTTCCTTCGGCGACCTCTCCGAAAACAGCGAGTACGACGAAGCAAAGACGGAGCAGGGCAAGCTCTATTCCCGCATTGCCGAGCTACAGGACCTCATTGAGCACGCAGAGATCGTGGAGACAAAGGAAGCCTCAAATGCCGTTTCTCTCGGCAGCCGCGTCAAAGTGAAATGCGAAGACGACGGCGAAGAGGAAGAATACATCGTCGTTGGCTCCCAGGAGGCAAACCCCCTTGAGGGCCGTATTTCGGATGACTCGCCTTTTGGCCGCGAGCTCATGGGACACGTTATCGGCGACAAAGTGACGGTCGCGGCGCCCGCGGGAGACCTGCACTTTACGATTCTCGCCATCGAAAAGAAAAACTGACGGTTTGCGTTCACTCTCAAGCCGAAGAAAAATAACAAATGATATGGGAGGCAGCGCAATGCCAGAAAACACAACACCGGAAGAAATGACGGAGGACCTGTCGGAAATTCTCCAGATCCGCCGCGACAAGCTCGCAAAGCTCCGCGAGGAGGGCCGGGACCCCTTCACGGAAACCAAATATGAACGCACAGCCTATTCCACCGACATCAAGGACAACTTTGAGCAGTGGGAAGAAAAGGACGTGTCCGTCTGCGGTCGGCTGATGTCAAAGCGCGATATGGGCAAGGCTTTCTTTGCAGACCTCCGCGACGACAAAGGCCGCATCCAGCTCTATGTCCGCATCGACGATTTGGGCGAGGAAGCCTTTAGCGAGTTCAAAAAGTGGGACATCGGCGACATCATCGGAGTCACCGGCTTTGCTTTCCGTACCCGCAGGGGCGAGATCTCTGTCCACTGCAAGACGGTAAAGCTCCTTTCCAAGTCCCTGCTGCCGCTGCCGGAAAAGTTCCACGGCCTTACGGACACGGAAACGCGTTTCCGCCAGCGCTATGTTGACCTCATTGTAAATCCCGAAGTCCGCAGAAACTTTGAGATCCGCAGCCAGTTTATCCGCCACGTCCGCCGTTTTCTCGACGACCGCGGCTATATGGAGGTCGAAACGCCGGTCCTCAACACCATCTCCGGCGGCGCGACTGCCCGCCCGTTCGTGACGCACCACAACGCCCTTGATATTGACATGTATCTCCGCATCGCGACGGAACTGCATTTAAAGCGTCTTGTCGTCGGCGGCATCGAGCGAGTTTACGAGATCGGCCGCATTTTCCGCAACGAGGGCATGGACACGAAGCACAATCCGGAATTTACCACGGTCGAACTCTATCAGGCATACGCGGATTTCGGTGACATGATGGATCTCTTCGAAGAGCTTCTTTCAAGTGCCGCAAAGGACATTCTCGGTACTTACGACGTCACATGGCAGGGAGAGAATATCTCCCTTGCACCCGGTTGGAAGCGCATGACGATGGCCGAGGCCGTTCAGGAGTATCTCGGCGTTGATTTCATGCCGCAGATGTCAGACGAGGACGCGGTTAAGCTTGCAAAGTCCGTCGGCGTTGAAATTCCGGAGGAAAAGGAAAAGACCTGGGGCAACGCGCTCTACGAATGCTTCGACCAGAAGGTCGAGGAAAAACTCATCCAGCCGACTTTCATCACCATGCATCCGGTCGATGTTTCGCCGCTGGCAAAGCGCAGTCCCAAAGACCCGCGCCTGACCGAACGTTTTGAGCTTTTCATCTGCCACAGCGAGATGGGAAACGCTTTCTCCGAGCTCAACGATCCCATCGACCAGAAGCAGCGTTTCCAGAAGCAGGTCGAGCTTCGCGGCAAGGGCGACGACGAAGCGGGCATGATGGACGAGGATTACATCAACGCCCTCGAATACGGTCTGCCTCCTACGGGCGGCCTTGGCATCGGCATCGACCGCTGCGTCATGCTGCTCACGGGCGTCGACTCCATCCGAGAGGTCATTTTGTTCCCGACCATGAAGCCGATCGATCAGTAAAAAAACCATGGCTGTGGCAGAGCGCATGCCCTGCCGCAGCCTTATGCCTTTTTTGGAGCTTTTATGGAACAAATCACATCCCGCAGGAACCATGTCGTTTCCTATCTGCGCGCCCTCGGCGCCGAACCGAAGGCCCGGCGTGAGGCCGGCGCCTTTTTGTGCGACGGAGAGACGACGCTCCGCGATGCTCTGAATGCAGGCGTGGAGATCACGCTTGTGCTCTGGGCGGGGGAGCCGACGTATGAACTGCCGGACACGGTGGAGCAGTATATCGCGCCGCCGAACCTCATGCAGTATGTCTCGCCGCTCAAAAATTCCCCCGGGCCGGTCTTTGCCGTGAAGAAGCCGGAGCGCAGAGAAGTGCCGGTTCAGAACGCGATCGTTCTGGAGAATGTGCAGGACCCCGGCAACGTCGGGACCGTTATCCGCACCGCCAACGCCATGGGGGCGGGGGCGGTCATCCTCGTCGGCGCGTGCGCCGACTGCTACGGGCCAAAGGCTGTCCGCGCTTCGATGGGGGCGATCTTCCGGCAGAACATTGTCGTGACGGATTTGGACGGCCTGAAAGCGTATGTAAGTGCAAACAGCCTGCCGCTCTTCGGCGCGGCCTTGAGCGAGCGCGCCGTCGATCTGCGCGAAGTCAGCGTCAAAAACGCCGCCGTCGCGGTCGGGAGCGAGGGAAAAGGGCTGTCTCCGGAATTGCTTTCGCTGTGCCGGGGCGAGCTTATCATTCCCATGGAGCCGTGCTCGGAGTCGCTCAACGCGGCGGTTGCGGCCTCGATCATACTTTGGGAAATGCGAAGATAAAAGGAGGATCGGCGGATGTCTACGCTGCGCTACTGGGTTTGGCTCTCGACAATGACAGAACTGCGCCCGAAGGCCCGCTTTTCTCTGCTCGACGTTTTCGGTTCTCCCGAGGCTGTCTACTTTGCCGATGAGGCACAGCTTCTCGAGCGCTGCGCGCTCACGCCCGCCGAGCGCGGGCATGTCCTGCAAAAGGACCTCGCGCGCACGGACGAGATCTTGGAGAAGTGTACGCGCGAGGGCATCTCCATCCTTACGTATGCGGACGCCGCCTATCCGCAACGCCTCAAAAATATTTCCGACCCGCCGGCTGTTCTCTATATCCGGGGCCGTTTTCCGGCCGTGGACGAAGCGGCAGCCGTTGCTGTTGTCGGAACGCGCAAGGCCACGCCTTACGGAATTAAGATGGCCCGGCGCATGGGCTTTGAGATTTCAAAGGGCGGCGGGCTCATCGTGACGGGACTTGCGGGCGGCGTGGACAGCGCCGCTGCCGAGGGCGCGTTGCGGGCGGGCGGGAGCTGCATCGGCGTTCTCGGCTGCGCCATTGATGACGTTTACCCCAAGTGGAACGCTCCGCTCTTTGACGATGTTGCCGCAGTCGGCGCGCTCGTGAGCGAGTACCCGCCGGGGGAGCAGATCCAGAAAAAGTATTTTCCAGAGCGAAACCGCATCATCAGCGGTCTTTCCATCGGTGTGACGGTGGTCGAAGCGCCGGAAGGCAGCGGTTCGATCATCACGGCAAATCTTGCCGCGGAGCAGGGCCGGGAGGTCTTTGTCGTCCCCGGCAACGCCGACCAAATCAATTATGTCGGCTCGAACAAGCTCATCCGCGCAGGCGCGGCGCTTGTGACGACGGGCTGGGATGTGCTCTCCGATTTTGAAGCACAGTTTCCGGGAAAACTTGAAAAACCGGACGCTGCGCGCCTGCGCGAATATTACCGCGAGGAACGGGAGAACGTCGGCTCGGCCCCACAGCCGGAAGCCCCGGAGCGTCCTGTCCTGCGCCCGGCGCCGACTGAAAACGGGCGCGGCTTTGCCAAGCTTCGCGTCCGAAATGACAGAAAGCGGATTGACAACGCCGGAAAGCGGGAATATATTGATTTGCAGCAACAGCTTTCTGACCTGACTGAAAATCAGCTCAAGATCGTCTCCGTTATGGATCAGCCGTCCATACATGTAGACGACATCATTGAAAAGGCGTCTCTGCCCGCCGCGACAGTTCTTTCGGAGCTTACCCTCCTGCAGATCAAGGGCTATGTTGTACAGGAGCCCGGAAAGCGTTTTACGCTGAATGTCCGCAGACGGTAAGCACCGCTTCTAAATAAATTGAAAAGAGGTCCGATATGGCATCAGCAAAAAAGGACCTGGTCATCGTCGAGTCTCCGGCGAAGGCCAGAACCATTGAAAAATATTTAGGCCCGCAGTACCGTGTGGTCGCGTCGATGGGGCACCTGCGCGACCTCCCGAAGAGTACGATGGGCGTTGACATAGAAAACGGCTTTATACCCGACTATCAGCCCGTCAAGGCACGCGAGGACGTTATTGAGGAACTGCAAAAGCTCTCGAAGCAGGCGAACATCGTCTATCTCGCAACCGACCCGGACCGTGAGGGGGAGGCTATTTCCTGGCATTTAAAAGAGCTTCTCGGTTTGTCGGACGAAAAGGCTAAGCGCGTGACTTTCAATGAGATCACGAAAAAGGTCGTGACCGAGAGCATTGCAGCGCCGCGCGAGATCGATCAGGACCTGGTCGATGCACAGCAGGCGCGCCGCATACTCGACCGCATCGTTGGCTACAAGCTCTCGCCGCTCCTCTGGCGCAAGGTCCGCCGGGGATTGTCGGCAGGCCGTGTGCAGTCCGTTGCCACCCGCATGGTCGTGGACCGGGAAAACGACATCAAAGCGTTCAAGCCGGAGGAATTCTGGAATCTGGATGTGACGCTTGACCGCATCGAAAAGTCCGGCAGCATCATTGCCCGTTTCCACGGGACCGAGCAGAAAAAGCAGGAGCTCCACAGCGAAGAAGAGGTCAATGCCGTTGTGGACGCGATCTCCGAAGACGATTTTTTCATTAAGACTGTCAAGCGCGGGGAAAAGCAGCGCTCGCCCGCGCCCCCCTTCATCACCTCCACGCTTCAGCAGGAGGCTTCGCGCCGTCTTGGAATGACGCCGAAGCGCACGATGTCGGTTGCCCAGCAGCTCTATGAAGGCGTTGACATTTCCGGAGAGGGCACCATCGGTCTTATCACCTATATGCGTACCGACTCGCTCCGCCTTTCCGACGAAGCGACCGAGGCGGCAAAAAAATTCATCATCAGCCGCTATGGCGAAAACTATTATCCCGGCAAGGCCCGCACCTTCAAAACCAAGGCCGGTGCACAGGACGCGCATGAGGCGATCCGCCCTTCCAACGTCGCGCTGACGCCGGAGGACATCCGCAAGGACCTCACGCCGGACCAGTACCGCCTCTATCGCCTGATCTGGGGTCGTTTCACGGCCTGCCAGATGGCGAACGCGGTTTACGACAGCGTCACGATAGACGCGGTCTCCGCAGGCTATGTTTTCCGCGCCAACCACTCGGAACTCAAGTTTGCCGGTTACACCGCGGTCTACGAGGAGGCGAAGGACGAGGAGGAAGGGGAGCGCGACAAGCCGCTGCCGGATCTCCGCGAAGGTGAAAAGGTCCTCCTGAAAAAGATCGACAAAGAACAACAGTTCACCCAGCCGCCTTCCCGGTATACCGAGGCGACGCTGATCCGCGCGATGGAGGAAAAGGGCATTGGCCGTCCGTCCACCTATGCGCCGACGATCTCGACGATCACCGAACGCGAGTATGTCGTGAAGGAAGGCAAATATCTCCGCCCGACCGTTTTGGGCGGGGTCGTCACCCAGCTCATGGAGGAGCGTTTTCCCGACATTGTCGACTTGCAGTTTACCGCCCACATGGAGGACTCGCTTGACTCGGTCGAAGCCGGCAAACGCTATTGGAAGGATGTCCTCACGGATTTCTACGGCGGCTTCGATCAGGAGCTGCAGGACGCGGAAAAGGCTCTCGAGGGCCAGCACATCAAAATTCCCGTTGAGCTCTCGGACGAATACTGCGACAAGTGCGGTAAGCAAATGGTCATCAAATCCGGCCGCTTCGGTCGTTTTCTCGCCTGCCCGGGATATCCGGAATGCGATTTCACAAAGCCCATTGTCATCGAAATGCCCGGCAAGTGCCCGAAATGCGGCACACGCATGCTCAAGCGCACCAGCAAGAAGGGCTATGCCTACTATGCCTGCGAGCGCAAGGAGTGCGGCTTTATGACTTGGGATGTTCCGGTCAAGGACGTCTGCCCCGGCTGCGGCAAAACGATGTTCAAGCTCTCCGGCAAGGGCAACAAGTCGCCGTTCTGCGTGAACCCGGAGTGCCCGAACTTCATGCCGGAGGAGAAGCGCGGCTACCGCAAAAAGAAAACCGCGAAGGCGGAGGACGAAAAGACGGAGGAGACAAAGTCTGCCGATACCGCCGAGGAAAAAACCACCGAAAAGAAATCCGCCGCAAAAGCGACAGCCGAAAACAAGACAACGGCGAAGAGCGCAGCAAAATCCGCGGCGGAGAAAAAAACCGCCACAAAGAAGACGACAAAAAAGGACGCTGAAGCCCCCGCCGAGAAGAAGCCGGCAGCGAAGAAGACCGCAAAACCCGCTGCCGAGAAGAAAACAGCCGCCGCGAAAAAGACTTCCGCGCAACAAACGGAAGCGAGTGAAGAATGAACAGTGAACATGCAGTGACGGTCGTTGGCGCGGGTCTTGCCGGGAGTGAAGCGGCATGGCAGCTCGCCGAGCGCGGCATACCCGTCCGGCTTTTCGAGATGAAGCCGCATAAAATGACGCCCGCGCATCATTCGCCGAATTTTGCGGAGCTTGTGTGCTCCAACTCTTTTCGCAGCGACGAGCTCACGAACGCCGTCGGCCTTTTGAAAGAAGAACTCCGGGAGCTTGGCTCCCTCGTCATGCGCTGTGCGGACGAACACCGCGTTGCCGCCGGCGGAGCGCTCGCGGTCGACCGCGAGGGATTTTCCGCCGCCGTGACGGAAAAAATCAAAAACCATCCGAACATCGAGATCCGCTCGGAAGAGGTGACCGATATTCCTGCAGGAGAGGTCATCATTGCCTCCGGCCCGCTCACGAGCGACGCGCTTGCCGATAAGCTTGCCGCTCTCAGCGGCGAGGACGCCCCGCTCCACTTTTTCGATGCCGCCGCACCCATCGTGACGCTTGAGAGCGTCGACATGGAAAGCGCGTTTTACGCCTCGCGCTACGACAAAGGAACTGCGGATTATGTAAACTGCCCGATGACAAAAGACGAGTACCTCGCTTTTTGGCAGGCGCTTTGCGACGCGGAGCAGGCCAAGGTCCACGGCTTTGATGACGGCGGCGTTTTTGAGGGCTGCATGCCTGTCGAGGTCATGGCACGGCGGGGCGAGGACACGCTGCGTTACGGGCCTTTGAAGCCTGTTGGCCTTATCGACCCGCGCAACGGGCGGGAGAACTATGCGGTCGTGCAGCTTCGGCGGGACAATGCCGTCGGCTCGATCTACAACCTTGTCGGTTTTCAGACACACTTGACCTTTCCGGAACAGCGGCGTGTGTTTTCGATGATCCCGGCGCTCAAAAACGCGGAATTTGTGCGCTACGGCGTTATGCACCGAAACACCTACTTGAACTCCCCGAAGCTCCTCGACCGATACTACCGGCTCCGTAGCGACCCGCGCATCACCTTTGCCGGCCAGATGACCGGTGTTGAGGGCTATGTCGAGTCCTGCGCATCCGGAATGCTCGCGGGGCTGGAAACGGCGGCAAGGCTTTTGGGCGAGGCTCCGTGGAATTTCCCGCGCGAAACGGCGATCGGCGCGCTTGCGCTGTATGTCTCGGAGCCGAGCGTTGGGAGTTTCCAGCCGATGAATGTAAACTTTGGCATCATTTCGCCTTTGGATAAAAAAATACGTGGCAAGAGAGAAAAAAACGCTGCGATCTCGGAGAGGGCGCTTTCGATCGTGCGCGGACTCCGTGCTGGGAGGTAAGGGTATGAAGATCATTGTAGACGCCATGGGCGGCGACAACGCGCCGCAGGCCATTGTAGAGGGCGCGATAGAGGCCGCACGCGAATATGGCGTAGAGATCGTTCTGGTCGGCAAACAGGACGTCATAGAGAGCTTACTGAAAAAAAACGGCGGCAGCGCACTCGGCGATAAGATCACCCTCGTGAACGCGACCGAGGTCGTTGACATGGAGGACGACCCGACGACGGTACTGCGCAGCAAAAAGGATTCGTCGATGGCAGTGGCTCTGCATCTGCTCAAAGACGGCGGCGGCGACGCCTGCATTTCCGCCGGAAGCACCGGCGCGCTTTTGACGGGAGCGACGCTGATCGTCAAGCGCGTTCACGGCATCCGCCGGGCCGCGATGGCTCCGGTCATGCCGAACGGGAACAAGGGCGCGCTGCTCATCGACTGCGGCGCAAATGTTGAGTGCACGGCGGAGTACCTGTTGCAGTTTGCGTACATGGGTTCGTTCTATGCAAAGAAGATCCTCGGTGTTGCAGACCCGCGTGTCGCGCTGCTAAACGTTGGCGCGGAGGACACGAAGGGCGGAGATCTCCAGCACGAGGCTTTCGCCGTTTTGAAAGAAGCGGGCGACGCGGGAAACATCAATTTCATCGGCAATATAGAGGCGAAAGACGCCTACTTCAATACCGCCGAGGTTGTCGTGACGGACGGATTTTCCGGCAACGTCATGCTCAAAACCATTGAGGGAACGGCAAAGTTCCTGATGGGGAACCTCAAGGACGCTTTCATGGCAAGCACCAAAACGAAGCTCGCGGCGCTGTTGATGAAGGATCAGCTTGAAGAGCTCAAGAAGATCCTTGACCCGTCCGAGGTCGGCGGCACGGCCCTGCTCGGCATCTCGAAGCCGGTCATCAAGGCGCACGGTTCGTCCGACGCGCGCGCGATCAAAAACGCGGTCCGTCAGGCAATCGATTTTGTCAATGCGGGCGTCGCAGAGGAAATCGCGCAGAACATCGATCTCATGACAATCGCAAAATAAGCTTGACAATACCCTGCTATGTGAATATTATTCTTTTTAGCATACATTGCATACATTACCGGCCGGTCATGCGCCGGCCGAGTGTTCGAATAATGGAGATGGATCGTTATGGTATTTGAAAGAATTCAGAAACTGATCTGTGAGCAATTTTTAGTTGACGCGGAAGCTGTTACACCGGAGACCTCGTTCGTGGATGATCTTGGCGCGGATTCTCTGGATGTCGTCGAACTGACGATGGCGCTCGAGGAAGAATTCTCGCTACCCGAAATTTCGGACGAAGAGCTCAAGAAAATCGTCACCGTGGGTGACCTGGTGGATTACGTAAGCCGCTTTGTGCAGGACTAAACCGGCGCAAGGCCGCTGAAAGGGAGTGAATGTCACGGAAGAACTGGAAAAAAAGCTTGGCTATTCCTTCAGGGACAGAACTCTTCTCGAAACGGCTCTGAGCCACAGCTCCTATGCCAACGAAAACAGGGCACTGGGAATCGAAAGCAACGAACGCCTTGAGTTTCTTGGCGACTCCGTTCTCGGACAGATTGTTGCAAGCTACCTTTACCGGACCTATCCGAAAATGCCGGAGGGCCAGATGACCCGCCTGCGTGCGGACCTCGTTTGCGAAACCAGCCTCTACGACGTCGCGCAGAAGCTGGATCTCGGCCGCTACATCAAGCTGGGCCGGGGCGAGGAGCATACCGGTGGACGTCAGCGCGAGTCGATCCTTGCGGACGCGGTGGAGGCGGTCATCGCCGCCATGTATCTCGACGGCGGGATCGAAATTTCAAAGCAGTTCATCGACCGCTTTCTTCTCGCGGGCTTTGAAGCCGAGGAGGTCCATTCCGTCACGGACTATAAGACCGCCCTGCAGGAGCGCGTTCAGCGCCGGAGCGGGCAGAGCCTTGCCTATGAGCTTGTCTCGGAGTCCGGACCGGATCACCGCAAAACTTTCACGATGCGCGTTGCCCTCAACGGCAAACCCATTGGGGAAGGCAGCGGACGTACCAAAAAGGAAGCGGAACAAAACGCCGCAAAGAGCGGCCTTGAGGCGATCGGCGAATGACGGCCAAAAAATCGATCATCCCGGTCTTCGTTCCCCATCTCGGCTGCCCGGCGAATTGCGTTTTCTGTGACCAGCGCAAGATCTCCGGCAGTGTGCAGCCGGCCGATGCCGAGACGGTCCGTCGGGCCGTTTTGGAAGGACTTGCGAAGAACCCCACACATATGGATATGCAACTGGCGTTTTACGGCGGCAGTTTTACGGCAATACCCGTCATGGAGCAGGAAGCGCTCCTTGACGCGGCCTTGCCGTTTTTGTTGTCCGGAGAACTGCGCTCAGTCCGCCTCTCGACAAGGCCGGATGCGATCGACGAAGAAACACTTGACCGACTGCGCCGGTATGGCGTCAAAACGATTGAACTTGGCGCACAGTCGATGGACGACGAGGTCCTGCGCCGAAGCGGGCGCGGCCATACCGCCGCGCAGACCGAGACGGCTGCCCGGCTCATCAAAAACGCGGGATTTGAGCTGATCTTGCAGATGATGACCGGACTTCCCGGCGACACAAAGGAAAAGACCACGGAGACGGCACGGCGGCTCATTGCCCTTTCACCGGACGGTGTGCGCGTGTACCCGACCGTTATCGTGGAAGGAACGCCGCTCGAAGCGCTCTGGCGGCGCGGGGAGTACCGCGAGCACACGGTGGACGAGGCCGTGGACTGGTGTGCGACGATCCTGCCGCTCTTTGCGGAAGCGGGGATCCCGGTCATCCGCCTCGGACTCAACCCGACGGAGGAACTGACCGGCGGCGAAGCCATCGCGGGAGCGTATCATCCCGCTTTCGGAGAGCTTGTGCGCTCGCGTATTCTACTTGAGCGGGCGCGGGCCCTTTTGCGGGGGGCTGCGCCGGGAACGACGCCGGTGCTGCTGGTGAACAAGTCGGACGTCTCAGCCATGATCGGGCAGCACCGCGCGAATATAGATGTCCTGTGCCGGGCATTTGCATTTGCGGATCTGAAGGTCCGCGCGGCGGAACTTCCGCGCGGCGAGATTAAACTCCTCTAAAATCGTTTCATTTTCTTGCAATATGAACGAAAAAGGAGTAAAATTTTTTAATATGTGATTTTTACACGCAGAGGTGGCAAATGTATCTCAAGGCGCTCGAAATACAGGGCTTCAAATCTTTCCCCGACAAGACACGGCTGACCTTCGAAAAGGACATTACCGCCATTGTCGGACCGAACGGCAGCGGAAAATCGAATATTTCGGACGCGATCCTCTGGGTCATGGGTGAGCAGCGTACGCGCGCGCTCCGCGGCGGCAAAATGGAGGACGTCATCTTTGGCGGCACCGAAAAACGCCCAAAAATGGGCTACGCGCAGGTGACGCTGATTTTGGACAACACCGCGCGCATTTTTGACACGGACGCGACCGAAGTGATGCTCACCCGCCGCTATTACCGCAGCGGAGAGAGCGAATACTATATCAACAAGGAATCCGTCCGTCTGAAGGATGTGAATGAGCTTCTCATGGACACCGGCCTCGGACGGGACGGCTATTCCATTATCGGTCAGGGTAAAATAGCAGAGGTCGTTTCCGCCAAGAGCACGGATCGGCGCGAACTTTTCGAGGAAGCGGCGGGCATCTCCCGCTACCGCTACCGCAAGGAGGAGAGCGAGCGCAAGCTCCAGCACACGGACGAAAATCTTGTCCGTATCAGCGACAAGATCGACGAACTCAAAATGCAGGTAGACCCCCTGCGCGAGCAGGCGGAAACGGCGAAAAAATATCTCGTTCTGCGCGACGAGCTTCGGCTTGTCGAGGTCTCCGTCTGGATGGAAACGCTCGACCGCCTGCATGCGCATGCGGAAACGATCGAGAACGACTGGGCGAGGGCAAAAGCAGACGTCGCGCGTGTGCAGCGGGAGCTGGACGAGCTGTATCGCTTGTCCGAAAGCTGCACCGAAAAAATGCGCGAAAAGGACATCGAGGCGGAAACGCTCCGCGAGCGCTTGAGCCTTTCGGACGCCGCGGCGGCGGATTGTGAAAGCAGTATCGCCGTTTTGGAAAACAGCATTGCCCACAACGCCGAGCGCCACACCCAGCTCCAGACGGAAATGTCTCAGCAGGGTGAGCGCGCAGAAGCGCTCAGAAACCAGATCGCGGAGCGCCGCGCACGCATCGAGGAGATCAAACTAGAGCTTGATAAGATTGCGCAAGAGACCGCCGCGCTGACACAGGCCCTGGGTGAGAGCGCGGAGCAGGGCAGCGCGGGCCGCAGTGAAACGGCACGCCTCGTTGCGGAGAAGAGCGAAAAACTCTCGGCCCTGACCCATTGCAACACGGTCTTGACCATGCTGCGGGACGCGCGGACCGAGCAGGCGGCGGCCGAGGAAAAGCGCGAGGCGAATGCGGCCGAGGCCGAGCGCCGCCGCGCGGAGTTCTCCGCAAGTATCAAGACGCTCCAAAAAGCTTATGATGAAGCGAAGGAGCGGGTCGATTCCCTCAAAAACGTGATCGATGGCTACACCCTGCGCGCGCAGTCCCGAGAGAGCAAGGTGAAGGCGCTGGAAGAGCGAAAAGCGAAGCTCTCCGTCGAACAGAGCACCGCCGCGTCGCGCGCAAATATGCTTGCGGAGATGCAAAAGGAATATGAGGGCTTTTCCCTGGCTGTCAAGACCGTAATGCGCGAGGCGGGGCGCGGCACCCTGCACGGCGTCTGCGGACCGGTCGCAAACCTCGTCAAGACCGACGACCGCTACACGCTTGCGATAGAGACCGCGCTCGGCGGCGCGATGCAGAACATCGTCGTGGAAACGCAGGCCGACGGCAAGGCCGCCATCGAACTGCTAAAGCGTCGGGAATCCGGCCGCGCGACCTTTCTGCCCGTTGCGGTCATTCGGGGCTATGAGCTGAAAGAAAGACCGCAGAATGAGGATGGTTATCTCGGCACGGCGCTGGAGCTTGCCCGCTTCGACCCCAAATATAAGGATATTTTTGCAAATCTTCTGGGACGCACAGTCGTCTGTGAAACGCTCGCGGACGCGGTCGCCATGTCAAAGCGGCATAATAACCAGCTCCGCATTGTGACGCTGGATGGGCAGCTCATCAACGCGGGCGGTTCCATGACCGGCGGCAGCGCCGCCAAAAACACCGGCATCCTCTCGCGTGCAAATGAACTCAAAGCCCAGCAGGCCCGCGCGGACGAGCTCTCAGAACAGCTCTCTGCCTGTGTGGCCGAGCTGAGCGAGGCTTCGCGGGAGCTGTCCGAGGCGAAATATCAGCTTCAGACTGCCGATTTTGAACAGAAAGAGGCGCTTGAGGAACTTCGGAAACGGGAAAACGAACTTACACAGACCCGCTTTTTGCTCGCTGAGGCCGAGAAGACCATTGAAGCGCTTGAAACGGACAGAGTGCTTGCCGCCCGCCGTCGTGAGGAAAATGAAAAGCGTGCCGCCGAAACAAAAGCGGAGGCCGAGCGCCTGCAAAGCGAGATCGAAGCGCTGGACCGTTCGCTTGCGGCGCTTGCGGAAAAGAGCGAGGCCAACGCCGCCGCGGCCAGAGAACTGAGCGAACGGCTTGCGGCTTACTCGGACCGCCGCGCCGCGCTGAACTCCGAGAGCAGTACGACAGCGGACGCGATCGAGCAGCTTGAGCGGCTTTTGCGCGACCTTTCCGGGGATGACGAATCCCGCCGCACGGCGCTCTCCGCCCTCGAAACAGAGCGCGCGGAGCTGCTTTCCAAAAAGCGCGAGGTAGAGGAAAAGCTTGCAAAGACCCGTGAAAACGGCAGCTTGCTCCGGCAGGAACTCTCCCGGATCAATGCCGCAAAGCTTGAACTGGAAGGCAAACGCACCCAGACCGACAAGGCAGCACAGGACAAAAACCGCGAGCTTTTGGAAGCAAGCAGTCTCTGCAGTGCGATCGAACAGAAAAAGCTTGCCTCCGAGATGGAGGAAAAACAGATCATAGACAAGCTCTGGGACAGCTATGAGCTCTCCCGCACGGCCGCGCAGAGCGTCCGCGAGCCGGTCGAAAACATGTCTGAGGCAACAAAGCGCATGGCTTCTCTTAAGCGGGACATCGCCCGTCTGGGAACGCCCAACCTCGGCGCGATCGACGAATACGAACGCGTGCGCGAACGCTACGAATTTCTGACCGAGCAGCGCGACGATGTTGAAAAATCAAAGCGTGAGCTGGAAAAAATCATCTCCGACATCACAAAGGAGATGGAAGAGATTTTCCTACGCGAATTTAAAGTCATTGACGAGAGCTTCCGGAAGACGTTCCTGGACCTTTTCGGCGGCGGCCGTGCCGCGCTGATTCTGGAGGACGAGGAGGATGTCTTAAACTGCGGCATCGAGATCAAAGTTCAGCCGCCCGGAAAGACGCTCTCGACGCTGAGTCTTCTCTCCGGCGGTGAAAAGGCTTTTGTCGCCATCGCGCTCTACTTTGCCATTATCAAGGTCCGTCCGACGCCGTTTTGCGTCATGGACGAGATCGAGGCGGCTTTAGATGAAGCCAATGTTGACCGTTTTGCGCACTATATGCGCACCATGACCGATGCAACGCAGTTTATCGTCATTACCCACCGCCGCGGCACGATGGAGGAAGCCGACATGCTCTATGGCGTCACCATGCAGGAAAAGGGCGTTTCGCAGGTCCTCTCCGTTGATCTGGACGAAGCCGAAAAGAGCATTTCAAAATGAACAGACCAATCCATATAGAAAGGGTTTTCAGTACCTATGGGATTTTTTGATAAGATCAAGCAGGGCCTTGCCAAGACCAAGCAGAGCATGACCGTTTCGATGAACAACATGTTCACGAGCTTTACCGGTGAAAACGAAGATTTTTATGAAGAACTCGAAGAGACACTGATCCTGGCCGATGCAGGTGTTGAGACCTCCGAAAAGGCGGTCGAAAATCTGCGTGCGCTTGTCAAGCAGCGCGGCCTGCGCGCCGGAGAACCGGTACGGCAGGCGTTCACAGAGGTCATGGCAGACCTCCTCGACGTTGGCGACAGAGACCTCAAACTGAGCACAAAGCCATCCATTATTCTCATGGTCGGCGTCAACGGCGTCGGAAAGACGACGACCATCGGAAAGCTTGCCGCGAAAATGACAGCGGAGGGCAAAAAGGTCCTGCTCGTTGCGGGTGACACCTTCCGTGCCGCCGCCGGCGAACAGCTCTCCGTCTGGGCCGGACGCGCGGGGGCGGATATCGTCCGCCACGAGGAGGGGAGCGACCCCGCCGCTGTCGTGTTTGACGGCATCGCCGCGGCGAAGGCGAGAGGAGCCGATGTGATCATCGTGGACACGGCCGGCCGCCTGCACAACAAGACGAACCTCATGAACGAGCTGAACAAAATCTCCCGCATCATTGCCCGTGAACTGCCGGACGCCGACTGCGAGACCCTGCTCGTCCTCGACGCGACGACCGGACAGAACGGTCTCATTCAGGCAAAGCAGTTTCGGGAGACCGCCGGTATTACCGGCATCGTTCTGACAAAGCTGGACGGCACGGCAAAGGGCGGCATCGTCTTTGCTATTGCGCAGGAGCTTCAGCTTCCGGTCAAGTATGTCGGCGTGGGCGAAGGGGTCGACGATCTCATGCCCTTTGAGCCGAAAGCCTTTGCCGAGGCGTTGGTGCAGCAATGAGATATATTCTTGCAAGCAACAATCCGGGCAAGCTCCGCGAGATGAAGGCCATCCTCGCCGAGATCGGCGCCGAAGTCGTATCCCAGCGCGAAGCCGGAGCAGACTTCGAGGCCGAGGAAACGGGGGAGACTTTTGAGGAAAATGCGCTCATCAAAGCCCGCGCGGCTTGCGCGGCACTCGGCGAACCGGCGATCGCGGATGATTCCGGACTCTGCGTGGACGCGCTTGGCGGCGCGCCGGGCGTTTACAGCGCACGCTACGGCGGCTGCGAAACCGACTCCGAACGGACCGCGCTGCTCCTCAAAAACCTCGGAGATGCGAAGGATCGTAGCGCAAAATTCGTCTCCTGCATCGCCTGCGTTTTTCCGAACGGAGATGTTCTGACGGCGCGCGGCGAGTGTCCGGGGATCATCACGACCTCCCCCCGCGGGGACGGCGGCTTCGGCTATGACCCTGTTTTTGAGCTGCCCGGCACAGGAAAAACCATGAGTGAACTCACAGAAGAAGAAAAAAATGCCGTCTCTCACCGGGGACGCGCCTTAAAATCGTTTCAGAAGAAATTGAGGGAATACAATGCTCACAAGTAAACAGCGCGCATATCTGCGCGGCCTTGCCAGTACCGAAGAGACCATTCTCATGGTCGGCAAGGGAGACATCAGCGAAAACGTGATCTTTCAGGCAAAAAGCGCTCTCAAGGCGCGTGAGCTCGTCAAGGGCAAGGTCCTTGAAACCTCGACGCTCACGCCCCGCGAGGTGTGCGACACTCTGTGCGCGGAGTGCAAGGCGGAGAGTGTACAGGTGATCGGCAGCAAGTTCGTTCTTTATAAGCGCAACGAAACGGACCCCAAAATCGTTCTGCCAAAGACAGAGAAAAAAAGAAACTAAATTATAAAGGGAGTCATTAATTTATGCAAAATCTGCGTATTGCCGTTTATGGCGGCAGCTTCAACCCCCCGCATCTGGGCCATGTGGAGGCTGCGCGCGAAGCGGCCAGGGAACTGAAAGCCGATAAACTGATCGTCGTTCCGACCGCCCGCCCGCCGCACAAGGAAACGGAGGTCGAATCCCCCACGCCGGAGGAACGTTTTGCACTGGCACAGCTTGCCTTCGGAGACATTCCCAATGTGGAAGTTTCGGATATGGAACTTCGCCGTCCCGGCCCGAACTACACGGTCGATACGCTTGAGGCGATTCATGCGCAGTATCCGAACGCGGTACTGTACCTTCTCATAGGAGAGGACATGTTCTTGAGCTTCGAGGAGTGGAAGGACTACCGCCGCATCATGGAGCTTGCCGAGCTCGCCGTTTTCCTCCGCACGCTGGACGGTGACGTTTATATCCGCGGCGAGCTGGACCATTACGAAGTGATCTACGGCGCACGCTGCACGATGATCGGCTGCCGTATCATCGAGATCTCCTCGACGGAGCTGCGTGAGCAGCTCAGAAACCGCGGCGGGAACGAATTTGTGCCGGAAAACGTCTATGAAGAGATCGTCCGCAAAAGGTATTACGGCGCACAGCCGAATTTTGACTGGCTTCGGAAAATGTCCTATGCCTGTCTCGAAGAAAAACGCATTGCCCACGTTCAGGGCTGCGAGCAGGAGGCCGTCCGGCTTGCCGAACGTTGGGGCGCGGACAGAGAGCTTGCCGCCGAGGCCGCGATCCTCCATGACGTTACAAAGAAATTCAAGGGACCCGAACAGTTGCACTTGTGCGAAGAATATGGTATCATCACGGATATCGATGAAAAGGCGAACTATAAGCTTCTCCATGCAAAGACCGGAGCCGCCTTTGCGCGCGAGCATTTCGGGGTCTGCGACGAGGTCTATAATGCCATCTTGTGGCATACGACCGGCCACACCGACATGACGCTTCTGGAGAAGATCCTCTATCTTGCCGACTACATTGAGCCTACCCGCGATTTCGCGGGCGTCGAAATTCTGCGTAAGCTCGCTTATGAAGACCTTGACGCGGCGATCATAAAAGGACTGGAAATGAGCCTTGACGAAGTTTCCCAAAATGGCGGAAAGCCGCACAAAAACACCGTCAGCGCCCTGAACTGGATCCGGGAACACAGGAAAACGACCGCGACGGGAGTCTGAAACCGACCCGGTCCGAAAGGAATGAACAAGCTTGAAACTATATGGTGGAAACGGGAACCATGTCTCGAAGCCCCGCAAGGGCGGCAGGAGCGTCCCGCAGGATGACTATTCTTATGACGAGGCGTACGATCCGCGTTACCGCGTTCAGGATCCGCGCTACACCGCCCAAAACGGGAACGACGATCCCCGCAATCGGCGCGGTGCCCCGCAACAGCGCTATGCCCCGCCTCCGCAGGCGCCCAAAAAGAAAAGGAGCGGCTGGAAGATCTTCGGCATCGTCATGCTGGTGCTTGCGATCCTCGTCGGCGGCGCTTACGCCTACTGGATGATCACGACCAAGGCACCGGAGAAGGCCAGCCAGAGCGTTTCAGCCTCTCCGAAAGCCGACGACCTCGACGAGGACCAAAGCGAGGCCGTTGTCGGCAGCAGTGACCGCTACTATACGCTCTTGATCGTCGGTAAGGACGTCGCCGGACTCAACACCGACACGATGATGCTCTGCCGCTACGACTCCGTGGAGCACAAGATGAACATCTGCTCCCTGCCGCGGGACACGCTCGTGAACATTAAGGCGCCGGTCAAAAAGCTTAACAATGTCTATGCCTCCAAAAACGGCAGCATAGATGCGCTGATGGATGAGGTCAAAGATATTGCGGGATTCCGTCCGGATAGCTACGTTCTCATAGACACCAAGATTTTTGTGGAAGTCATCGATGCAATGGGCGGTGTTGACTTCGATGTTCCCGTGGATATGAATTATGAGGACTTCGTGCAGGACCTCTATATTCATATCAACAAGGGGTATCAGCACCTCGACGGAACACAGACTATGAAGGTCTTCCGATTCCGCAACACCTACGCAAACGGCGATCTCGGCCGCATTGATGTGCAGCACGACCTCATTAAGGCCTGCGCTGGTCAGTGGCTTCAGCTCGGTAACTGGAATAAGCTCCTGCCCGCTGCAAAAATTATTCTCGACAACGCCGACACAAACCTCAGTTACGGCAACATGCAGTGGTATGCGAAGGAATTTATGAAAATGGCCATCGACGATATCAGTTTTATGACAATGCCGAACACTGGTTGCATGATCCGGAATCTGTCCTATGTCTCCATTAACGTGGATGAATGGATCGCGATGGTAAACACTTATCTCAACCCGACCGACTCGCCAATCAAAAAGGAGGACTGCAACATCCTCTATCAGATCATGCCGGAGCCTGGGAAGTACACAGTCACAGCGTCCAACTACGCAGTGACAAACGGCGGCGAAGTCGCCGGTGGCGTCAACTCATTCTATCTGAACAAGAGCTGACTGCAGAAAGCTGCCGCCCGGCGGCACAAGGAAAGGAATGGTTACAGCTTATGATGACTCCCCAGCAAATAGCCGAAACGATCGTCGTCGTTCTTGCAAACAAGATCGGCAGCGATATAAAACTACTGAAGATCGATAATGTTTCCGTGATCGCGGACTACTTTGTGATCTGCACCGCCAAATCCACAACGCAGATCAAGACCTTGACGGATGAGGTCGAAGCAGTTCTGGAAGAAAAAGGCGAACGCGTTCTGCACAAGGAGGGCTACCGCGCGGGCGGTTGGGTCCTTTTGGACTACGGCTGCGTCGTAGTGCATGTCTTTATGGAGGAAACGCGCAAATTCTACGATCTGGAGCGTCTCTGGGCGGATGCGACCGAGATCGACGTTACCGAGCTTGTCGGCGAACGATAAAATAAAAGGGGCGCGTTGCGCCCTTTCTGAATAGAGGACTGAAAGAAACAATGAAGTACGATTTTACAGCGATCGAGAAAAAATGGCAGAAAAAGTGGCTGGACGAAAAAATCTACGCCGCTGAAAACGGTTCCGAAAAGCCCAAATTTTATGGGCTTATTGAGTTCCCCTATCCGTCCGGACAGGGCCTGCACGTTGGACATCCGCGCCCTTACACCGCAATGGATATCCTTGCGCGCAAGCGCCGCATGGAGGGCTACAACGTCCTTTTCCCCATTGGGTTTGATGCGTTCGGTCTGCCGACCGAGAACTACGCGATCAAAAACCACATGCATCCGGCAGATGTCACCGCGACCAATATCGCGCGCTTTACCGAGCAGCTCCAGATGCTTGGATTTTCCTTCGACTGGGACCGCGCCATCAACACGACCAACCCGGACTACTACAAATGGACGCAGTGGATCTTCATCCAGATGTTCAAGCGGGGACTTGCCTACAAGACCTCGATGCCTGTCAACTGGTGCACCTCCTGCAAGTGCGTGCTTGCAAATGAGGAGGTCGTAAACGGCGTCTGCGAGCGCTGCGGCGCGCCGGTCATCCGCAAGGAAAAGAGCCAGTGGATGCTCAAGATCACCGAGTATGCCGAGCGTCTGATCGACGACCTCGACGAAGTCGACTATATCGAGCGCGTCAAGATCCAGCAGAAGAACTGGATCGGCCGCTCCACCGGCGCAGAGGTTTCCTTTGGAACGACGGCGGGCGACCCGCTGCTCGTCTTTACGACCCGCCCGGATACGCTCTTTGGCGTGACCTATATGGTCATGTCCCCGGAGCATGAGCTCTTGAAAAAGTGGGAGGACAAGCTCACAAACCTGGACGCTGTCCACGCCTATCAGGAGGCCGCCGCGCGCAAGTCTGACTTTGAACGCACCGAGATGGCAAAGGAAAAAACCGGCGTCAGACTCGAAGGCGTTGCCGGCATCAACCCCGTTACGGGCAATGAAATTCCCATCTTCATCTCCGACTATGTTCTCTCGACCTACGGCACAGGCGCCATTATGGCCGTTCCGGGCCACGACCAGCGCGACTGGGAGTTTGCGAACACGTTCGGTCTTCCGATCGTCGAGGTCGTTGCGGGCGGCGATGTCACGAAAGAAGCCTTCGTTGCAAAGGACGACACAGCGGTCATGGTGAACTCCGGTTTCCTCGACGGGATGACTGTCAAGGAAGCCATCCCGACCATGATCCGCTGGCTTGAGCAGAAAGGTATCGGCCGCGAAAAGGTCAACTACAAGCTCCGTGACTGGGTCTTCTCCCGCCAACGCTACTGGGGCGAACCGATTCCGCTTGTCTATTGCGAGAAGTGCGGCTGGGTCCCAGTGCCGGAGGATCAGCTTCCGCTCCGCCTGCCGGACGTCAAGAGCTATGAGACGACAGATAACGGCGAGAGCCCGCTTGCGCACATGGACGAGTGGGTCAACACCACCTGCCCGCACTGTGGAGGTCCCGCAAAGCGCGAGACGGACACGATGCCCCAGTGGGCCGGCTCCAGTTGGTACTATCTGCGCTATATGGACCCGCACAACGACAAGGCCCTCGTCGGTGAGGATGCGATGAAGTACTGGCACCAGGTGGACTGGTATAACGGCGGCATGGAGCACACGACGCTCCACCTCCTCTACAGCCGCTTCTGGCACAAGTTCCTCTACGACATCGGCATTGTGCCGACGAAAGAGCCCTACATGAAGCGAACGAGCCACGGTATGATCCTGGGCGAGGGCGGCGAAAAAATGTCCAAGTCCCGCGGCAATGTCGTCAATCCGAACGACATCGTAGACGAGTTTGGCGCGGACACGCTGCGGCTTTACATCATGTTCATCGGTGACTTTGAAAAGGCCGTTCCGTGGTCGCAGACCGCCGTCAAGGGCTGCAAGCGCTTTTTGGACCGCGTTTGGAACCTTGCGGAGGTCCCGACGAGCGGCAGCGAGGAATACTCCAAGGCGAACGAGGCGGAGATCCATAAGGCCATCAAGAAGGTCGGCGAGGACATCGAGAACATGAAGTTCAACACCGCCATCGCCACCCTGATGTCCCTTGTGAACACCTTTTATGAGAACAAGCCCAACCGCGGCGACATCAAGGCGCTGCTGACGCTGCTCTCTCCATTCGCGCCGCACATCTGCGACGAGCTCTGGGAGATGCAGGGCTTCAAGGGCTACGCCTGCACGCAGAGCTGGCCGAAGTACGACGAGAGCAAGACGGTCGACGCCGAAAAGGAAATTGCCGTTCAGGTCGGCGGCAAACTCAAGACCACTGTCGTCGTCCCCATGGACGCGGACGACGAAACCGTCAAATCCATCGCCTGTGCGGATGAAAAGATCCAGCGGCTCATGGAGGGTAAGGAGATCGTCAAGACCATCGTTGTCAAAAATAAGCTCATAAACCTCATTTTAAAACCAAAAGCGTAATAGAAAAACCGGGGCGCGGACATTTTCCGCACCCCGGTTTTTGATATTCGTTTTCATATACTGCCCCGATTACCGCCCGTCGATATAGCGGCAGGCAGCGAGTGCGGCGACCGCACCGTCGGCCACCGCCGTGGTGAGCTGGCGGACGGATTTCTGGCGGCAGTCACCCGCGACGAAAACGCCGGGAGTGTCGGTCTCGCAATTCTCTCCGGCGGCGGCGTAGCCGTAGTCGTTCAGTGGGACGACATTTTGGAACGCCTCATTTTCCGGAATGAGCCCGATGGCGACAAAGAGGCCGTCGCAGTCGAGCCTGCTGGTTTCACCCGTCGCCTTTTTACGGAGTGTGAGACTCTTGATTGAACCGTCGACAGTGTTGATCGAGTCGATGACCGTGCCCGTGACGGCGCGGACGTTCGGACGCTGCAAAAGCGCCTCCGAGAGCTTCTTTTCGCCGGTGAAATAGTCGAGGTCCTGCACTAGAATGACCTCACGGCAGAGCTCCGCCAGAAGCGTTGCCTCCTGCAGGGCGGAGTTGCCGCCGCCCGCGACGGCAACGGTCTGGTCCCGGTAATATTCTCCGTCGCACACCGCGCAGAAGCTGATGCCGTTCCCGACAAGCTCCGTTTCACCCGGCAGACCGAGCATACGATGCTTCACGCCGGCGGCAAGAATGACGGCCTTTGCCGCGTATTCTGTTCCGTCCTCCGTGAGAACGCGCTTCAATTTGCCTTCACTGCGGATCCCGGTCGCGGCAGAAACTTCAACGTCCGCACCCTGCGCAAGAATCTGTTCGAGCATTTTGTCGGCAAATTCGTTGCCGCTCATCGAGAGCATGCCGGGGAAATTCTCGACGCGCGGGGAGTAGGTGATTTGCCCGCCAAAGCCGCCCTTTTCAAGGACGAGGGCCGATTTGCCGTTGCGGCGGGCGTAGAGCGCGGCGGTCATGCCTGCCGGACCGCCGCCGATAATCACGATGTCATACATAAGAATAACGCTCCTTTTGCATTTTGGGAAAAAGAAAGGGCCGATGCGGGCATCGGCCCTTTTGATTGTATGTGCCTTATCCTACCTGTTCGCTGGCGAGAAACTTCTTGATCTCCGGTACGCCGTAGTAGCGCTCGGTGTTGACGCCGTCCGTGATGACGAGCGTCGGGCTGCCCTTGACGCCGAATTCCTTTGCAAGATCGAGGTGATCGTCCGCGATCAGCTTTTCGTAGGCGATGCCGGCCTTGTCGAGAAAAGACTCCGCAACGCGGCAATTCGGGCAGGCCGCACGGGCGAAGAGGATCGTGCGCGCGTTGGCGGCGACGACCGGCGCGCCCTCCTCCGAAGGCACGGGGCAGTTTTGCTGAGCCGAGGCAGGGCGGAACTTTGAACGGCTGATGTCATAGAGCTTGCGTTCCTTGAATTCTTCGGTTTTTCCGGCATTCCAGTTCTGGACAGGACGGTAGTAGCCGGTGATGCGGCTGTATACCTCGGTATGCTCGCCGCAGTCCGGGCAGGTGTAGACCTCGCCGGTAATGTAGCCGTGGTTCTTGCAGACGGAATAGGTTGGAGAGATCGTGTAATAGGGGAGACGGTAATTCTCCGCAATTTTGCGGACCAGCATGGCGGCAGCCTGCCAGTCGGGCAGCTTCTCGCCGAGGAAGGCGTGAAAGACCGTGCCGCTCGTGTAGAGCGTCTGGAGTTCATCCTGAATAGAGAGTGCCTCGAAAATATCGTCTGTGTAGCCGACGGGGAGATGGGAACTGTTGGTGTAATAGGGTGTACCGCCGGGCTCCGCCGCGGTGATGATGTCGGGGTAACGCTCGACATCGTGCTTGGCGAGACGGTAAGTGGTGGACTCCGCCGGGGTCGCCTCAAGGTTGAAGAGCGCGCCGTACTCCTCCTGATAGTCAGAGAGCTTTTCGCGCATGTGGTTGAGGACGTTTTTGGAAAAAGCCTGCGCGCGCGGATCGCCGATGTTGACGCCGAGCCACTTTGCGTTGAGACAGGCTTCATTCATACCGATGAGACCGATCGTGGAGAAATGGTTGTCAAAGGTGCCGAGATAGCGGCGGGTGTAGGGATAAAGCCCCTCGTCGAGCAGTTTGGTGATGACGGTGCGCTTCGTGTCGAGGGAGCGGGCAGCAAGGTCCATCATATGGTCGAGGCGATGGTAAAAGTCCGCCTCGTCTTTTGCGAGATAGGCAATGCGCGGAAGGTTTATGGTGACAACACCGATGGAGCCGGTGCTCTCGCCGCTGCCGAAGAAACCGCCGGACTTTTTGCGCAGCTCGCGCAGGTCCAGTCGCAGACGGCAGCACATCGAGCGGACATCCGAAGGCTCCATGTCGCTGTTGATGTAATTGGAGAAGTAGGGGGTGCCGTATTTGGCGGTCATTTCAAAGAGCAGCTTGTTGTTTTCGGTCTCACTCCAGTCAAAGTCCTTCGTGATGGAGTAGGTCGGGATCGGGTACTGGAAGCCGCGACCGTTTGCGTCGCCCTCGATCATGATCTCGATGAAAGCCTTGTTGATCATGTCCATTTCGGGTTTGCAGTCCTTGTAGCAGAAATCGACTTCCTCGCCGCCGATGATGCAGTGTTGGTCGGCCATGTCCGCAGGAACGGTCCAGTCGAGCGTGATGTTGGAAAACGGCGCCTGCGTACCCCAGCGGGACGGCGTATTGACGCCGTAGACGAAGCACTGGATGCACTGCTTGACTTCTTTATAAGTGAGATGGTCCACCTTGACAAAGGGGGCAAGGTAGGTGTCGAAAGAGGAGAATGCCTGCGCACCGGCCCATTCATTTTGCATGATGCCGAGGAAATTCACCATCTGGTTGCAAAGCGTGGAGAGGTGGCGGGCCGGGGAGGAGGTGATCTTGCCGGGAATGCCGCCGAGACCCTCTTTGATGAGCTGGCGCAGCGACCAGCCTGCGCAGTAGCCCGTCAGCATGGAGAGGTCGTGGAGGTGCAGATCGCCGCTCTTGTGGGCGTTTGAGATCTCCTCATCATAGATTTCGGAGAGCCAGTAATTGGCCGTGATAGCACCGGAGTTGGACAGGATCAGACCGCCGACGGAGTAAGTGACAGTCGAATTTTCCTTGACGCGCCAGTCGGTGGACTTGACGTAACTGTTGACAAGCTTTTTATAGTCGAGCATGGTGCTGTTCATGTTGCGGATGTTTTCGCGCTGTTTGCGGTAGAGAATGTAGGCCTTTGCCACATCCGCATAGCCCGCCTGCACGAGTACGGCTTCCACGCTGTCTTGGATGGCTTCTACACCGATCAGGCCGTCTTTGATCTTGCTCTCGTAGTCCGCTGTGACCTTGAGCGCAAGAAGGTCGATGATATCGGGCGTGTACTGCTTGTCCAGTCCGTCGAATGCCTTTGTAATGGCGATGGCGATCTTGGAGAGATTGAAGTCCACGACCTTACCGTCTCGTTTGACTACCTGATACATGTTTAATAACCTCCTAAATAGCTCGGAAAATTTATATGATAAAGGCCCAAAATGGCCGGTGCTGAATAATCATACGATTATATCTTGTGCTTGTCAAGGGATAAAACGCCAAAAGAAACACTAAATATTGTGCTCTTTTGTCAATTCCGAATCTCGACCCTTCCGGCATAAGGAAGGGCGGCATCGCGAAAACGGCAGAGCGCTTCGGCCGAAAAACCGCCCAGCGCGTCGGTTTCAGCCTGTGTCCCGAAGCCGACAAGATCGCCGCTGTTCTCAAAATTCTGGAGATAATAGACCGGGGCGCCGGCAATGATGCGACCGATGCCGTCCATGTCCGCAAGCTCATGCAGTGTGCCGACGAGGGTCGTGCGAAACTCATAAGGGATGCCCGCGGCTTTGATGAGCGCGGCACTCTCGAGCACCGGCGTTACGTCAAAATCCGCGATGCCGACGGTCTGCGGATATTTTTCCGGAGAATTTTTGATGTCCATGGCAACATAATCCAGAAGTTTTTCGTCTAAAAGTGCGGCCAGGCGCTCCGGAAAGCAGCCGTTCGTGTCGAGCTTCACGGCAAAGCCCAGCGCGCGGACCGCGCGCAGGAAGTCCGCAAGGTCCGGCTGGAGCAGCGGCTCACCGCCTGTGACGCAGACGCCGTCGAGTTTGCCGACCCGCGTTTTGAGAAAGGCAAGGACCTCCGCTTGCGGGATAGGGGCCGCTTCCGATGCGCGGGTCACGAGCGAAGCGTTATGACAGAAGCCGCAGCGCAGGTTGCAGCCGCCGGTAAAAACCGTCGCAGCAAGTTTTCCCGGGAAATCCAGAAGCGTGAGCTTTTGCAGACCACAGATGAGCATGAGCATTCTCCAAATCGTCGTTTCTTGCCTTTTACATTTCTATTGTAAACCGAACGGATAGCCTTTGCAAGGGGAAGCGGGCATTTTAACGGCATATATTGTTGCAAAAAATGAAACCGGAATGGTATGGATACAAGATATAGATGCTCCGACACAGAAAACCCCATCTGCGTTGACAAGAGCAGGAAATCAGCGTAAAATCGGAACAGTATCCGGTTGAGGCTGAAGCAGGAGGAATATATGCAAAATCAGAAGCTATCGCTCGTCATCCCCGCTTACAACGAGGAAGAGATCCTCGGGGAGACAATCAAAACGGCGCTTGCGTTTCTGGACACACAGTGTGACGGCGAGAGCGAGCTCATTGTATCGGACGATGGCAGCACGGACCGGACCCGCGCAATTGCGCAGTCTGCCGGAGACACACGCGTGCGCGTCGTTTCGCATATGCCGAACCGCGGAAAAGGCAGCGCCGTGCGCGAGGGGGTCCTTGCCGCGACCGGGGACGTTATTGTCTGCACGGACGCGGACCTCGCCTACGGGCTTGCGGTCGTGCCCGGTATGCTGACGCTTCTCTCCGGCGGCGCGGATATTGTTGCCGGTTCGCGCGAGTTGCACCCGGAGGGCTACGCCGATTATCCGTTTTTGCGTCTGGCGGCGAGCCGGACTTTTCATTTCATTACAGGACGCATGTCGGGCTTTGCCTACGATACCCAGTGCGGCATCAAAGCATATTCCCGCGCTGCCGCGCAGGCAGTCTTTACACGCTGCCAGATTGACGGCTTTGCGTTCGATTTTGAAGTCCTGATGCTGGCGGACAAGCTCGGCCTGCGTGTCGTCGAGTATCCGGTCAAGATCGTCAACCACCGCGATTCCAAGGTTCACGTTTTGCGGGACAGCGTTCGCATGTTCCGAGATATCCGCAAGATCACGCGGTCTGTAAAGGAGCGCTTCGATTGAAAAAGAGAACGACCCGGACAAGCAGAGAAACCGTGCGCATGGATGTGCTCATGGCTTTTGTGCTGTTCGGACTCATTATGATCCGTTACTGTTACTACGGCTTTACATATAATATTCAGCTCGACGACTATATACAGTATCACAACTTCAACGCATTCTATCCGGACAGGCTCGATCATCTGATCAAGATCGGCTCCTTCTCCGCGAGACCTCTTGCCGGACTGACAGATGTGTTTGTCTGGTCGAACTTTTATAGCAACATGATCGCCGCCGTCGCCATCCTTTCGGCGATGTATGCGGTTTCCGGAGTGCTGCTGCACGCGGTCTTCCGCCGCCGCTTTGGGACGGGGTCCGTGTTCTATGTCGTCTATGCCCTGCTGCCGCTTGGCTTTGAGGGGAGCTACTGGGTCTCGGCTTCGTCGCGCATCCTGGTCGGCCTTTTCTTTGCAGCGATTTCCCTGCTGGCGTTTGACAACTGGTGCCTGCGCGGAAAAAAGATACAGCTTGTGCTCTTTGCCGTCTTTCAGTTCATTGCGTTCTGCTATTATGAGCAGATCGTGCTGTTTTCGGTTGCCGCGACGCTTGTTGTGATGCTCGCGGTGTCGAAGAGCGAGCGGAAACGCGCGCAGGGCGGCTGGCTGTTTCTCGCCGCGGGACTTTGCTACCTCGTGATCACAAAGCTTGCGCCGAGCGGCGTCTACGAGGGGCGCTCGGAGCTGTTTCTGCCCACGAAAGAGCACTACGATGTCCTTGTCTTCAAACCGGCATGGCGGCAGGTGAAGGAGATCTTCCTGGAGGGCGGCTCGGCAACGATGGTCAGCGGCCTCAAGCGGGGCGCATCCCTGATCGTCTCGGCGCCGAACTACCTTTATATCCTCTTTGTCCTCGCGCTCTGCGTTTCCTTTTTCGCGGCGGCAAGGAGTCAGAAGCGGGCAAATGTGCGCTTTTTCGCGGAACTCTTTGCGGGAATTTTTCTTGCGGCGGCCCCGCTTGCCGTGTTTTTCGTTCTCTCCGCCCCCTGGCTCGGAGTCCGCAATGCCGTGCCGTCCTTCTGTGGCCTTGCACTGGCTGCGGACGCGCTCAGCGATCTGGTATTCGGTCAAATGCGTGATGGTGCGAAGAAAACCGCCGTTTTCGCGACGGTGCTCGCCGGCCTGTGCTGCGTCTCCTCTGTCAGCGAGCTGACAGATTATCGCGCCGTCACGCAGGGAGACACACGTGTTTGCAGTGCCGCGGCGGAGGCGATCGCGGACCTTACGGCGCCCGTCGGAGCAAAGCGCGGCGTCTGGCTGCTGAACGTGGAACCTAGCTATGCCGAGAATGTGAACTTCGCTTATCACGAACACGGTTACGGCGTTACCTCGAGCACCTGGGCGATGACCGGCGCGGTCGCGGCAGTCTCAAACCGCCGCACTGTGGCAGAAAACTTCGCGCTCCGCCCGATGGCGGCCGGAACGCCGTATCAGGCCACAGACGAGGAACTGGCGTCAAAAACGGTTTTCTGGTATGACGGCAGCGCCTTTACCCGCGTTTCGCTTACAGCAAACGGCGCGGGCTGGATGGTAAACGCCGGCGGAAAGACCTACGGCAGTCTGGAGAGAGACGAAAACGGCGATCTCCGTTTACAACTCGCGTAGTACGTTTCACTTTATGTTTAAAAACGGCAGCGCCCCGGGAGACTTGCTTCTCCGGGGCGCCGTACGATAAGGCCGCAGGCTGAGAATTTTTCAAGGGAGAGCGCTTTTGCGCTCTCCCTTGAACTGTTTTATTCAATGATCTGCTTAATGATAAACGGGGGACGGTGCTTGACCTCGAGGTAGATCTTGCCGACATACTCGCCGACGATACCGAGGCCGGTCAGCCCGAGTCCGCCAAAGAAGATCATAAGAAAGACAAGGAGCTTTGTGCCTGTAAAGGCGCTGCCGCAGCCGGCCTGCACAAGAAAGACGATCAGCAGCACAAAGGCCGCCGCGAGCGAAGCCGCGCCTGTCCAGAAGATCATGCGCATGGGCTTCGCGCTCAGAGAAGTGATGCCCTCGACGGCGAAACTGAGCATTTTTTTGAGCGGATATTTGCTCTCGCCCGCGACACGCTCCCCGCGTTCGTAGGCGACGGTGTCGGTCTGGTAGCCGAGCATCGGCACGATGCCGCGCAAAAAGAGGTTCACCTCGTCGTACTGCGAGAGGGCTTCAAGCGCCGTCCTGCTCATAAGGCGGTAGTCCGCATGGTTGTAGACGATCTCGCCGCCAAGCTTTGCAATGAGCTTGTAAAAGCCCTCGGCCGTGCTGCGCTTGAAGAAAGTGTCCTTGTCGCGCGCGGAGCGCACGCCGTAGACGATCTCACAGCCTGCGTAATATTTTTCCAGCATTTCATCGACGGCGTTGACGTCATCCTGCAGATCCGCGTCCATCGAGATCGTCATATCCGCGCGTTCCTTTGCCGTCATAAGTCCGGCGAGCAGTGCGTTTTGGTGGCCGCGGTTGCGGGAGAGACAGACGCCGCAGAAAAGACGGTCGGCGTCGTGGAGCTTGCAGATGAGCTCCCAGGTGCGGTCGGTCGAGCCGTCGTTCACGAGCATGACGCGGCTCTCCTCGGAGATGACGCCCTTGTCCATGAGCGAGTGCATTTTTTCACGCAGGATTTTTGAGGTTTCCGGCAAAGCCTCTTCCTCGTTGTAGCAGGGGACCACAATGTAGAGCGTGCTGCCCCGGCGGTCATTATTGAGCTGTTCCAAGACGTTATCCTCCAGAATCGTCCGGCGGCAAAAATGCGCCGAACGCGTATTGAAGCGGCGGAAAAGCCGCCGTTTTTGCGTTTATGCAGCGCTTTGCAACCGCAAAGGTATCCATATTATAATGCCGGAGACCGCCTTTTGCAAGCGGGCGCGGCAAGGTTTTTCGGCCGGAAGGCGTCAAAGTCGAAAAAATGCGAACAAATGTTCATTATTTTCTGTGAATTTTCGCAATATAATTATTTTTTCATCAAATATGTGTTGAAAAAGCTTGCGTTCCGGGCTACAATGTGTTAAAACCAAACCGGTAATTTGTTCCGGTGGAAAGAAAGAAGCAGACCATGATCGATATTATTCTGGTGGAGCCGGAGATCCCGGCGAACACGGGGAATATTTCCCGCAGCTGCTCCGTTACAGGCGCGCGGCTGCACCTGATCGAACCGCTGGGTTTTGACATCTCGGATAAGGCGCTCAAACGCGCCGGTCTTGACTACTGGCAGTATCTCGATGTGTCGGTCTATAAAAACCTTGATGAGTTCTTTGAAAAAAATGGAGATGATAATCTTTGGCTTGCAACGACAAAGGCTCCGCGCTGCTATGCGGACCCCGGCGTTTCCTTTCTGGGCGACGTTAAGCTTATGTTCGGCAAAGAGACCGCAGGGCTTCCGGAATGGCTCCGTGAGCGCTACCGGGACCGCTGCATCCGCATTCCCATGAAGGCGGAAACGCGCAGCCTGAACCTTTCCAACAGCGTTGCCATTCTGCTCTATGAGGCTTTACGCCAGCAGAACTTTCCGGGCCTGCTCGGAACGGGCTGCATGGCTGAAACATACAGTGATCCGAATGCTTGATTTTTATCAGTGGAGGGAAGCTATGAATTACAACAAGAAAACGGTCCGAGACATCGACGTTCGCGGAAAAAAAGTCCTTTTGCGCTGCGATTTCAACGTACCGCTCGACAAGGAAACCGGAGCGATCACGAGCGACAAGCGCATTGCCGCCTCCCTGCCGACGATACAGTACCTGCTGGACAATGGCGCGCGCGTCGTTGCCTGCTCTCATCTCGGCAAGCCGAAGGGACAGATCAAAAAGGAGCTGAGCTTGACACCCGTGGCAAAGCGCCTTTCGGAGCTGCTCGGCAGACCCGTCGCCTTTACAGACGCGGATGTTGCCGGCGAGGAGAGCCGGAAACTGGCAGACGCACTCGGAGACGGCGAGATCATGTTACTTGAAAATCTCCGCTTTGATCCGGGCGAGGAGAAAAACGATTCCGAATTTGCAAAAAAGCTTGCTTCCTTTGGCGAGATCTTCGTTTCGGACGCTTTCGGCACGGTCCACCGCGCCCACGCCTCCACGGAAGGCGTTGCAAAGTTCCTGCCGGGTTACGCCGGATTTCTGATCGAAAAGGAACTCTCCGTCATGGGCGGCGCGCTTGACGAACCGAAGCGCCCGTTCGTTGCCGTCCTCGGCGGCGCAAAAGTCTCCGACAAGATCGGCGTTATCTCAAATCTCATTGAAAAGGCGGACACGATCATTGTCGGCGGCGGCATGGCTTACACCTTCCTCAAGGCGAGCGGGAAAGAGATCGGCAAGTCCCTTCTCGAAGCGGATAAGGTCGAGCTTGCAAAGGGTCTTATGAAAAAGGCGCTCGACAACGATGTGATGTTCCTGCTGCCGGTGGACATCGTTGTAGCGGATCGCTTTGCGGCGGACGCAGAAAAGATGACCGTCGCGACGGAGGAGATCCCGGCCGACTGGATGGGCATGGACATCGGTTTTGAAACCATCGAGCTTTTCAAGGCCGCGATACTCAAGGCCGGAACGGTTGTCTGGAACGGCCCCGTGGGCGTTTTTGAGTTCCCCGCATTTGCAGACGGTACAAAGGCCATCGCCGAGGCCATGGCTGAGAGCGAGGCGGTGACCATCGTTGGCGGCGGCGACAGCGCTGCTGCAGTTGAACAGATGGGCTTTGCTCCCAAGATGACACATATCTCCACAGGCGGCGGCGCGTCACTCGAATTTCTCGAGGGCAAGGAACTGCCGGGCATCGCCTGTCTCCAGGATAAATAAGGAGGAAAGACTACTATGAACAAAAAATACCGCAAAGCAATTATCGCCGGTAACTGGAAAATGAACATGCTCCCCTCCGAGGTCAAGCCTTTCACAGAGGAACTGCGCCCAATGCTGCCCCGGCAGAAGACCTGCGAGGTCGCTCTGTGCGTTCCGGCGACGCACATCTCGCCCCTGCGCCGTTCCCTCAAGGACAGCCGCATCGCCGTCGGGGCAGAGGACGTCAGCGTTCACGACGCCGGCGCTTTCACCGGTGAAGTCTCGGCGGATATGCTCGCAGACCTCGGCGTACACTATGTTATCGTCGGGCACAGTGAGCGCCGCGCTTACCACAACGAGACCGATTTTATGGTCGGTGAAAAGGCGGCGGCCGTGCTCGAGCACGGGATGAACCCGATCATCTGCGTTGGCGAGTCGCTGGAGCAGCGGGAGCGCGGCCTGACGATGGAGCACATCACCTATCAGGTCCTTGCCGCGCTGTCCTATGTGCCGGACGAAAAGGTCCGCCAGTGCGTCATTGCTTATGAGCCCATCTGGGCCATCGGCACCGGCAAGACCGCGACGCCGGAGGAGGCCGAGGAGGTCTGCGAGGGCATCCGCGCGATCATCCGCAGCCGTCAAGGCGCGCGCGTGGCCCGCAGCGTCAGCATCCTTTACGGCGGCTCGATGAACGCGAAAAACGCAAAAGAGCTGTTGTCCATGCCGGATATCGACGGCGGACTCATTGGCGGCGCTTCCCTCAAGCCGGTTGATTTTTCAAAGATCATCGCGGCGGTCGCGGAAGTGTCCGGGGAGGAATAAACGAAATGAAAAAAATCCCCACAGCCCTCCTTATTCTGGACGGCTGCGGCATCGCTCCCGCGAGCGACCGCAACGCGGTCTCCCGCGCCTATACCCCGAACCTTGACCACCTGCTGGAGACCTGCCCGCATACTGTGTTGCAGGCATCGGGTCTTGCTGTAGGTCTGCCGGAGGGGCAAATCGGTAACAGCGAGGTCGGCCACACGAACATCGGTGCAGGCCGTGTCGTATTTCAGATGCTGCCCCGCATCTCCAATGCCATCGGAGACGGAAGCTTTTTTGAAAACCGCGCTTATTCCGCGGCGATGGATGCCGTTGGCGAGGGAAACGCGCTGCACCTCTGCGGCCTTGTGTCGGATGGCGGCGTCCACAGCCACAACACGCACCTCTATGCGCTTTTGAAAATGGCAAAACACCGCGGCGTTGAAAAGGTCTACATCCATGCGTTTCTCGACGGCCGCGACGTCCCGCCCGAGAGCGGCGCGGACTACATGCGTGCGCTCGTTGAAAAGTGCGCGGAGATCGGTATCGGCAAAGTTGCGAGCGTTCAGGGACGCTTTTATGCGATGGACCGCGATAAGCGCTGGGATCGCATTGAACGCGCCTATAACGCCCTCGTTTTCGGTGAAGGCGAACAGAATGCAGACCCGGTGGATGCCATTGAGAAAAGCTATCAGAAGGGCGTGACGGACGAGTTTGTCGAACCCGTCATCTGCGACCCCGAGGGCATGATCAAGGCGGAGGACAGTGTTATCTTCTTCAACTTCCGCCCGGACCGCGCGCGCGAGCTGACCTGGGCGCTGACCCAGCCGGACTTCGACGGCTTTGCGCGCAGAAACGGCCTTTTCCCCCTGCATTTTGTCTGTACGGCACGATACGATGAAAAGCTCAAGCTTCCCGTCGCTTTCCCGCCGGAGACCATCGAGGACACCTTTGGGGAGTATATCGCAAAGCTCAAACTCACGCAGCTCCGCATTGCGGAGACGGAAAAATACGCCCACGTTACTTTCTTCTTTAACGGCGGCGTTGAACGGACTTTTGAAGGCGAGGACCGCATTCTTGTCCCGTCCCCGAAGCAGGTTCCGACCTATGACCTTATCCCCGAAATGAGCGCAAACGAGGTCACGGACAAGTGCGTCGAGGCCGTTTTGAGCGGGAAATATGACGTGATCGTCTGCAATCTTGCAAACTGCGATATGGTTGGTCATACCGGCGTTATGGAGGCCGCCATCAAGGCTGTCGAGACAGTCGATGCCTGCGTTGGCCGTATCACCGCCGCCGTTTCCCAGATGGGCGGCACCACCTTTGTGACCGCCGACCACGGCAACGCTGACTGCATGATCGAGGAGGGCGGTGAGGCCCACACCGCGCATACCACAAATCCCGTTCCGCTCATCATCAGCGGGGCGGATGTGAAGCTCAAGCCCGGCGGACTTGCCGATATTGCCCCTACGATGCTCGAACTCATGGGCATCCGCAAGCCCGCGAAGATGACGGGTGAGAGCCTGATTGTAAACGACTGACTGACCGAAAAGGAGTGCTTTATAAATGCTGAAAAATAACTATCTTGAGATCGTTGACGTACACGGCCGTGAAATCCTTGACTCCCGCGGCAACCCGACCGTGGAGGTTGAGGTGGAGCTTAGCGACGGCACGATCGGCCGCGCGGCGGTGCCGTCCGGCGCGTCCACCGGCGCGTTTGAGGCCTGTGAACTGCGCGACGGCGACAAGAAGCGCTACGGCGGCAAGGGCGTTCTTCAGGCCGTCGAGCATGTCAATAATGAGATCCGCGAGGTCATGCTCGGTCTCAGCGCCGCCGATCAGGCATCCATCGACCGCCTTCTGATCGAACTTGACGGTACGCCCAACAAGACCCGCCTCGGTGCAAACGCCATCCTCGGCGTTTCTCTCGCCTGCGCGCACGCGGCGGCGGAGTCCTTCGGGATGCCGCTTTACAGCTATCTCGGCGGCGTGAACGCCAAGGTACTGCCCGTGCCGATGATGAACGTTTTAAACGGCGGCGCACACGCTTCAAACAGCGTCGATATTCAGGAATTCATGATCATGCCTGTCTCTGCGGAGAGCTTCACCGAGGCCCTGCGTATGTGCGCGGAAGTTTTCCACACGCTCAAAAAGGTCGTTCCGGCGACCGGCGTCGGTGACGAGGGCGGCTATGCCCCGGACCTCAAGACCGACGAGGACGCGCTCAAGGCGCTGGTTGCCGCCATTGAACAGGCTGGCTACAAGCCCGGCGAGGACTTCAAGATCGCGATGGACCCCGCTGTTTCCGACTGGTACGATGACAAGGACGGCTGTTACCACCTGCCGAAGCGCGGCACCGTGATGACAAAGCAGCAGATGGTCGACATGTGGGTCGACTTCTGCGACAAATATCCGATCATCTCCATTGAGGACGGTATGGCCGAGGAGGACTGGGAGGGTTGGAAGATGCTCACCGACGCCCTCGGCAGCCGCATTCAGCTCGTCGGTGACGATCTGTTCGTCACGAACTCCGCCCGTCTCAAGAAGGGCATCGAAATGGGCGTTGCCAACGCCATTCTCATCAAGCTCAACCAGATCGGCACGCTTACCGAAACGCTCGACACCATCCAGATGGCCCACCGCGCGGGATATACGACAATTGTATCCCACCGCTCCGGCGAGACGGACGATACCACGATCGCGGACATCTCTGTCGCTGTGAACGCGGGCCAGATCAAGACCGGTGCACCGAGCCGCATTGACCGCGTCGCAAAGTACAATCAGCTCCTCCGCATCGAGGACGAACTGTTCGACGTTGCCGAGTATCCCGGCATGGCTGCCTTCTACAGCATTAAAAAATAAACGGCTTTCGCCGAAATAACGTATAAACGGTGCCTCCGCAGGGAAATATATCCTCGGAGACACCGTTTTATTAGTTTATTTCGGCAAGGAGGTCAAACAAAACATGGACGAAAACAAAAGCTCCGGTAAGACACCGAAGCGGTTTTTCGACGGAAAGGGCTTCTACATAGCCCTTGCTGTATGCGTGGCAGTGATCGGCGCTTCGGTGTGGTATCTGCTCCGCGCGGGAAAGGCTGATGTAGAAGACGCAAAGACACAAAACGAGCTGGCTCAGGTGCAGCAGGCCCCCGAGGAAGATGCGGAGCATGCCGTCCCCGACACGGTTATCGGCGACGACGCACAGGTGCAGACGAGCGCGCAGCCAGACGCAAAGACCGATGAAAAGACGCTCGACGAGCAGACCGAAACCAACGAGACCGCCGCTCTGGGCGGCGGCAGTGTAGAGACCGCGGCACAGCCCGGCTGGGTCTGGCCGGTCTCCGGGAAGATCGACGTACCGTATTCGGTGACAGCGCTGATCTATAACAAAAAGCTGGGCGACTGGCGCACACACGACGGTATTGATCTCACGGCAAAACCGGGCGAAAAGGTATGCGCCGCCGCTGCGGGTACGGTCGAGAGCGTCGAGCGCGATGACATGAACGGCATGACCGTTATCATTGCGCATGAGGGCGGCCTGCGGACCATCTACGCGAACCTCGAGGATACGCCGACGGTCGTCAAGGGTGACTCGGTGATGCAGGGTGAGACGATCGGCTCGGTCGGCGTCACTGCGGCGGGTGAGACAAAGGAAAACACGCACCTGCTGTTTAAGATGACGCTCGATGGACAGAGTGTGGACCCGAAGGACTATCTGCCAGCGAGATAAAGACCCGGCAGAAAAACGGCGCCCCCATCCGCTTTGGGTGGGAGCGCCTTTTGCCGTTTTTTACTTAGAAAAGAGTTTTTCGACCCTTGCGACATACGTGGGCAGCGCGCCTTCAAAATCGACGCCGTTGCGGCGCGGCGTTTCCCGCGCGACTGTGCGGTCGATGCTGTCACAGACGAGGGAGATGGCGGCCTCGGCGCTGTCCCTAAGGCTTGCGCCGCGCACCATCAGCGCGGCAAAGGCGGAGGCAAAGATGTCGCCTGTGCCGTGGAACGCACCCTCCCGCACGGGCTGCACACACAGACAGTTCTCGCCGGTCCGCCGGTCAACGGCGTAAACGCCGACGCTGTTTTTTTCGGGCGCGGCGCCCGTGACCGCGATGATCGCGTCCGGCGCGAGTTCGCCGAGCGCGTCCGTAAGGCTGCGGAGATACGCTTCGTCGTGCGGCGCGGCGCGGTAGGGAAGCCCGGTGATGAAGGAAGCCTCGGTCACGTTGGGCGTGAGTATCGTCGCGCGGCGGCAGAGTTGTTTAAACGCCTGCGCCATATCGTCGCCGAAGTTGGCGTAATACTTGCCGTCGTCGGCCATGACGGGGTCGACGATGATTTTCGTTTCGTCATCTGCAAGAAGGTCGATGATCTCCGCGAGCGTTCCGGCCTGTGCGGGATTGGCAAGATAGCCGGAGTATATGCCGTCAAAATGCACGCCCTCTTTCTTCCAGTGGCGCGCGATGGGGAGCATCTCATCCGAGAGGTCCTTGAAGGTATAGCCCGTGAAGCCGCCGGTGTGGGTGGAGAGCAGCGCAGTGGGGATGCAGGCGCACTCGACGCCGCTCGCCGAGAGGATGGGCAGCGCGACGGTAAGCGAGCATTTGCCGAAGCCGGAGAGGTCGTGGACTGCGGCGATTCTGATGGTATCGTTCATAGTGAGTTCCTTTCGTATGGGGACGGCGCGCCGGGGCGCGGGAGCGTCAGCTTTTTTTCTGGTCTGCAAACAGCGCGGTCAGGCGCACAAGGACCTCAACAGCCTTTTCCATCGCTGTGAGGGAGCAAAATTCATAGGGGCCGTGGTAGTTACCGCCGCCGGTGCCGAGATTTGGACAGGGAAGTCCGCGGAAGGAGAGCTTTGCCCCGTCCGTTCCGCCGCGAATGGGGATGATTTCGGGCGTAACGCCGCAATCGCGCATCGCCTGCTGCGCAAGCTCGATCAGCTCCGGGTGCGGCTCGATCTTTTCGCGCATGTTAAAGTAGCTATCCTTTAAAACGACCTCGACGGTGCCGGGGCCGTATTTTTTATTGAGAAAGTCCGCGGCGTCTTGCATGAGCTGCTTGCGGGCGAGAAAGCTTTCCTTGTCGTGGTCGCGGATGATGTACTGGAGCTGCGCATCCTCCACGGAGCCGGACATCTGGTGCAGATGGTAGAAGCCCTCGTAGCCCTCCGTGTGTGCGGGCGTCTCGGCCTGCGGGAGAAGGGCGGCGTATTCGAGCGCGACGAGGGCCGCGTTCACCATGATGTTTTTCGCGCTGCCGGGGTGGATGCTCTTGCCGTTTACGAAAACGCCGGCGTTTGCGGCGTTGAAGTTTTCAAACTGGATCTCGTTCATCTCATCGCCGTCGAGCGTGTAGGCAAAGTCTGCGCCGAAGGCCGACGGGTCAAACGCTTCCTCGCCGCCGCCGACTTCTTCATCCGGCGTGAAAGCGATGCAGAGCTTCCCGTGCTTTGCTTCGGGGTGGTCGCGGAAGTATTCGAGGAGCTGCATGATCTCGGCGATGCCTGCTTTGTCGTCCGCGCCCAGAAGCGTGGTGCCGTCCGTCGTGACGAGGGTCTCGCCGACATGTTTTTTGAGGATGGGGAAGTTCGCGGGGTCGAGCGTCAGCCCGCTTTTGCCGAGCGAGATCACGCCGCCGTCGTAGTTCTCAATGATCTGCGGCCGGATGTTTTTGCCGGGGGCATCCGGAGAAGTGTCCATATGGGCAATAAGACCAAGGGCCGGGGCGTTTTTGTTTTCACAGTTTGCGGGGAGAAAAGCGGTCACGATGCAGTGGGCATCGAGGGAGACGTTCTGCGCGCCGAGCTCGGATAGCTCCTGCGCAAGCGCTTTTCCGAGCGCCCACTGGTTTTCGGTGGAGGGTACGCTGTCCGCACCCTCGCGGGACTGCGTATCATAACGCACATAGTTCAAAAAACGATCTTGAATCGTCATGTTGTTCCTTCTTTCAAGCTTCAAGTGTGTTTAGAGGGTATTATAGCACCCCGTCTGCGCTTTGAAAACCCTTTCTTTTACAGGGAAAAGGCTCCGTCTACGCCGATGACCTGTCCCGTCACGAAACGTGCGCGGTCGGAGACGAGGAAGGCGGCGACCTCCGCGACTTCCTCGGGCGTACCGAGACGGCAGAGCGGCGTCTCATCGCAGAGGGCGGCTTTGTCCGCCGCCGAAAAACCGGCCATCATGTCCGTTTCAATGACGCCGGGTGCAATACAGTTGACGCGTACGCCGGAGGGACCGACTTCCTTCGCGAGCGATCGGGTCAGACCGATGACCGCCGCCTTCGAGGCCGAATAGGCCGCCTCGCAGGAGGCCCCGTGGATGCCCCAGACGGAGGAGAGCGTCACGATCGCGCCGCTCTTTTCCCGGATCATGGCGGGCAGCGCGTGCCGAATGCAGTTGTATGCTCCATCAACATTGACGGCGAAAACGCGCCGCCACTGTTCGGGTGTGAGCTCGGTCAGCAGGCCGTATTCAGAGATTCCGGCGTTGCAGACGAGAACATTTACGTCCCCAATCTCGTCATACATACGTCGGACCTGTTCGTCGTCCGCCACATCCGCGCAGACGGCCCTGCCGCCTAGCTCGGCGGCGAGCGCCTCGGCCTGTTCGCGGCTGTGCAGATAGTTCAAGACGAGTTCGAAGCCGTCCCGGGCAAGCGCACAGGCGATGGCTTTGCCGATGCCGCGCGACGCACCGGTCACAAGCGCCTTTTTCATAAATGGTTCACTCCTTTGTGTTCTCTGCATACAGTTTACCACAAATGTGAATGAACTGCGAATATTTCGCCGCCGCGGAATGCGGATATTGAAAAACAGTGACCGGCTGTGCTAAAATACAAACGCATGGTCTGTCTGATTTCTCTCCGGCGGACCGGTGCGTGAAAAATCTCCGCGTGCCCGGTTGCAGCGGAGAATAAGGGGGATCACAAATGCGTACGATCGTCTGCAAAAAATGCGGTGAACAAATCGACGCGTCTCTTGGCATCTGCCCTTTCTGCGGAACGACCTTTCCGGTCCTTCCGGAGGATGAGGCAGCGCGAGAAAAAGATAAAGAGCTTGAATGGGCCATGAGCATGGACGACGAGCCTGTGCCAGGCGGTTTTGTCTCCAATGAAAACCGCCCGCAAGACCAATATGGGCAGCAGCCCGGAGCGGGAAAACCGTCGTTCGGCATTGAAGACATCGAAAATGCCGACAACGATGAGCTTTTCAACACCCGTGTCTGGAAAAATGACCCGGATGCCACCCGCGCGATAGGGCAGGACCGCCCGCGCACGGCAGCGCCCCCGGTCTCCCGGCAGGAGATCCATGTTCCGCCGCGTGACCAGCAGGAGTACCGCCGCCCGGCGCGGGAAACGCCCGCCGCAGCCGAAGCCCGTGCGAGAGCGGAGGCTGAGCGCCGCAAGCAGGAGGAGCTACACAAGAAAAAAATTTTTGTGACCGTCGTCGCGATCATCGCGGCGCTGACACTGCTGCTTTCCATCATCGGCGGCGTGTTCGATTTTGGGAAAAACACCGGTACACAGACGATGCCGAATGTCGTTGGCTACACTGCTGAAACGGCAAAGAATGTTCTTGAAAACGAACCGTATAAGCTGAAGGTGGTCCTCAAGACCGTCACTAGCGATAAAACCGCAAACACGGTGGTCGAACAGAGCATTGAAGAGAACAAGAAGATCAAGGCGGGCGACAGTGTCACGTTGAGCATCTCGGACGGAAAGGGTACCGAAGAGGCAGAGGAGTCCGCGAACACCGACTATGCCGAGGTACCCGACCTGCGCGGCAAAACCTATGAACAGGCGAGGGCAGTGCTCGGCGCACTCGGTCTGGAAATTGCCCGCAACGACGATGTTTACAGCGATCAGGACGCGGGCACCGTTGTTGCACAGACGCCGATGAAAGGTGCAAAGCTCCAGAAGGGCGATCTTGTGACCGTGACCGTTTCCAAAGGCCAGATAGCTTCTCCGTCTCCGACTGTCTACACCATCACCGTGACGGCGGGCAAGGGCGGTTCGGTCAGTCCTAAGGGCAGCGTAAGCGTTCCGAGCGGCAGCGACCAGACCTTCACCTTTACGCCCGCAAGCGGCTATGTCGTCAAGGAAGTCAAGGTGGACGGCAAAAATGTCGGCGCAGTGGACAGCTACACCTTCCCGCTCGTCGAAAAGGACCACACGCTCTACGTCGTGTTTGAAAAGAAGGCCGAGGAACCGACTCCGCCACCCGCAGTTTCCACACCGGCGGAGACCCCTCCGACCGGCGAGCCGACAGCCTGAAAACAGATAGCAAAAGCCCCGTGCATTGTCAGAAACATGCACGGGGCCTTTCTTATAGCTTCAGGATGCGGGCATTGACGCTGCCGTCCGGCCCGATGATGAGCTCGGCACAGCTGGGTTCCGCGGAAAGACCGCAGGAGCCGGGGTTGAGAAGCGTGAAGGAATCTGTCTGTACGAGCTGGGCAATGTGTGTGTGACCGTACAGCGCAACGCAGGCGCCCCGCCGCGCCGCTTCCTCAAGCAGCTTCGCGCGCGTGGATTTGACGGCGAAGCGGTGACCGTGCGTGAGAAAAAGCTTCACGCCGCTGCATTCGAGAAGCTTTGTTTCCGATGCCGCCATGTGAAAGTCGCAGTTGCCGCAGACCGTGTGCAGCGGCAGGTCCGGGAACTGCTCCCGCAGGAGCATCACATCGCGCTCCCCGTCGCCGAGATGGATGACGGCGTCGGGCCGCATTTCAGCGATGGCATCGAGCATTTTCTGTGGGCTTCCGTGAGAATCTGAAAAAACCGCAAGCTTCATGGCGTACCTCCGTGTAACAGACGGCACCGCGCGGAATATACTGGACTGAAAGAATTTCCGGGAGGTGCCCTGATGAACGATTTTGACAAGCTGAGCAAGGAGATTTTGAAAAACCGCTCCGGTGAGCTGAAAAACGTCGTAAATTCCGACGAGGGAAAAAATATCCGAAAAGCCGTTGACGGCGAGGCGCTCAAAAAAGCCGTTGAGAGCGGAGACTCTGCGACCGTGAATCAGATCATGACACAGTTTATGCAGACAGGAGAGGGCAAGGCGCTCGTCGAACGCATCAACAAGAGCTTCGGTAAAAAATAGGACGGGGGCGGACACAGTGGACGATATGACCGGCGCGATCAACAGCATACTCAACGACCCGGAGCAGATGCAAAAGGTCATGGAGATGGCCGGGCAGATCATGGGAAACAGCGGTGCACAGCCGGACGGAAGCGCGTCCGGCGGGAGTGCGCCGTCTTTGGACGGGGTGCTGTCCTCACTCGGCGGCAGCGGCGGAACCGACCCGCAGCTGGCAGGACTGCTTGCGGGGGCGGGCGCAAAGCTCTCCAAGCTTCTGGGCGGCGGCGGACTCGGCGGCCTGCTTGGCGGTGGGAGCGGAAACATGGGCGGCCTTGGGCGGCTGCTTGGCGGAAACGGAAGCGGCCTGCAAGGTGTTTTGCAAAACGCGGCGCGCTCTGCCGGCAGCGGCGGTGATAAAAAACAGCTCATCGAGGCGCTCAAACCATGGCTCTCCGAAAGCCGGCAGGCAAAGCTCGACCGCGCGATGTCCTTTGCCCGGGTGATGCGTATTGCAGGCGCTGTGGCGCTGTTGAGGGAGGGACCGAAATGAAGCGTTACAACGCCGTGACCGGCCAGACCGAGTACATTCCGGACCCGGAGCCGGACCCGGCCTTTATGCCCGAGCCGGCATGGCTGTCGTTCACCGGTGCGGGAACAGCAAGACCGCCCGCCCGGCCGGGACTGTTCGGCGGGATGGACGGCCTGCTCAAAAGGTTTAATCTTGGCTCGCTGGAAACAGAGGACCTGATTCTGATCGGCATTTTTTATCTGCTTTATCGCGAGAGCGGAGATGTTGAATTTTTACTGATCGCAGGGGCGATGCTGTTCATGTAGGCGCGGTGAAATACTCGTCCGAGGGCGTTGTGAGGTCGGTCGAAACGGACTCCATTGCATAGACGGGCGTTTCGCCGTCGTCTATTTGGGCAGAGACGAGAAGGCCGGAGTCGATCGAAACGTATATCTGGTTTACATAATTGAAATTCCCGGAACGGTACTTGGCATAAATGCAGTTTTGTCCGGCGTGCTCGACATAGGCCGCGTCGAGAATGTCGGAGGAGGCGACATCAAAGATGCCCTCATAGGTGACAAGACGCGCGTATTCGTCGAGTTGCCGGGTGGAGCTTTCGTCCGCAAGGGTCGAGCGGAAGACGCGGCCCGAGCCGTCGTACCAGAGCGCGAAATTTTTGCCGTCGATGAGGATGTTCTTGACGCTGCCGCTGCGCGCGACGCTTACACGGGTCTTGCCGGCCTTTTCCCAGATGTGGACGGTAGACTCGCCTGCGCCGCCGCTCCAGAACGTTTTGACAGAGCAGACGCGGGAATAATTCGTTGTGCGCGAGAGCGTTTTGAGAACCGACTGCACGGTATCCTTTGTGACGTCCGCGCGGCGGATGCCGTCGGCCGAACTCTCCGTGCCTGTGGGCGACGGCACGCTGATCGCGTGCTCCGTTGTCCGCGGCAGACACAGCAGAACGATGACAACAACGATGGTGGCGGCCGCCGCGATCCAAAGCGGCCGCTTTTTCAGAGCGGAGAGAAGCTTTTCTTTCACGTTGCCCTCCAATTTTGTGCGTAAGTTTAAGCCTTATTGAACGCAGAAGTCCGCAGGCCGTTTCTCCTTCCGACCGAAGCCGTAGAGGATGCAATCGGCGATGCGGCGGCAGGCGCTGCCGTCGCCATAGGGATTGACGGCTTTTGCCATGCGCTCATAGAGCGCCGCGTCCGTCAGAAGGGCTTCGGCGCGCGCAAAGATATGCGCCTCGTCAACGCCGGCAAGCTCGACGGTCCCTGCCGCAACGGCCTCGGGCCGTTCGGTTTCACGGCGCAGAACAAGCACCGGCTTTCCGAGTGCGGGAGCCTCCTCCTGAAGTCCGCCGCTGTCCGTCATGACAAAGAAGCTCTTTGCCATCAGACGATGCATCTCCATTGCGTCGAGCGGGTCGATGAGGAGGATGTTTTCAACGCCGCCGAGAAGGCGCTTTGCGGTGTCGCGGACATAAGGGGAGAGGTGGACGGGGTAGACGATGCTGACCTCCGGGTGCGCCTGCGCCAGATGGCGGACGGCGCGGAAGATGTTTTCCATCGGTTCGCCGTAGTTTTCGCGGCGGTGGCAGGTCATCGCGATGACGCGTCTGTGCGCAAAATCGAGCGCTTGCAGGGCGGGCGTTGTGAAGGTCCCGTCCCCGACTGTGTATCTCATTGCGTCAATGACCGTGTTGCCGGTGACGAAAATGTTGTCGTGTATGTTCTCGTTTTCAAGATTTTTTGCGTTTTGTGCGGTCGGCGCAAAGTGGTAGGTCGCCAGACGTGCGACCATGCAGCGGTTCATCTCCTCGGGGAAGGGCGAGTAGCGGTCGAAGGTGCGCAGGCCCGCTTCAACGTGACCGACCGGCGTTTTCTCATAGAAGGCCCCCAGAGCGCTCGCAAAGGTCGTTGTCGTGTCCCCGTGAACGAGGACAAGGTCTGGCTTTGCCTCGCACAGAACGCCGCCAAGGCCGTTTAAAACGCGACTGGTGATGTCCGAGAGCGTCTGGCCGGACTGCATGATATCGAGGTCGTAGTCCGGATGGATGGAAAAGCAGTCGAGTACGCCGTCGAGCATCTGCCGATGCTGGGCGGTGACGCAGACGATGCTCTCAAATTCGGGGCGGCTGTCGAGCTCCAGCACGAGCGGCGCCATTTTGATCGCCTCCGGACGGGTGCCGAAGACGGACATGACTTTGATAGGGGTCATTTGTTTTCCTCCGTATGATGCTCCGCTTCCGATTGCCCGGAAGTGGGTTCGGCGTTCTTTTCCTCCTCCGTTTCGGATGCCGGGGTTTCACCGGCAATGGCCGCGCCGATGTTCATGTGGTGCAGCTTGCCGTAAACCGCCGCCCAGACGAACGCGCACAGGCAGAAACCAAGAATGAGGATGAGCGCTTTGAGTTCGCCGCTCGTCGTGATGACGACTGCGGCCAGGCCGAGTATCGCACTGATCGTATAGAGCACCGCGACGGCCTGCTTCTGGCTCAAGCCCATGTCGATGAGGCGGTGGTGGAAGTGACCGCGGTCCGGATGCATCGGATTTTGTCCGTGCAGGAGACGGCGGAAAAAGGCGAAGACCGTGTCAAAGAGCGGCACCGCGATCGCGAGAACAGGCACCGCAAAAGAGACGACCGCGTAAAACTTGAAAAGTCCCAGCACCGACATCGTTGCCAGTACATAACCGAGCAGGAGCGAGCCGGTGTCGCCCATAAAGATCTTCGCGGGGTTGAGGTTGTAAGGCATAAAGCCGATGCACGCGCCGACAAGGGCTGCGAGCACGACCGCAACGCTGCTGTCCGCAACGAGGAGCGCGATGACGAGCATCGTTAGACTGCTGATCGTGGAAACGCCGACGGCGAGCCCGTCGAGCCCGTCGATGAGGTTCACGGAATTTGTGATGCCGATGATCCAGACAATGGTGATCGGAACGGCCCAGCTTCCGAGCGTGACGTAGTCGTTGGAACTGAAGATGTTGAGGTTTCCGAGCACCTCTATGCGTACGCCGAAATAGACCGCGACAGCCGCCGAGGCGATTTGCAGCAGAAGCTTTTGCCATGCCTTGAGAGACACGACGTCATCCACCGCGCCGGTCGCGACAATGATGACACAGCCGAGGAGGATCCCCTCGAGCGGGCGGGACATGGGTACGAAAAGAAGCACACTCAAGAGGAAACCGAGGAAGATGGCGAGACCGCCCATGCGGGGAATGGGGTGGTCATGGACGCGGCGGGCCTCGCCCGGAACATCCATTGCGCCGACTTTTTCCGCGAAGGACTTGACGATCGGCGTTGCGGCAAAGCTGATGATGAAGCCGACGAGGACCGTCAGGAAAATGCGGATTGTGAGCTCAGTATCAATGGGCATGACAGGAATTTCCTTTCAACAAACTTAGCGCCTGGCGGATACCCGAAAGGATGTCAGGCAAAGCTTATCTTTCGACAAAGCCGACTTTTTTGTAGACCTTGCGCAACGTTTTGTTCGCGGTATAGGCGGCTTTTTCAGCGCCCGCGCGGTAGACGCTCTGGAGATAATCCTTGTCAGCCATCAGACGTTCGGCCTCCTCGCGGATCGGGCGCAGAAGCTCGACGACTGCTTCGCCGACCTTCGGCTTAAACTCGCCGTATCCCTTGCCGGCAAACTCGGCTTCAATCGCGTCAAAGCTCTCGCCGGTGGCACAGGAGTAGATCTGCATGAGGTTGGATATGCCCGGTTTGTTCGCCGGATCATAACGGACGCAGGTCTCGCTGTCTGTTACGGCGCGCTTAAAGCAGCGCATGATCTCGTCCGGCTTCTGCATGAGGTAGACACAGCCGCCGGGGTCCTTGTCCGATTTCGACATTTTGTTTTCGGGGCTTGTCAGCGACATGATGCGTGCGCCGACCTTCGGAATGTAAGGCTCCGGCATTTTGAAAACGTCGCCGTAAACGCCGTTAAAGCGGGCCGCGACGTCGCGGCAGAGCTCAACGTGCTGCTTCTGGTCCTCGCCGACGGGGACTAAGTCTGTCTGATACAGCAGAATGTCCGCCGCCATGAGAGCCGGGTAGGTGAAAAGGCCGGCGTTGATGTTGTCCGCGTTTTTGGCGCTCTTATCCTTGAACTGCGTCATGCGGGAGAGCTCGCCGAACATCGTGTAGCAATTGAGGACCCAGGCAAGCTCCGCGTGCGCCGGAACGTGCGACTGCACGAAAATGGTGTTCTTTTCGGGGTCAAGACCGCAGGCAATATACTGTGCGAGCTGTGCGGTCGTGCGGCGGCGGAGATCGGCCGGATTCTGGCGCACGGTGATCGCGTGCATGTCAACGATGCAGAAATAGGTGTTGTATTCATCCGCGAGCGCGACCCAGTTCTTGATCGCGCCGAGGTAGGAGCCGAGCGTCAGATCGCCGGAGGGCTGGATGCCGCTGAATATGGTCTTTCTTTCAATTTTGTTTTCGTCCATTTTGAAAATTGTTCCTTTGCAAAAGTTTTTTCACGCCTTTACAGGCCCAGTTCCGCCGCAAGCTTCCGGAAGCCGGGCAGCGAGCCGCTTATGGTCTGCTCGGAAACGCAGTAGGCGATGCGCACATAGCCGGGGCAGGCGAACGATGTGCCGGGCACGACGAGAATGTTGTATTTTTTGGCCATCTGGGCGAATGTTTTGTCGTCGCACGGCGTTTTGACCCACATGTAGAACGCGCCCTGCGGCTCGGCACAGTCGTAGCCGGCAGACTTGAGACCTTCATAAAGCGTTTTGCGGTTCGCGTCGTAGCCTGCAAGGTCGGTCTTTTGGTCAAGACAGCGCATGACGGCCCGCTGCATCAGCGACGGCGCGTTGACAAAGCCGAGAACACGCGTCGCGATGGAGGCTGCGTCGAACACAAGCTCGTAGTCGTCTATTTCCGAGGGAATGACGAGATAGCCGATGCGCTCGCCGGGGAGAGAGAGCGACTTCGACCAGGAATAGCACACAATGGTGTTGCGGTAAAGCTTCGTGACCCATGGAACGGACGCACCGTCGTAGGCAAGCTCGCGGTAAGGCTCGTCCGAGAGAATGAAGATCGGGTGGCCGTATTCAGCCGACTTTTTCTCGAGCACCGCACCGAGGGCGCGGAGGGTGTCCTCCGAATAAATGATGCCGGTGGGGTTGTTCGGGGAGTTTATAATGACGGCCTTCGTCTTTTCCGTCAGCGCGGCTTCAAGCGCCGCAGGGTCGGGCTGAAAACTCGGCAGGTTCGGCGGGACGACCTTCATCTCGCCGTCGTAGTTGCGGACATAGTTGCCGTATTCCAAAAAGAACGGCGCGAAAGCCAGCACCTCGTCGCCGGGATTGAGCAGCGTTTTTAAAATGACATTAAGACCGCCCGCCGCGCCGACGGTCATGATGATGTTCGCCTCCGTGAACGCCGTGTCGAAGTGCTGGTTCAGACTCTGAGCGATGGCGGCGCGGGTGTCCGGATAACCGACGTTTGACATGTAGCCGTGGACCATCGTGGAAGGCTCATTTTCAAGCACCTCAAAAACCGCGTCCTTTACGGCTTCGGGCGCGGGAAAGTTCGGGTTGCCGAGGCTGAAATCATAGACGTTTTCACGCCCGTAAAGTTTCGCGAGGCGGTTGCCCTCCTCGAACATTTCACGCACGGCAGAGTTTTTCTGCGTGAGCGCGAACATTTTTTCAGAAATGCAGTTGGCCATAAAAAGGACCTCCGTTTATATCAATTCCGCAGGGAAAGAAAGGAACTGCGTCAGACGATAGGACACCAATCTAATTTGTTATTCTACCACTTTTGAACACAGCTTGACAATCCCTGTGGGATAAAATATTATAGAACGGTACGCGGCAGGGTATTTTTCCAAACAAACGCCGCGAAAAGGGGAAGAAAATCAATGACCGATCAAAAATGGTTCGAGGACATGGAGGCGCGCATTCCGCACGGCGAAGTCCGTACGCGCTTTGCCCCCAGTCCCACCGGATATATGCATGTAGGAAATCTCCGCACAGCGCTGTACACCTACCTCATTGCCAAAAAGGCGGGCGGGAAGTTCATCCTGCGCATTGAGGACACCGATCAGGGCCGCCTCGTTGAAGGGGCAGCGGATGTGATCTACAAGACTTTGCGCGACTGCCATCTCCAGCACGACGAAGGCCCGGACGTCGGCGGTCCCGTCGGCCCCTATGTCCAGACGGAGCGCCGCGACATTTATGGAAAGTATGCGGAAGTCCTGCTTGAAAAGGGCGGGGCCTACCGCTGCTTCTGCGAAAAGAGCGAAAACGAGAGCGAGGGCTTTGACAAGGCGGACGACCCCTGCCGCGACCTGCCGAAGGCGGAGTCGGATGCGCGCGCCGCTGCCGGGGAGAGCTTCGTGATCCGCCAGCGTATCCCGCATGAGGGCACGACGACCTTCCACGACGAGATTTTCGGTGACATCACCGTTCCGAACGACACGCTCGACGACAACGTGCTCATAAAGTCCGACGGCCTGCCGACCTACAACTTCGCAAATGTGATCGACGACCACCTCATGGGCATCACACATGTCGTGCGCGGCAGCGAGTATCTTGCCTCCTCGCCGAAGTACAATCTGCTCTATGAGGCCTTCGGCTGGGATATCCCGAAATATGTCCACTGCTCGCCCGTCATGCGGGACAAGCAGAACAAAATGTCAAAGCGTCACGGCGACCCGTCCTATGAGGACCTGCTCGCACAGGGCTATTTAAACGACGCGATCCTCAATTACGTTGCTCTGCTGGGATGGAGCCCCGGCGGCGAACAGGAGATCTTCTCTCTGCCCGAGCTTGTTGAGGCGTTCGACATCTCCGGGATCTCGAAATCGCCCGCCATCTTCGACATCGAAAAGCTCACGTTTTTCAACGCCGAATACATCAAGGCGATGACGCCGGAGGCGTTCACCAGAATTGCGGAACCGTATATCCGCCAGAGCGTCAAAAATCCCGCCCTCGACATCTCGCTCTTTGCCCCGCTCCTCCAGCCGCGCACCGAAAAGCTCACGGACATTCCCGAAAAGATCGACTTTTTCGATGTCCTCCCGGATTACGGCGTCGAGCTGTTTACGAACAAAAAGTCAAAGACCAACAGCGAGGTCTCGCTCGACATGCTCCAAAAGACGCTCCCCGCGCTTGAAGGAATTTCGGATTGGACGGAAACGGCCATCCACGACACGCTCGTCTCCCTTGCCGAAACGTTGGGCGTCAAGAACGCGACGCTGATGTGGCCCCTGCGCATCGCAGTTGCGGGAAAACTCGTCACGCCGGGAGGCGCCGTTGAGATCTGCCACATCCTCGGAAAGAACGAGACCCTTCGCCGCATGCGACTCGGCATCGAGAAGCTGAGCTGAGCAAAATTTCACAATTTTTCAAGCAGGAATTGACAACTTTAAAAATCGCGCCTTCTGCGAACACTAATCGCAAAAGGCGCGATTCTTTTTTATTATCTGTGAAACGCGCTTCGTTGACAGAAGCAAGCTCTGCTGCACCGCGGCGGAGCAATGGACTATGGCACAGGAATGAGAAAAGGGGAAGATTATGAAAAAAAAGACCGCAATCACGCTTATCAGCATTCTGGCGGTGCTTGCCGTTGCAGGCACGGCGTTCGGGATCGTGAATCTGCGAAAAGCGAAGGCATACGACACAGCCCTGTCGGCGGACTACCGCCGTTCCTTTGCGGAGCTCGTTTCGGGCGTCGCGGATGTCGACACGGCGCTCAAAAAGAGCCTGCTCGTTACCTCGCCGTCTATGGCGGGAGCGGTCTGCACCGAAGTGTACGGTAAGGCGCAGACTGCCGAACAGGCGCTCTCCTCGCTGCCGGACTCCGCGACCAATCTTGAAAAGACGGCGGGCTTTGTCGGCAAAGTCGGGGACTATGCCTTTGCGCTTTCGCAGAAGGCAGCGCGCGGTGAGAGCTTTACGGACGAGGAGCGCGAAAATCTCCGGAAACTTTCTGAGACCGCCGACGCGCTCACAGCAAGTTTACGCGAAATGCAGGACGATCTCGGCAGCGGCCTTGCGAGCACCGAACAGTACCGCAGGACCATTGAGCGCTATGACAAGCAGGAGGGCAAAGTCGTAAAGCAGACGCTCGGCGACAAGCTGAGCGCCTCTGAGGAGGAATTTCCGGAGGTGCCGACGCTGATCTATGACGGTCCGTTTTCAGACAGTGTGCGCTCTGCAAAGCCGAAATATCTTGAGGGAAAAAGCGAGATAGATGAGTCCGAGGGCCGAAAGGCGGCTGCGCAGTTCCTCGGACTGCGCCCGGAGACCGTCTGGTTCGCGGGCGAGGCAAACGGACGGATCCCGTCTTTGAACTTTCAATCAAAGCTGCACGGCGAGACCGTGACCGTTTCCGTTTCAAAACAAGGCGGCGTTGTGTGGCAGATGCTTTCCTCGCGCACGGTCGACCACGCCGAGCTCTCCGCGAAAGAGGGCCTGGAGGCGGCAAAGAAAATTCTCGAGCGCCGAGGCTTTAAAAACATGCGCGAGAGCTATTATCTCCAAGACAACAATGTGCTCACGGTGAATTTTTCCTATGTTCAGGACGGCGTTATCTGCTACCCGGACCTTGTCAAGGTCGGCGTGGCGCTCGATGACGGCTCACTGGAAGGTTTCGATGCAAGCGGCTACCTTGCCGCACACACCGAGCGGGCTATTGAGCAGCCCGCCGTCACACAGGACAACGCCCGCGCAAAGATCCCGCAGGATGTGGATATTCTCTCGGAGAATCTGACGATCATCCCGACGGCGGGGAAAAACGAGCATCTTTGCTGGGAGTTTGAATGTCAGGACACAAACGGCCAGAAGTATCTGATCTATGTCAATGCGCTCACCGGCGAACAGGACAGCATCTTCCTGCTGTTACAGGACGAAAACGGCAGTCTGACGGTCTGAAACGGACAGAGGCGGCCGAGGCGTATGTAAAAAGGCTTCGGAGAAAGTTCTTCTCCGAAGCCTTTGCGCTTTGCTGAGATCAAAGCAATTCGAGAATCTTTTCCTTCGGGACGACGCCGACGGACTGGTTGCGGACCTGACCGCCGACCAGAACGATAAGGGTCGGAATGCTCATAACGCCATACTTGGAAGCCAGTTCCGGCTCCTCGTCGACATTTACTTTGCAGACCTTGATGTCTGAACGCTCGTCCGCGATCTCGTCAACGACGGGGGAGAGCATGCGGCAGGGACCGCACCAGCTTGCCCAGAAGTCAATGAGAACGGGTTTGTCGGAGTTTACGGCTTCTGCTTCAAAGTTTGCGCTTGTCAGAGTTGTGATAGCCATAGTCAAATCTCCTTTGCAGTCTGAATTGGTTTTTATCGAAAGGCAGTTTCGATAAGACTCACAGCGGTGCTTTCTTGATCTTCGCGAAGGGGCGTGGATAGAGTTCCGGCGAAGGGGAAAGCTTCGGAATGAGGACAGCGCTGTGGGTGATGTCGGTGCCGGGGATACGGTAGGTTTTGAGCTCCGGCGTTCCACCGCCGAGGACCCGTATCGCGTGCTGTGCCTCTCGGAGCTCGTCCGCACAGTCCGGACCCTTCATAGCGATGAAGACGCCGCCGACGTGAACGAAAGGCAGGCACAGCTCGCAGAGAATGTTGAGCCGCGCGACCGCACGAGAAACAGCGATGTCAAAGCTGCCGCCGATGTCGGAGCAGACATCCTCCGCCCGCGCGCAAACGCAGCGCGTATCCGCAAAGTCGAGCGCGTTGCAGACGTCGGAGACAAAGCCCATGCGTTTGCCGTGACTGTCAAGCAGCGTAAGAGAAAGGTCGGGCTGTAAAATTTTGAGCGGGATACCGGGAAAGCCTGCGCCGGTGCCGATGTCGACCACCGACTTTCCGGCAAATTCGCAGCTTTTCAGCAGCGCCGCGCAGTCGAGAAAGTGCAGCCTCGCCGTGTCCTCCTCGCCTTTGATGGCCGTGAGGTTCATAACGGTGTTTTTTTCCGTCAGCATGGCATAGTATGTGCAAAACTGCTCGATTTCTCTTTTGGTGAAGGAAATTTGCAGTTCGCTGAGTCCGTCTGATAAAATATGACGCATCCTGTTTCCTCTCAAGTGTGGGCTGTGAATGTGTGGCCGCATTTCGGGCATACAAGTTTCACATCGCCGAGATCGGGGGTCGCGGCGATGTTTGCGCCGCAGTTTTCACACTTGAAGTAGCAGTGCTGACTGCGGAAGCGCCAGCGTTCATAGCCTTCTCGGACATCGCCGGTGATGTGCATGAATTTGTAGTTTTCGGCTTGACGGGCCGCAAGGTTGTGCGACGCGCTGCGCCAGATGCCGAGAGACAGACAGACTGCGGCAAGCAGGTAGAAAACGCCTGCCAGTCTGCCAAAGAGCAGAAACAGGACCGCGGCGAAAATGAGGGTAAGGCTCAGAGAGTCCATACCGTTGGCGCGCGGGTCGCGGTGGTTTTTGTTCACGATCGAAAGCCTCCTAAAAAATCAGGGCGTATCAAAGGATACGCCCTGATAATAGCATATTTTTCTGTTCGCGTCTACTCTTATGCGTAGAAATCGTGTTCACCGATCGTGGCAATGAACGTACGGGTCTGATCGAACCACTTTGAGGAGGCGAGCGTGGGGTTGACGAAGTAAAGCGCGTTGCCGACGACGTTTGCGCCTTCCAGACAGGCCTTCGCCGCCGCGACGGATTCCTCGTTCGGCTCGGCATAGATGCCGCCGGTGGTGACGACGGAGAACTGGACGCCATAGCGGTTATCAAACACGACGTCGTGGATCGTGTCGGGACAGGTGGGGTCTGCAACACGGTTCAAGACCACGTTGCCGACGGCGATCTTCCCCTCCATGGGCTGGTTTCCGGCTTCTGCGTTGATGAGATGGGACAGGCAGGAAAGGTCTTCCGCGTTGTAGTATGTAGCCGCAGGCTCCAGCGGGACCGCGTCCTCCGCCGTTAGGCTCACGGAATTGGTCTGGGCATCCCACGCAACGGTGTAGCCGAGGGACACCGCGAGTGTTGCAACGGGGAGCGCGGGCTTGTCGTCAATTTTTTGCAGGCCGTCCGGCACATAAAAGCAGCGGCCATTGATGGTCACATATTTCTGCCCGTCCGCCGCCGTCAAGATGAGGTCGTCAGATGTGACGGTGAGAACATCGGTTTCGTCATCCGGGACAATGCTTGTCCGTATACACGCCGCGTCGAAGAAATCGACGATCGCGAGGTAGACCGCACCGTTGAAATTGACCCCGTCGGCAGCCTTGATGCCGTTGATATAAACGGGTGCGGTGTTTTCGGCGCTCTGCAGGGAGGCAGCGGTCGTGACGATCGCGGATGCTGCGGATACGCCGGAATCCACACCGGCAGCCGGTGTGGTGAAACCGCTGACCATACAGACAAACAAACAGACGACGCATAACACAGCTATTCTTTTTTTCGAGAATAATTTCATGGTATGCTCCTGTCAGTTTTACTTTACGTTTTCAGAGGGATACCCTGTCGTATGTCGCAGAAGTGACAGTACGACATCTTCAGTTTGTGAACTAATTATTTCATTTCCGAACCAAAAATTCAATAGGGATTTTGTACAAATTGACATACGCGAACTAATGAAAGCTGAACAGCGACACAAAATAGAGATAAAAAGCGGCGAAAACGGGTCAGATGATTCAAAATATAGTATAAACAAGCCTGCAATGCATTGCGTAAAAAAGGGGGGCTCAGGGGCCTTTTCAGCTGAAAAATGCAAGAAGGTTGTCAATAACTTTTCTTTATGTAAATCGAATTTACAACTTTTCAGCAGATCCGTTTTGCGTTTTGTGGGATTTTGCAAGCGGGTTACGGAAGCTTTTGACGCATGAAGTGGGAAGTCTGCGCATAGGATGGGACATGCCTGAAAGGGGGCGGGAGGTCGTGAACGCGAACAAGAGCATCCTGACTTTGGCGGCGCTGGCAGCGGGCGCCTGCACAGCTGCTGCGCTGTGCGGGACACCGCGGGGAGAAGCCTATCTCAGCGCGGCGATCGAGGCAGGACAGCGTGCGGCTTCGCATGCGGGGCTTGTCCTTTCGGGAGACGGAAAGACGGCGCCGTCTATCGGGGAGGTACTTGCACCGGAGAGCTCTTTGCCTCCGTTTGTGCCTCCCTCGCCGACGCCGGAGACCGGTGCGGGGGTCGATCCAAACGATGCTTCTCCCAAGATTATTCCGACCACGATACACGGCGGCATGGTCCTCACAAATGAAACGAGCTACGAGCTTGATCTGGGCGCGCTCGTGAGCAGCGGGACCGGCGTCCGTCTCGGAGCGGAAACGCCGCAGGTGCTCATCATCCATACCCACGGGAGCGAAGCGTATTCCCGCGACGCGGCTTATCCCGATTACACGCCGACGGATACTTTCCGCAGCACCGACGCAAACTACAGTGTTATACGTGTCGGAGATGAGCTGGCGAAATGTCTGGAGGCGGACGGTATCTCCGTGATCCATGACCGGAACATCTACGATTCGCCGAGCTATACCGGCAGCTACGCCAAAAGCGGGGACGCCGCTGCAAAATATCTGCAAAAATATCCCTCCATTTCCATTGTGTTTGATGTACACCGCGACGCGATCGGAAACAGCGATGTTGTATATAAGACCGTGGCGGAGTCCGGCGGAGAGCCGAGCGCGCAGGTAATGTTTGTCGTTGGCGCGGCTGAAAACGGACTTTATCATCCAAACTGGCAGGAAAATTTGAAGTTTGCCCTCTATCTGCAGCAGAAAGTGCTTGAAAGGCATCCGACGCTGATGCGTCCCATCGCACTCAAAAAAGGCCGTTACAACCAGCAGCTTACGGCCGGCTGCGTGATTTTGGAGGTCGGCAGCAGCGGCAATACGCTTTCCGAAGCGCTGCGTGCCGTGAAACTGTTTGCAGACAGCGCGGGACCTGCGCTCAAAGAGCTGCAAAGCGGCTGAGACACATATAAAATAAAACGGGAACTGTGCGAATCGTGTAAAATCAGGAAACAGAGCTTTCGGAAGACGAAATTTCATGCTGACGCGAATATTTACGACGCTTCGGGACGATACTGAAAACAAATCCGTTCAAAAGGAGCGAGTGTAAATGGAGATCAGCGAAATTATGACAGGGCAGGTCGTTTCGATCTGTGAGGACGAACCGGTCATCGCGGCGGCACGGCTGATGAAGCAGTACAACTTCGGCGCGGTACCGGTCCGCGACGAGAGAGGAAAGCTCAAAGGCATTGTCACGGACCGCGACATCGTCCTGCGCTGTGTCGCGCCGGGCGCGTCGCCGCGCGATCTGCGCGTGAGCGAGATCATGTCGCGCAACATCGAAACGGTATCCCCGCATGAGGATGCCGCGAAAGCCGCCGAGCGTATGGCGGAACGGCAGGTGAGGCGTCTGCCGGTAACGGACGGCGGCGTGCTCGTTGGGATCGTGGCCCTCGGCGACATGGCTCGCTGCCGGAGCTGCGATATGGAAGCCGGAGAAGCGCTGTCCGGTATCTCGGAAAATTTCAGGCGGAAATAAACGAAAAACGGGCGCGAGAGGATCGCGCCCGTTTTTTGCCGCAAGCGCTTGCGCTTTACCCATTTGCGGCGACTGCGAGAAGAGGAGCCATA
>JBMNPV010000005.1:0-57235 GCA_050943775.1 Oscillospiraceae bacterium
GCCAGCCCCTTGTGTTGCAAGAAGCCCGCTTCGATGAGCTGACGACGGACGAGCGCATCGCGTTCTGCGACGAACGGCTCAAACAGACGGCACAGGCGCGCAGCTTTCCGCTTGCGACCGCGACGGCGCGGGCGCTTTGGGGAAACCGGCTTGATTTTCAAAAGGAATATTTTCGCCGCCTGCGTGCGCAGCTCGAGCGGGAGAGAGAATGGACGGTGAATGCGGCATGCTGACAGAAGAATGTAAGGCCCTTTTGGAAGAGCGCTTTTCCTTCTGGAACGAGCTGACGCCGGAGCAGCAAAAACGCCTTTGCGACAGCACTTCTCAGCTCCGCTATGAAAAAGGCACGAGCATCCACAACGGCCGCGAAAACTGTCTAGGCCTGCTGCTGGTCCGGAGCGGGCAGCTCCGCGTGTATATGCTCTCGGAGCAGGGACGCGACGTGACGCTCTATCGCATGTTTCCCGGGGATATCTGCGTACTCTCGGCTTCCTGCGTGCTTGATGCGATCACCTTCGACGTTTTTATCGACGCGGAGGAGGACACCGATCTGCTAGTCGTGAATTCAGCCGCGTTTCACGCCCTTGCGGACGAAAATGTCTATGTCCGCTGCTTTGGCTATGAGATCGCGACAAAGCGCTTTTCGGAGGTCATGTGGGCGATGCAGCAGATCCTCTTCATGGGCGTTGACCGGAGACTTGCGATTTTTCTCATCGAGGAGCTTGAAAAGACCGGCGGCGATACGGTCCGGCTCACGCACGAGCAGATTGCCCGCTACATGGGTAGCGCCCGCGAAGTCGTCTCGCGTATGCTCAAGTATTTTGAGAGCGAGGGCATCGTCCGACTCTCCCGCGGCGGTATCCGCGTGACAGATTTCGACAAGCTCCGCGAGCTTGCGGGAAAATGAGCGGCCGCGGGGAGAAAACTGCATATAAACGGGGTGCTGCCAGAAGCAGCACCCCGTTTTGCGGTTTGTTCGTTATTAGATGAATAGATTCACGTTTGACTCCTCCGCGTCGCCCAGATAGGCCCCGACGCCGCCGAGCTCCACGCCGTCGATGAGCTCCTCCGGCTTGATGCCCATGATGTCCATGCTCATCGTGCAGGCCACAAGCTTGACGCCGGCAGCCTTCGCCTTCTCGATCATCACTTCGAGCGAATCGACGTTTTTCTCATCCATGATCTTTTTCATCATGGTCGTGCCCATGCCGCCCATGTTCATCTTTGAGAGCTTGAGTTCTTTCGTGCCGCGCGGGAGCATCTTGTCGAACATTCCCTCCATGAAGGACTTCTGCACAGCCTGTTTTTCGGGTTTCCGCAGGGCAGTGAGTCCCCAGAAGGTGAAGAACATCGTCACCGGGCGTCCCATCGCCGCCGCGCCGTTGGCGATGATGAAGCTTGCGAGTACGCGGTCAAGATCGCCCGAAAAGACGATAATGGTCTTGCCCTGCGGCGTGTCTCTGACGACCGGCGCTGCGTTGCCGCCGCCTTTTTTGACGAGCGCGACATAGTCGCCGCCGCGCTTTTCGGTCGAAACGAGCGTGTTGCCGGTCCGTCGGCACCACGCGCCGATGTCGCGCGTAAAGCCCGGGTCAGAGGCGGAGACCTCCATGACCTGCCCGTCGGAGAGCGTTTTCATGGTCTCAAAGACTTTCATGATCGGGCCGGGGCACTGCAAGCCGCTGCAATCGACCCGCATGCAGGCGGTCGGGACGTTTTCGGTGGCGACGTTTCCGCTGTCGGCAACGGGGACGGGTTCGGACTTTTCCAGTTTAAGCTCCTCATAGTGCGTGGACTGATAAAAGCGCATACCGCCGGGGTAGACGCGGACATTCTTGAAGCCGTTTTGCATCAGAATTCGTGCGGCGTTGTAGGCCCGCACGCCGATGGCGCAGAACACGACGACCGGCTTTTCCGGGTCCAGCTCGCCAAAGCGCGCGCGGAGCTGGCCGAGAGGGATGTGTTTGGAGCGCGGAATGGCAAAGACCATGCGCTCCGCGGCTTCGCGTACGTCAAGGAGAACCGTTTCCGGCTCCTTTTCTACGACGTCCCAGTCTGAAAAAGCAACAAGTCCGTCGAGTACATTGCCCGCGACGAAGCCCGCCATATTGACCGGGTCTTTCGCGGAGGAATAAGGCGGCGCGTAGGCGAGTTCGAGCTTTTTGAGGGCTTCAACGCCCGCGCCGAGCCGCTGGGCCACCGCGATCGTGTCGATGCGCTTGTCAACGCCGTCCTGCCCGACGATCTGGGCGCCGAAAATCGTTTTGCCGTCCGGAGAGAACAGCAGCTTTATCGTCATTGGCACCGCGCCGGGGTAGTAACCCGCATGGGAATTTTGCATGATGGTGATGGTCTTGTAGTCCTTATCCTTGACCATGCCGCGCTTTTGGAGCGCCTTTTCGTTTGCACCGGTGCTCGCCGCCGTGAGGTCAAAGACCTTTGCGACCGAGGTGCCCTGCGAGCCGTCATACGTTTCGCTCGCGCCGGCGATGTTGTTTGCCGCGATGCGGCCCTGTTTGTTTGCCGGACCTGCCAGTGCGATCATCGTGCGGTCGTGGAAGACGAGGTCCTCGACCTCAATCGCGTCGCCGACGGCGTAGATGTCGGGATCGGAGGTATGGAGCTGCGCGTCCGTCACAATGCCGCCGCGCGCGTTGAGCTCCAGACCGGCAGCTTTCGCAAGCTCGCTGTTCGGCCGCACGCCGATGGAGAGGATGACAAGCTCGGCCTTGACCGTGCTGCCGCTTTTGAGCGAGATGGTGACGACGCTACCATCGTCCGAAAACGCGCTGACTGCATCGCCGAGATGAAGCTCGATGCCGTTTTGCGCGAGATTTTCGTGCAGAAGCTGCGCCAACTCAAAGTCGAGCGGAGTCATGACCTGATCGGTCGCCTCGACGAGTGCGACGGAAACGCCCGCCGCGTGCAGGTTTTCAGCCATCTCAAGGCCGATGAAACCGCCGCCGATCACCGCCGCGGTCTTAACGCCCTGCTCAGTCACGAGCGCGCGGATGCGCTCCGCGTCCGGCACGGTCCAGAGTGTCTGGACGCGGGGCGAGTCGATGCCCGGAATGGGTGGGCGGACGGGGGAGGAGCCGGTCGAGAGAACGAGCGTATCATAGCTCTCCGTACGCTCTTCGCCCGTGGAGAGGTCTCGGACGGTGACGGTCTTTGCCGCGCGGTCGATGGCCGTGACCTCGGTTTTGACAAAGACGTCTATGTTGAATTTGGCTTTCATGGCCTGCGGGGTCTGCAGCAGCAGCGCGTCGCGGGATTTGATGACGCCGCCGACATGGTAGGGCAGGCCGCAGTTGGCATAAGAAATGTACGGGCCGCGCTCGAAGAGAACGATCTCAGCGTCCTTGTCGAGCCGTCTGAGCCTTGCCGCGCAGCTTGCACCGCCCGCCACGCCGCCAACGATTACAATTTTTTTCATGCAAATTCCTCCTCTTAAAGACTTGCTGCTCTCGCGCCGAAGCGCGAATTATTCCGATCCTTTTTGCCGCTTGAAGCGCTCCCCGCAAAGCCGAAAGCTTCTTGGGGATAGAAGACAAAAAAATACGCGGATGCCTTTTCCCTTGCGGAAAACGAGGGCATCGGGGCTCCGGCGGCAATGAAGCGCAGTGTTCCCCGGCAAGCTCCTTCTGGGGCTTGCCGGGGAGGCTCGTCAGCCGTCGATCATGGAGAGAACGGCCTCTTTCGGCCTTGCGCCGACGGCCTGTGAAACGACCTTGCCCTCTTTCATCAGAAGAAGGGTGGGGATGCTCATGACTCCGAACGAATTGGCAAGCTCGGGCTGCTCGTCGACGTTTATCTTGCCGACCTTGATGTCACTGCGCTCCTCTGCAATTTCATCGATGATGGGGGAGAGCATGCGGCAGGGGCCGCACCAGCTTGCCCAGAAGTCGACCAGAACGGGTTTGCCGGCCTGTACGACCTCGGTTTCAAAGTTCTCTTTGGTAAGTGTAGTTACGGACATGATCTTTATCTCCTTTCGAGCGGTAATCTTTTTCTGTTTGATTGTAGTATAGCTTCCTTTGATGAAAAAATCTGTGACCAGATCACATTTGCGTAAATGTTGCGAAAAAAACCGGCCAGATCGCGCCCGCAGGCGGATCTGTAGAGCCGGACGAGCGGCGAAAACTAAGGATGAAGCACACGAAAATACATATACATATAGATGCGGTGCACGTGCTTGCACGGGAGCGCGGAAGCTGTTATACTCAAGAGAAAAAGCCGTCGGCGGCACAGGGGGAAAACGGGAATGTTTACGGGATTTACGCAGGAGACGATCGACTTTCTATGGGGCACCCGCTTCAACAACGAAAAAAGCTGGTTTGAAGCGCACAGAGACGACTTTCGGCGCGATCTACAAGAACCGATGAAGGCGCTGTGCGATGAACTTTTCGTGGCCCTCGATGGGGACTATCCGGAGCTTGGTCTGCGGCACAAGGTCTCCCGCATCTACCGGGACGCGCGGCGGCTGCACGGACAGGGACCGTACCGCGACCACCTCTGGTTTTCCTTTGAGCAGCCGACGGAGGAATTTGCCGCAACGCCGGTGTTCTGGTTTGAGCTTTCACCGGACGGCTGGAGCTACGGCATGGGCTACTATGCCGCGAAAGCCTTGACCATGGCAAAGCTGCGCGCCCGCATAGACCGCGATCCGAAACCCATGCAGGCGCTGCAAACACTTCTGGACGGCCAAAGCGAATTTGTCCTCGATGGCCCGTCCTATGTGCGGGAGAAGCCCTGCGCGGAAAAGAGCCTGACAAAATGGTATAACAAAAAGAGCTTTTCACTCTGCCACGAAGAGGCGTTCTCGGAGGCGGTCTTTTCGCCGGCCCTCAAAGACCGTCTGCTCGCGGGCTACCGTTTTCTCATTCCGTTTTATCGATATTTCTCGACACTCGACGGCGACGCTGACCCGCGTGTTTGAGCGCGGAGAGACGAAACCGAAAAACGCCCGAATCACGGGAACGGAGGAACAGTTTGAAAAAAGAAGAGATCCGGAAAAAAAGGCATGAGGAGAGCGATCTGAAAAAAGCCGTCGGTATGGAACTGCGCGAGCATAAAAGCTCCTTTGTTGTCTTCAATGTCCTGCGCGCGCTTGTCATCGTCTCACTCGTACGTCAGTGCTTTTTAAACAATTATGAGAGCGTTTTTCTCTGCGCGCTGACGCTCGCCCTGCTCTATGTTCCGAGCTGGGCGCAGGTGCGCTTCAAGATCGAGCTGCCGCCCAAGCTTGAGATCACAATGCTGTGCTTCATTTTTGCCGCTGAGATTTTGGGCGAACTCAACCGCTTTTACATCGTCATCCCGTTCTGGGATAGCATTCTGCACACCCTCAACGGTTTTCTCTGCGCGGCAATCGGCTTTAGTCTGGTCGTACTTTTAAACGACAAGGACGATCTGCAATTTCAGCTCTCCCCGTTTTTTATGGCCCTCGTCGCGTTTTGCTTTTCCATGACCATTGGCGTGCTGTGGGAGTTTTTTGAGTTCTTTATGGACCAGACCTTTCACACCGATATGCAGAAGGACACAGTCATCCACGCGATCTATTCCGTTGCGCTCGACAAGACGAGAACGAACACTCCCGTCGCCGTCACCGACATTACGGGGACCTTTGTCAACGGACAGGACCTCGGCATCGACGGTTACCTTGATATCGGTCTTATCGACACGATGAAGGACCTGTTCGTGAACTTCCTCGGCGCGGTGTTTTTCTCGGTGACCTGCTATTTTTATGCCAGGAGCGAGGGAAAACGGGACAGCGGCGTCATGGGATTTGTCCCGGAAAAGAAGGCTGCGGACCGCGACTTTTTAAAGCTTGCACAGCAGGAGGACGACGGCGGAGAGCAGAGAAGCGCTTCTGCGGGACGGCGGGACATGGAAAGAACCAGAAAAAACGACAGAGAGACTTGACAGCGCTTTCCCATACTGTTACAATAAAGCAAATCGCCGGGAGACCGGTGTACATAGGACAAGACAGGGGTGCCGCCCAGCGGCTGAGAAATACCCTATGAACCTGATCCGGATAATGCCGGCGGAGGGAGTCAACCGAGCGGATGTGCAGCATCCGCCGAGCTTAGGCTTTTTGAACGCCCCCGACCGCAAGGCCGGGGGCGCTTTTGTCTTGCCCAAATCAAAGGAGGCTTTTCCATGAACCAAATGAAAACCAAAAGCAAAACCCGTATCCTGACAGAATGCGCAATGATGGTCGCCCTCGCTTCTGTGTTGACACAGGTGAAGCTGTTCCAGATGCCGCAGGGCGGCTCGGTAACGCTCTGCTCCATGCTGCCTGTCATTCTCGTTTCTTTCCGAAACGGGCCGAAGTGGGGTGTGATGACCGGACTGGTACTTTCTGCGATTCAGATGATCACAGGCTGGTATGCACCTCCGGCAGGAACAGTATTGGCCTATGTCGGCATGATTTTGCTGGACTATGTGCTTGCCTTCTCGCTTTTGGGAACAGCAGCGGCCTATGCAAAGCCGTTCCGCAACCGCTACGCAGGCATCGCCGTGGGAACGGTGGTGGTATGCGCCATTCGCTTTCTCTGTTCATTCTTCTCCGGTTTCCTGATCTGGGGAAGTCTTGCGCCGAGCGGAAAGGGAGCGGTCGCCTACTCGTTTGGCTATCAGGCCAGCTATATGGTGCCTGAAACGATCCTTACCGTCTCGGCAGCGCTGGCGCTGTATCGCTTTGCGCCCCAGCTTTTCGGGGAGCCAAAGAACACCGAAACGGAAAAAGTCAAGCCCCAAAACGTGTAAAACAGGGGGACAGATTTGAATTATTGTTCCCGCAGGACCGGTCAGAAAGCCGGTCCTGCGCTTGCAATTTATCCTGCGCTGTGCTAGAATACATCACAAAATCAATCTTTGACCGCCGGGCTGCGGCCCGGCGCGTATGATCGTGTGGTGAAATCATGTCTGATATTACGAAACATGCACTCGCAGCCTCCCTCAAAAAGCTTCTCGGAGAAAAACCCATCGACAAAATTACGGTAAAGGACATCGTTGAAGACTGCGGCGTAAACCGGCATACCTTCTACTACCATTTCCAGGACATTTACGAGCTCATCGAATGGTTCTGCTGCGACGAGGCCGACCGGGTCCTCGGAGAACACAAGACCCTTGATACATGGAAGGATGGCTTCCACGACCTCTATTCCTATCTGCACCAGAACAAAAACATCGTGATGAACGCCTTTAACTCCAATTACCGCAACTATCTCGAAAAATACATCGTCAGTCTGGTCCGACCCTACATACTGGACTTTCTCCGCATCCAGAGCGAAGGAATGGAGATCACAGATGAAAAGCTGGACTTTATTGCCGACACCTATACCTACGGCATTGTGAGTGTGTCCATGGACTGGATCGCGAACGATATGTCAGAGCGCTATGAAAACTCGATGACCTTCTTTCTTGAGCTGCTGGACGGCAGCATGAAGCACACCCTGGAGAAGTTTGCCAGAGTGAAAGACAACGATGGGAGCGATCAGGACAAGACCGAGTGAATGTCCAAATCGGTCCCAAATTCATTTTCTCGGCGCGTTTTTTACCACTTGCTCGGAAATGGCCTAATTTGCGCCATGAGAGCATGTACGGTGAAAAATACGCCAGAAATCATTTTGAGGCAAAAAATAGATCAGATTTAAGGCCCGTGGTGAGATTTTCTCCACGAGCCTTTTTTTGCCCCTTTTAAATTTCCGGAGAGGGCGTTATGCTAATCGCACTATTTAAAGCTGCCGCAGTGGGCGGCGGTTTGCGGCGAAAAAGAGATACCCCCGCAGTCGGCAGCTTTTATATTGTCCCGCGTTTCTCGGATGAAAAATGGAAAAGAGGAGTAAATAAATGCGCTTTGCACGATTTATCGTCAAAAAAAGAGGACTCATCCTTGCCATTGCCGTCGTTCTCGCAGTGCTGTCTGTGTTCGGTCTCAAGGCCACGAAGATCAATTATGATATTCTGACCTATCTGCCGGGCGACCTCAACTCGATCGTTGGAGAAAAAGCACTCGACGAGGACTTCCACATCGCGAGTACCGCGATGGTCACGGTGGAGGGCATGTCGAACAGCGAGATCCTGGAGCTTAAAGAGCAGTTTAAGCAGATCGAAGGCGTCAACAAGGTCTACTGGATCGACGACGTCGCAGACCTCAGCATTCCAAAGGAGATGCTGCCGGAGGATCTGAAAAACACCTTCTACGGCAAAGAGTCCACCCTTATCATTGTCACGTTTGAGGGTTCGACTTCATCGGAATCCACGATGAACGCCATTGGTGAGATGAAAAAGCTCCTGCGGAAGGACTGTCTGATCGGCGGTATGTCCGCCGTCGCGGAGGACACACGAGCCCTCACAGACAGTCAGGTCCCGATCTACATACTCATCGCAGTCATTCTGGTGCTGATCGTTCTGTTCCTCGGCGTTGACTCGAACGTTACCCCGTTCCTGATCGTGCTGGGAATTGGCTTTGCGGTCCTTTTCAACTTCGGGTCGAACATCCTGCTGGGGCAGATCTCCTACGTCACTGAATCGCTGGCCGCGGTCTTGCAGCTCGGCGTCACGATGGACTTCTCCATCTTCCTCATTCACCGCTATGAGGACGAAAAGTGCCGCCTCGGTGACAAAGAGGAGGCAATGACCGTCGCGATCGCGCGCAGCTTTGTTTCCATCTTCGGCAGCTCGCTCACCGCAATTGCCGGTTTTCTTGCTCTGTGCACGATGTCTCTGACCCTCGGCTACGACATTGGCATCGTCATGGCGAAGGGCGTATTCCTCGGCGTTATCTGCACGTTTACGATTTTGCCGTCCCTGCTGCTGATCTTTGATGAATTTTCGGAGAAGCACAAGCACAAAACGCTGATTCGCCCGCTCACAAAGACCTCCGACTTCATCGTGGACCACCATGTTGCAATTCTGCTTGTATTCATCGCGGTGCTAATCCCGTTCGTCTACGGCAAGTACCATGTCAAGGAATACTACAATCTGATCCAGTCGCTGCCATCCGACCTCATCTCCGTGCAGGGCACGAACCGGCTGAAGGACGACTACGGTATGCAGGCGACGGACTTCATCCTCGTCGACGAAAATCTCAAATCGAGTGACATCGTCAAGCTGACAAACGAGATCGAAGCGCTCGACGGCGTGACGCTCGCGGTCGGCTACAAGGACTATGTCGGCGGTGGGATTCCGTCCGATGTTCTCCCGGACAACATCAAGAATCTGTTTGTCTCTGGCGGTCGCCAGCTTCTGATCGTTAACTCCGAGTACATTCCGGCGTCTGATGAACAGAACGCCCAGCTTGAGCAGATTGGCAACATTGTTAAGAAGTACGACCCCAATGCCCTCATCACCGGCGAAGCGCCGATGAACAAAGACCTTGTAACGATTGCGGGCATTGACTTTAAAAATGTTGATACGGCTTCGATCGTTGCGGTATTTATTATCATTGCACTCATCTTCCGCTCGGTCTCTCTGCCGGTCATCCTCGTTGCCACCATCGAGTCTGCGGTCATGATCAACATGGGCATTCCGTACTTCACCGGCTCGACGCTGCCGTTCATTGCGGGCATCGTGATCGGCACCATCCAGCTCGGCTCCACGATCAACTATGCGATTCTTCTGACAAACCGCTACCGCGAGGAGCTCATCTGCGGTTACGACGCGAAGGAGGCCACGCGCCGTGCGGTCGAGATCTCTTCCCGTTCCGTCTTCTCGAGCGGCCTTGCGTTCTTTGCGGCGACCTTCGGCGTGTCGGTCTATTCGAACGTTGACCTCATCAAGAGTCTGTGCCTGCTGATTGCCCGCGGCGCGATCGTGAGTATGTTCGTTATCATCTTCGTTCTGCCGGCACTGCTTATCATTTTTGCAAAGCTCATCGAAAAGACCTCTTACCACTGGCTCACGCCGAACGCCGCGCTTGCGGAGGACATTGCCGCAAAGCCGGTCGGCGAACAGGCCTGAACAGATAACCATTTGAAATGAACGGAGGAACGATTATGAGATTTCTGGATTTCAGCGATAAAAAAACAAAAGCGCTTGCCATCACGCTCTCTGCCTGCCTCGTCTGCGGCACGGTCGGCGGTGTTGCGTACAGCGCCAACAAGGGCGACGATACCTCGCTTTTGAACACATCCGACACGACGGCCGCTGGCGAAAGAGCCGAAAAGAACGAGACCGTTTACGTTATGACGAGTGCCGACGGCGTCGTGCAGAAGGTCATCGTCAGCGATGAACTCAAAAACGCTTCGCAGGCGGCGGCCCTCAAGGATAAGTCCGATCTGAGCGATATCACGAACGTGAAGGGCACAGAGACTTTCCAGAAGAACGCCGACGGCACCATCACATGGGACGCGCAGGGCAAGGACATCTATTATCAAGGAACCTCTACCAAGACCGCTCCCGTGCAGGTCAGGATCTCCTACACCCTTGATGGAAAGACGATAAGCGCCGACGAACTGGCAGGGAAGAGCGGCAAGGTCGTTATCCGCTACGATTACAGCGTTGACAAGGATGTTCTCAAGGAACAGAACGCAGAGAACGTGCCGTTTCTGGCCATGACCGGCTTTATCATGGACAACGCCAATTTCTCCAACATTACCGTTTCCAACGGCAAGCTTATGGACGACGGCGACCGTACGGTGGTTATGGGCTTTGCCTTCCCCGGTCTGAAGGATACGGTCAATCTCGGTGAGGACATTGCGGAGGTCCCCGAAAGTGTTGAGGTCTCCGCCGATACGACCGGCTTCAAGCTGAGTTCTACAATGACCTATGCCACCTGTGAATTTGCAAAGGCCATCAACACCGAAAAGCTCAAGGATGCCGACGATCTTTCCGGCGCGCTCGATCAGCTCACAAGCGCGGTGAGCCAGCTCACGGACGGCTCCTCCCAGCTCTACGAGGGTCTGTCCACGCTGCTCCAGAAGTCTGGCGAGATGAAGAACGGCCTCGATACGCTCGACGCCGGTGCGATTCAGCTCAACGACGGTGCCACGAAGCTTTCCAATGGACTTACGACCCTCGACGCCAACAGCGAGAGCCTCAGAGCCGGCGCCTATCAGGTGTTCAAAACGCTCTGCACCGAAGCACAGACCCAGATCAACGCCGGGCTTGCAGCCAAGGGACTCGGCTCCGTCAGCCTTACGCCGGAAACCTATTCCGCAAACTTGACCGCGCTTCTCAACAGCCTCTCCGCCGGCGCCTATGAGCAGGGCCAGAAGGCGGCCGAACCGCAGGTCCGTGCAAAAGTCGAGGCTGCCGTCCGCGAAAAGGCCATGGAGAGCGCCACCCAGAAGGTCATTGATTCCGCAATTGCACAGGGCATGACGCAGGAGCAGGCAGAAGCCTTTGCCAAGTCCGATACCGGTCTTGCCTATGCAAAGGCAGGCGTGGAGCAGTATATGTCCTCTGACGAGGGCAGACAGACCGTTGAAGCCAAGGTCCAGGAGCAGCTCGCGTCCGCCGAGGTGCAGGCGGCGATCAAAGAGCAGGTCGAGGCCGCGCTGGATTCCAATGCGGATTATGCCTCCATCAAGGCTGTCAAGGCGTCTCTTGACCAGTACGCGGCCTTCTGCCAGGGTATCAACGCCTATACTGCTGGCGTTTCCAGCGCCACAGCCGGCGCAAAGCAGGTTTCCTCCGGTGCACAGCAGGTCGCTGCCGGTGCCGGCAAGCTTCAGAACGGCGGCGTGAGCCTTGTAACGGGCGTTTCCCAGCTCCGTGACGGCGCTATGCAGCTCTCTGACGGAATGAACGAGTTCGTGAGCGCGATCAAGTCGAAGCTCAGCACGCTCTCCGGCTCCGAGGTCACGAGCCTGCTTCCGCGCGTGACGAGCATGCTGGAATCTGCCAGAAACTATAACAACTACTCCGGTATCGCCGACGGAACGGACGGAAGCGTTCGCTTCATCATTAAAACGGCCTCGATCGGCGAGTAATTCGCAGCGCTGCTTCCACTGCGGTTTATTCGATAGATACCCCTTCCCCCAATTTAGAAAGCCGGGGCACAGCCCCGGCTTTCTTATACGACAGAATACTTCGTGTCCTTGATGTAGAATGAATTCGCTCGCCCGAGTGAAACGAAATTGGGGAATATGCCTAAAAATGAGGGCTGTGTTCTGTAAAGAATAATACATATTAGACAAACGAAGGCAAATGCCCAAAATTCACACAAATGACAGGACTGTGACTGAAATTGAAGCACGTGAGTGTTTCTGACTGTACAAAGCGATGAAAACATTCGATATAATATACACTGTAAGTGGGGAGACCCACTGCAAAAAGTGTGTGCATAGCGTCTATGAGATTTATTAAGGAGGAGTTTTTGTGTATTACAGTAGCGGTAACTACGAAGCATTCGCAACCCCGGAAAAGCCTGAGGGCATCGAAAAGAAATCCGCTTATATTGTAGGCACGGGCCTTGGCGGCCTTGCGGCAGCGATCTTTTTGATCCGCGATGCGCAGATGCCCGGTGACCACATCACCCTTTTTGAACATCTTCCCATTGCCGGCGGCTCCTGCGACGGTATCTATGATGCCACAAAAGGCTTCATCATGCGCGGTGGGCGCGAGATGGACAACCATTTTGAGTGCATGTGGGATCTGTTCAAGTCCGTTCCCTCCATCGTGAACCCCGGAGAAACGGTTTTTTCCGAATACTATAAGCTCAACAAGCACGATCCGAACTTCTCGCTCTGCCGTGTCACCGAGAACCGCGGCGAAGATGCCCATACGGACCGCAAATACGCTCTGACCCCCGGTGCTGCCATGCAGCTTTTTAAGCTGTTTATGACGCCGAACAAGGACCTCGAAGATGTCAGAATCGACGATGTGTTCGATGACGAGTTCTATTCAACAAACTTCTGGATCTACTGGCAGACGATGTTCGCGTTCGAAAAGTGGCACTCCGCGCTGGAAATGAAGCTCTATCTGCAGCGCTATATCCACCACATTGATGGTCTGCCCGACCTGTCCGCGCTGCGGTTCACACGTTACAATCAGTATGAATCCATGATCCTGCCGATGTGCAAATACATAACCGACCACGGCGGCAAGATCGAGTTCGACACGACGGTGAAGAACGTTGTCTGCGACTGCACGCCGGAGAGGAAAGTGGCGAAGAAGATCGAATACGTCCAGGGCGGCGTTGCCAAGACCATCGACCTCACGGAAGATGACCTCGTTTTCATCACCAACGGCTGCCAGGGCGACTGCTCTGTTTACGGCGATCAGAACACTGCTCCGATCGTTACGATCAAGAACGGCGAGAGCCCGTCCTGCGAGATGTGGACCGCTATCGCAAAGCAGGATCCGGCGTTCGGCCGTCCCGAGAAGTTCTTCAAGGACATCAAGGAGACCAGCTGGGAATCTTGGACCGTCGACACTGCCAACAAGCAGATCCTAAACCGCATCCAGGAGATCTGCAAGCGCGATCCGCTCTCCGGCAAGGTCGTTACCGGCGGTATCGTTACCTGCAAAGACTCGAGCTGGCTCATCAGCTGGACGATCAACCGCCAGGGACAGTTCCAGGAACAGCCGAAGGATCACTGCCTGATCTGGGTCTATGGTCTGAACTGCTGGGAAGACAAGGGCAACTTTGTCAAGAAGAATATGTGCGAGTGCACCGGCGCAGAGCTCTGCGAGGAGTGGCTGTATCACATCGGCATCCCCGAAGAGGATATCGAAAGACTCGCCACCAAGGAATGCAACACAACGCCCTGCATGATGCCTTATGTCACCACGTTCTTTGAACCGCGCGCCGAGGGTGACCGTCCGAAGGTCGTTCCGGATGGCAGCGTGAATATTGCGTTCCTCGGCCAGTTCGCTGATACCCCGCGCGACACTGTTTTCACGACCGAGTATTCCATCCGTACCGGCATGGAGGCCGTCTATACGCTCTGCAACGTCGACCGCGGCGTTCCGGAAGTTTGGGCGAGTGTCTATGACGTACGTGACCTTCTGTATGCAACGAGCAAGCTGCTCGACGGACAAAAGCCGCTTGAGTTCATGCTGCCGACGATCGCACCGCTGCTTGGTATTGTCAAGGAGAAGGTCGAAAACAACGTCGTCACCGAATTGCTCAAAAAGTACAACATCGTCTGATTTCACGCAGACCGGCTTTCCGCGGCACGGCCCCAGAGCGCCGATGGCAGTTAAGAACAGCAGGCCGTCCCGATAAAAACAATTCAAATGCAGAGCGGACGCAGGAAACTCCTGCGTCCGCCGCTTTTTACAGAGCGCATAGGAAAAGACGCGACAAAAACAGCCGCAGATACAGGAAGCATCTGCGGCTGTGATTATGTTTTTCGTATGTCGTTATTTCTTCTTCTTTGCCTCTGCCGAAGGAGAGGGAGAGGCGCTGGCCTCTGGCGGAGCAGAGGGCGGAGCGGAGACAACTTCACCCTGTGTAATGGTGGCGGTGGTAGCCGGCTGCTTGAGGATGGTGATGACGACGCGGCGGTTTTGCGCTTTGTGTTCAGCCGTGTCATTGGACTCGACCGGACGATATTCTCCGTAGCCGATGGCCGCCATGTATTCCGGCGGCAGGCCGCAGCGCACAAGCTCCCGCCAGACGTTTCCGGCGCGGTCGCTGCTCAAGGCGAGATTGTCCGGGTATCTTGATGTGTTGATCGGGTCCGTGTCCGTGTGACCTTCGACTAAGAGGTAGGAATAATTGAGCCCGTATAAGAGCCCCCCTATGTTGTCGATCAGGCTCAGCGCATCCCCGCTCAGTACCGCGCTGCCGGATTCAAAGAGGACCGTGTCCTTAAAAGAAATGACGATGCCGGTGTCATCCAACTTTGCGGTGACCTTGTCCGTGAGGTTCTCTTCTTTGATCAGCTTTGTGATCTCCTGATAGAACTCACCGTATTCATCGACGGTCCAATAGGCGTCAGCTCCGGTCCCGCCGGAGCCTGTTCCTGTGCCGGTCCCAGTGGAGCCCGTTCCGCTTCCGGAGTGGGTCCCCGCACCCGCAGAATCGGAAACGGCGGTGGTGTTTCCAAAGCCCTGCTGCAGGGAACTTGAGACAGCGGCTGCCTTTTTCGCATTGAGCTGGCTCGAAGAATAAAGAATGATGAACAAGATAAGGAGAAGGTTCATCAAGTCGGAATATGTTAACAGCCATCGCTCGGTAGTATCTTTTTCGACTTTCGTTTTCGCCATTATCTCACCTCGTTTTCAGCGAAAATGAGCTGGAATGCCAGTGCATTCCGGGATTTATTTGCCGCCCTCGCCAGCCCTGCTGTCCGCCGAAATGCCCTTGGAATTCTCGGGGCCGCACATGGCAATGAGGTATTCCTTGATTCGAGAGGGATATTCGCCGGCTTGAATGGAGAGCAGGCCTTCGATCATGATGTGGTTGTAGGCTTCCTGCTCCTCTGCAAGGGCCTTGATGGTGGAAGCAATCGGCAGCCACATGAGGTTTGCCGACCCGACGCCGAACATGGTCGCGATGAATGCCGTTGCGATCTTACCGCCGAGAGAGTCCATATCACTGCCGGCCATGCTTCGAAGAATACTGACCATGCCCATGACGGTACCGAGAACACCGCAGGTCGGCGCTGCGCCGCCCATGCCGTCAAAGACCTTTGCGGCGTCTTCATAGTCGTTGAGCTGCGCGTCGCTCTCGGCATAAAGGTTCTGCCTGAGACGTTCCGGACTGATACCGTCCGCTATGTAAGCAAGCCCTTTTTTCAGGATCGGGTTGTCGTATTTCCCCGCCTCTGTTTCGAGCGCCAGCAGACCGTCTCGTCTGGCGACGACCGAGACATCCATAATGATGTCGATGAGCTCAGCAAAGTTCTGCTTTTGCCCCTTAAAGACAAGCTTTAATGCCGCCGGGACTTTTTTCAGGCGGCTCATGGGGTTACTCATGAGCATGATGCCGAAAGTGCCGCCGAAGACGATACTTATGGAGGATATTTTCATGAGTGCGGACAGAACGCCGCCGTCTTCGATGTAGCCAAAGATGACGCCGCCAAAACCAACGATCAGACCAAGCAGTAAAGTGATGTTCATTCTCTATTAAACCCCCGCGCGTAATCGAAAGAGAGTGAGAAACTCTTACCTATATTATATTCTCCGGTTTAGACAATTTACAACCATGTTTCGTATCTTTTTTCCCTTTTCGACCGAGAGAAACACGCGGGAGCGGTTTGTAAAAAAGATATGGGAGCATTTTGCTCCCATATCCACGAAAATTGTTGGCTGTACGGTTGGCTATACTATTCCAATATTCATGATCTGCAGCCCATAACCGCCTTCGAGGTGCAGGGCTCCGCTGCCGCACTGTGAGCAGACATACTCCGGACTCAGCGCAGGGTATTCGGTCCGCGCGCCGCACTTGCGGCAGGTGAAGACGGCGGGATCGTTTTCGATGACGATCTCTGCGCCTTCTGCAGCCGAGCCCTTGGAGAGAACATCGAAAAAGGACTGAACGTAGGCCGCAACGATGCCGGACATCACGCCGACTTTCAGTGTGATCTTCGTCACCTTCGTGCCGCCGTGTTCTTCACAGACCGAAAGGGCCCGGTTGAGCACATCGGTCATAATACCGAGTTCATGCACGGCTTATGCGTTCTGCTGCGCCTTGAGAGCCTTGATATCGAGCGGCGCGAGGACGGACGGATCGACGAGCTCGAGATGGATCGCGTCCTTCTTGCAGAAGGTCTCGCAGGCCTGGCAGCCACGGCAGAGATCCTCGTTGACGGCGACCTTGTCCTGCGCGTCGCGGTAGATCGCGAGGAAGTTGCAGTGCTTTTCGCACAGACCGCAGTTGACGCACTTGTCGTAATCGATCTTTGCGATGTAGCCGGAGCCGGCCATCATCGGAGCGGTCAGATAGTTCTGGCTCAGAAGCGCGGTGCAGCAGCAAGGGCAGCAGTTGCAGATGCTGTAGAGGCGGCCGGCCAGCGCATCCTTGAAGAAAGCTGCGTGAACGTTGCCGCGCTCATGGCACTCGCGGAGGATCTGGAGGGCCTCGTCCTGCGTGATGAGGCGGCCGTTGACATAGCGGTCACGGTCCAGAGCCCACGATACCCACGGCTCGCCGATGAGCAGGCAGACATCGCGCGGCTGGCAGCCCTTGTCGCCGCGCATCGAGCGGCAGACGCAGTCGATGACCGCAATGCGGTCCGGGCACTCGATGATCGCATCTCTTGCGACCTCATACGGCATGATGGTCTTCGGCAGTGTGCCGAGATCAAGATCCTCCGTGAGGGTGACGATCTGCTCGGCTTCCTCAAGACGCACGACCTTTGCGTGATAGGTGTTTGTCATGACGGAGGCGACGTTGCGGTTGCACTCGTTGACCGCGCACTTGACGAGTTCGTCGACGACCTCGTTTTCGATACCGCCCGGCTTCTGGAGATCATCCGGCTCAGGCAGGTAGTTATTAAACGAAGCTCTCATATAATAGATGTAAAGGGGTATGTAGCCCATGTAGAGCTGAGCGTGGAGCAGTTTGGCGAAGCCTTCTTCGGTGCGCGGGAAAGCTTTTGCCAGAGCCCGCTGTGTTTTCTTTCTCTGTTCGGGATCGGGATTGTACATAATGTGTCTCCTTATCATTGCAGAAATTTTTACAGTCACCGGCAAACCGGGTCTTATTGCCGGATTTCTCGTCAGATAAAGACATTATAAGGCTCCTGGTACGGAAAAGCAAGTACCAAAGATAAGTATGGGTCCATAATCCGGAGGGTATAAATCTCCTGATTTGAAACAAAATTGGCGCGAAATCGGCGCATATTGTTCCAAAAATGCACCAGATTCGGAACAAATGACAGCGTGGCTGCGCGATGCTTCCGGTGCGCAAAAACGGAAAGGAGAGACGGCGACCATATATATGTAAATAGTGTAAACATTCACGCGTTATTCTTATAAATATTTAACAAAAGAGTAAGTGACATCTTGCAATGGCATACCATTTGCTTGTATAATACATTAGTGAGTTCTCTGCGACGATGGAGAACCGGGATCCTAATTTTCATATGAAAGGACAAGGATTATGGAATACACAAAGATCAAGTACGCAGTATCCGACAGAGTTGCAACTATCTCCATGGACAGCCCCAAGAACATGAACGCATTTGACGGCACAATGCTCGATGAGCTGGAGGACGCTATCCACAAGGCAGACGCTGATGCCGATGTCAAAGCCATCCTCATCAACTCCACCACCGAAAAGGCATTCTCCGCCGGCGGCGACGTTGCTGCTATGTATGATGGCATGAAGAACAACCCCAGAGAAGTCTTCACCGAAGCGTTCGGTTCTGAAATCGCCAAGATGGCAAACGTCACCAAGGCCATTCTCAAGAGCCCGAAGCCCGTTGTCGGTGCTGTTCAGGGCGCATGCGCAGGTGCCGGCGTCGGCGTCGCTCTCGCTTGCGACTACACGATGGCCACACAGGCAACTGTTTTCATGACCGCTTTCTCCAAGCTCGGTCTCGTTCCGGATGCTGGCGGCATCTACCTCCTCACCCGCGCTGTTGGTCTCAAGAAGGCTACTGAGCTCGCTATGGACGGCGGCCAGATGGTCTTTGCAGACGACGCAAAGGCTCTCGGCATGATCAACGAAGTCATCGAGGACGACGACGCATTTGCCGAAGCAGCTATGAAGCGCGCAAAGAAGTTCACTTATGGCCCATCCGCTTCTTATAACTACATCAAGCAGCTGGTTTGGGAGTCTGAGTTCAAAAACGGCTTTGAAGCCTATGTCGAGAAGGAAGTCGAGGCTCAGAAGGCCTGCGGCGCGACGGACGACTTCTTTGAGGGCGTTTCCGCATTCTGCGAAAAGAGAAGAGCAAGCTTCAAATAATCCCTCTGAACCGGCGGCCTGACCGTGCGATTTAGAAAAACCGCCCAGGTTACTGACAATTACCGCAAGCTCGGCGCCGCCTTGAACAGCGGCGCCGAGTCAGCGGCCGAGAAGAGAAGCCGTCAGATATGGGCGTGCGGAATTCTAGGTTGATTTAAAAGGTATCCTTTTAAATGACCGGTAACAAAACAGTAAATCACGTGCGAGGTGTTTTGCGCCCCGTACCGATTTAAAAAAGCAAAAGGAGAGAAGCTATCTCATGTATAAAAACATTAACAAAGCCGTCGTCTTTGGCGCCGGCACGATGGGCGCTTCCATCGCAGCTCTGCTCGCGAGCGTAGGCGTCGAGACCGTTATGCTCGACATCGTCCCCCCTCAGGGACTCACCGAGGAAGAGATCGCCAAGGGCTACACCACCGATACATATGAGTATCGCAACCGTTTCGCCCTCGCAGGTCTTGACAGGATCAAGAAGCCGAAGAACATGCTCCTTTACACCAAGGGCGCTATCAAGAATCTCCGCGTCGGCAACACCACCGACAACATGGACGAAGTTTCCACGGCTGACTGGGTCATCGAAGCAGTTTCTGAGCGCATCGACATTAAGCAGAGCGTTCTGACCAACATCGCGAAGTATCGCAAGGGCGACACGATTGTTTCCTCCAACACTTCCGGCGTTTCCGTCACGAAGATCGTTGATGGTCTCGATCCCGAGCTCCAGAAGTACTTCATGGGCACCCACTTCTTCAACCCCCCGCGCTGGATGGCTCTCTTTGAGATGATCGCCACCAAGTGGACGGACAAGGAAGCTTATGCCCGTATGCAGTATTTTGCTGAGAACTCCCTCGGCAAGGTCGTTGTCAACGCGAAGGACACCCCGAACTTCGTCGGCAACCGTATCGGCGTTTTCGCAGCAATTACCGCTCTGCGTCTGGCCGAGAAGTACGACTATGATATCCCGACCCTCGACCTCCTGACCGGTCCGATCATGGCTCACCCGAAGTCCGCTACCTGCAAGACCACCGATATCGTTGGTATTGACATCCTCTGCGCTGTTGCAGGCAACGTTCTGAGCGCTTCCGAAGACCCGCGCGAGAAGGTCGAGTATGATCCTCCTGAGTTCGTCAAGCAGATGGTCGCAGACGGCAACGTCGGTGATAAGGTCAAGCACGGCTTCTACAAGAAGGAAGTCGTTGACGGCAAGAAGACTCTCTTCTGCTATGACCCGAAGACGAAGACCTACATCCAGAAGAAGGCTGACGAAGTTCCTTCCATCGAAGCAGCAAAGCACTCTGCTAACAAGTATGAGTACATGAACTACGGCGATACCAAGGAACAGCAGTTCACCTATGAATTCAACAAGACCGTTCTCCTCTATGCCGCACGTCTCGTTCCCGAGATCGCTGACGACTACAAGGAGATCGATAAGGCTCTGACCGCCGGCTTCAACTGGGATCTCGGCGTGTTCCAGATGTGGGATAAGATCGGTGTCCGTCGCTCCTGCGAAGCTTGGGAGAAGGACGGCGAGGTCATTCCGCAGTGGGTCAAGGACAGACTCGCAGCCGGCAAAGAGAACTTCTACGAAGCAGGCACCGAGACCTACAAGTTCCTCAAGCTCAGCCAGACCAACGAGATCTGCGGCAACGACGATGCGTCCATCCGCGACCTCGGCGACGGCGTTCTCGATATCGAATTCCACTGCACCGCTAACGCGATTGGCGAAGGCGTCGGCGATATGCTCCTCAAGGGCGTTGACATGCTCCACGGCAACGACTGGATCGGCGCTGTTATCGGTAACGAAGGCAAGAACTTCTGCGCTGGCGCAGACCTCTTCACGATCTACAGCCTCGCAACCGATAAGGAATGGGACAAGCTCGATTCCCTCATCCGCAAGCTGCAGGAGGGCACCAAGGCTCTGAAGCTCGCTCCGCGTCCCACCGTTTCCGCTCCGTTCGGCCAGACCCTCGGCGGCGGCTGCGAAGTCACCATGTACTGCCAGGCATGCGTACCTCAGACGAACACCTTCATGGGTCTCGTTGAGTTCGGTGTCGGCCTCGTCCCGGCTGGCGGCGGCTGCACAGAGCTGCTCCGTCGTGAGATGGATCGCTGCTTCGACACCCAGAAGAAGTCCCGTTATGACGCTGTCAAGAAGACTTGGCAGAACATCATGATGGCGAAGGTCAACATGGGCGCAGATGCTGCTATCGAAGAGGGCTACCTCGATAAGGGCACCTATGTTGAGCGCAACGCTGCAAAGCAGATCCAGTCCGCTAAAGAGCAGGTCATCTGGATGGCAAACCACAACTATCGTCCGGGCGCAGACGGCACCATCAAGGTCGCCGGTGACTACGGCTACGGCGCGATCGCTTACGATCTGCTCTGCATGAAGAACGGCAACTTCGTTTCCGATTATGACGTCCACATCGGCGAGAAGATCGCTCACATCCTGACCGGCGGCGATCTGCCCTACGGCGCGGAAGTCCCGCTCCAGCAGATCCGCGATCTCGAGCGCGAAGCATTCCTGTCTCTCGCCGGCGAGGAGAAGACGCAGGAACGTATCATGGGCATGCTCACCAACGGCAAGCCTGTCCGCAACTAAGGGGGATTAATAAACTATGAGAGAAGCAGTAGTAGTAGCATACGGACGCAGCGCCATCGGTAAGTCCCCGAAGGGCACGCTGAAGGACACCCGTCCTGAAGAATATTGTGCGCAGGTCATCAAGGGCGTTCTCGCCAAGATGCCGGCAAACTTTGATCCCGCAATCATCGACGACCTGATTCTCGGCTGCGCGTTCCAGGAAGCCGAGACTGGCACGAACGTCGCTCGTAACATTGGCCTGCTCGCAGGTCTTCCCGAGAGCGTTCCCGGCCAGACGGTCAACCGTTTCTGCTCTTCCGGTCTGCAGGCCATCAGCATGGCTGCAAACGCAATCAAGGTCGGCGAAGCAGACTGCATCATGGCTGGCGGCGTCGAGACCATGTCCATGGTCCCGATGGGCGGCAACCTCAACGTCCCGAACGTGGAACTCGGCTGCAAGCTCAATCCGAGAGCAATGACCGCTATGGGCAACACCGCTGAGAATCTTGCTGAGAAATACAACATTTCCCGCGAAGAGCAGGACCTGTTTTCCATTGATTCCCACCGCAAGGCAATCCGTGCACAGGATGAAGGCCGTTTCGACGACCAGATCATCCCTGTGGACGCTGTTAAGTACAGAATGAACCACGAGACGGGCCATGTTGAGAAATACACTGAGAAGTTTACAGTGGACGAGGGCGTTCGCCGCGGCCTCACACCGGAGTCCATGGCAAAGCTGAAGACCGTCTTTAAAAAGGGCGGCACAGTCACCGCCGGCAACGCTTCCCAGATGAACGACGCTGCAGCTGTCGTCATTCTGATGAGCGCTGACAAGGCAAAAGAGCTCGGCATCAAGCCGATCGCCAAGTTCCTCGGCTTTGAAGTCGCCGGCGTCGATCCCGCATACATGGGCATCGGCCCCGCATACGCCATCCCGAAGGCTCTGAAGTACGCAGGCCTCAAGATGGAAGACATCGACCTCTGGGAGCTCAACGAAGCATTCGCCTCTCAGGCGCTTGCCTGCATCAAGGAACTCCACATGGAAGATGCTCTGAAGGAAGAGCGCATCAACCCGAACGGCGGCGGCATTGCTCTGGGCCACCCGCTTGGCTGCACGGGCGCTATGCTGACCTGCAAGCTTCTTGCTGAACTCAAGCGTCAGGGCAAGAAGTATGGTTGCGTCTCCATGTGCATCGGCGGCGGCATGGGCGCTGCCGGCATCTACGAGATGTGCGACTAATTCTCAGCGAAAGCAAAGCACGTAGGGAAATCCCCGTGTCCTTTTGGACACGGGGATTTTTTTGTAAGTCTCGCAGGAGCGCTTTCCGGATGGGTGCGGTGGCGCGGCTAACTTCGACGCGCTTTTCGGGAAGCCGCAGGGGAGAAGTGCTGCGGAAAACGGGAGACTATTTATTTTGCCTTTTTATCAATATAGACGGGCTTGAGCTTTGAATAGACGATCTTCTGCTCGGTGTAGAGACTGTAATAGCCGGAGAGCATATAGGAAACGGCGCAGCACAGTGCAAACATCGGCATTTGTTTGCCGTCGAAGAGCTCCAGAGCGAGAAGGATCGAGGTCATCGGGCAGTTCGTTACGCCACAAAAGACGGCCACCATGCTCAAAGCCGCACTGAAGGAGGGCGAGAGCCCAAGCAGCGGCCCGGCCACAGCGCCGAAAGTAGCGCCGGTAAAGAAAGCCGGGACAATTTCGCCGCCCTTGAAACCGGCACCGAGCGTGATCGCCGTGAACAGTATCTTCAAAAGGAAAGCGCCGTGGTCCGCGCTGCCCTCAAGCGCCGCCAAAATGATCGTGCCGCCGGAACCGTTGTAGCTGCGTGTTCCGCACAGCATCGTCAGCGCGATGACGAGCACGCCGCCAACTGCCGCCCGCGCAGTCTGGTTGGGTATGTATTTGTCATAGAGCGCCGGAGCGGCGCGCATGAACTGACAGAAAACGATGGAGAGGACTGCGCACAGCGCGCCAAGCGCCAGAACGGTCAGGAGCAGGGACCAGGAAAAGTCCGGCATCGCGAAAATGTCGTAGGATCGCGGAACTACACTGAAAAAGCGCGCGACCTGTACGCCGACGATCGCCGAGAGCACACAGGGTACCAGTGCCGCGTAGTACATGACCCCGACGCTCACGACCTCCATTGCAAAGACTGCGGCGGTCAGCGGTGTGCCAAATAGAGCGGCAAAGGCTGCCGACATGCCGCACATGGTGATGATCCGGCTGTCCCTTGCGTTGAGGCGCATGAGCCGGCCAATTGACGAGGAGATGGAACCGCCGATCTGCAAAATGGCGCCTTCGCGGCCGGCAGAGCCGCCGAACAGATGTGTGATAAGCGTTGAAATGAACACCAACGGCGCGGTCCGCAGGGGGAGCGCCTGATTTTCGCGCACGGCCATCAGCACAAAATTTGTGCCGCGGTCCTTCTCCATGCCGCACGCGCGGTAGAGTTGCACGATTGCGATGCCGCCCAGAGGAAGCAGCCAGAGCAGCCAACCGTGCCGCATACGGAGACCGGTCACATATTCAAAAGAGAGATAGAAACCGGTTGAGACTGCGCCAACGACAAGTCCGATGATGCAGGCAAAAAGCACCCACTTGAGAAGGATCAGCGGCTCACCGGTCACGCGTTTAACTTGCTTTTTGGGAATCGTCATGTTTTGCTCCATTATCCAAAATTCGTGCTTTATTTTAGTACAAAAGCGGCAAAAGTGCAAGCGCCGCGAAAAAAGATTGAAAATCCGGACCCAAAGCGTTATAATACTATTAAATCAATATGATAAGCGGGAATGTACCCGCAGCTGCCCGACAGCAGAAAGGAAAGACTATGGATAATTTAAACGCGATCGTTGCCGTCTATGAAGACTGGGGCATCGGGGACGGCGGCACGCAGCAGGTCGTTATCCCAGAGGACAGAAAACGTTTCCAAGAGCTCACGAAGGGAAACACCATTGTTGTCGGCCGCAAGACCCTTGCCGATTTCCCGGACGGTAAGCCGCTTCCCGACCGCACAAACATTGTACTCTCCGAGGACAAGGACCTCAAGGTCGAGGGCGCAATCGTTGTACACAGCCTCGACGAACTTTTTGAAACGATCAAGGATATGCCGAAAGTTTTCGTTGTCGGCGGTGCTTCGGTCTACAATCAGCTTCTCAAATACTGTGAGCGCGTCTATATCACGCGGATCTACACGAACCCGAAATCGGATTCTTTCTTCCCGAACCTCGATGAAAACTTCAACTGGAGCTGTGAGGAGTTCGGCGATGCAAAGGTCTATAATGGCATCAAATACCGTTTTTGCGAGTACGAAACTTACGATATCTCCAAGAACATCCGAAAACTCTGAGCATGAAAAAACCGGGGCTGCAAAGCCCCGGCTTTTTTATATCTCCCGCTCGCGGCGAAGTGCGCGGATGTCGCGCCCGACAAAACTCAGAAGATTGTAGTCCTCAAGACGCGAGACAATTTGCGGCGTATAGCGCTTTTCGATTTCCGGCAGCGTGAGGTTGGTCGTCACGATCGTTCGGCCGCCGCTGAGAAGGCGGTCGTTGAGCAGCGTATAGAGCGCGCTTTGTGTAAAGACGGTCGTCATCTCCGTGCCAAGATCATCCAGAATGAGAAGCTCGCAGTCGAAACAGCGGCGTACGCGGGCAGCCGCCTCACCTACACTTTCCCCGCCCCGGTCAAATTTCCGCGACTCAAAAGCCTCCATGACGGAAACGATGGTGTCATAAACGACGGAGTGTCCGTTTCCCGAAACGACTTTTGCGATGCAGGCGGCAAGGAAAGTCTTACCAAGACCGGTTGAACCCTGGAACAGAAGATTTGCCGAATTCGGGCCAAAGCTCTCGGCGTAATCGCGGCAGAGGGTACAGATGTCGGACATTTTTTCAAAGGGGGAGACGCCGTCCGGCCCGGGAGTCCGGTCGTAGTAGCTCAGATCGAAGTTTTCGAAGCTCTGCCCGTCCGTACGCAGCGTGGCCGAGAGCGCTTCAACGGCTTTTGCGCGGTAGCATTCCAGCAGGCAGACGCAGGGCTGACCGAGCACATAGCCCGTGTCGCGGCAATGGGGACAGTCAAAGTGCTCGTCGAGGTAGTCTGCGGGAAGACCGAGAGAGGCGAGAAGCTGCACACGCCGGCGTTCCAGTGCTTCACAGTCGGCCCGTGCGTTTCGGACGGCCTGACCGACGTTTTCACCCCGCTGCAGGGCCGCTGTGGAGACGCCTGTCATCAGGCGGGTGATCTCCGTTTCGATCTCACGCAGCGCGGGCTGACGCGCGAACAGCTCTGTGCGCCGGCGCAGATGCTCCGCATCGTTTTTACGCCGCCGCTCCGCGATTTCGTCGCGCGCGAGTGCAAGGATCTTACCGTCGTATGCCATCGTTTCACCTCCGGGAATGTTTTAACAGTTTTTTGTGCGGTCGAGAAGCTTACGCAGACGGGCCGAGTCGTCCCGGGTCTTGTCCGCCCCGGATGCCGACGCCGAGGCGGCCGCCTGCGCACGGGGCGCGCGGGGCTGTCCGTCGCCCGCATCGATCTCCGCCGGCGTGTGCAGGCCCTTGCGGTGCCAGCTCTGCAAAATGGAGTCCATGTATTTCCATGTTAAACCGCCGGTCTTTATAACGGTCTTGTCATAGGCGAGGGCGACGGACTCGAGCGGGAAACCCATGTCCAGCCAGCTCTCGACATATTTGCGCTCCGTGGGGGAAAAGCCGCGGTCCCGGATCTGGAGCAGATGCTTCATATCCGCAAGCTCGCCGCGACGACGTTTTTCGCGTGCGAGATAGTCTTCCGCCCTCTCCAGCGTGAGGATCTCACGGTTATACCAGACATAGGCCTCTTTTTCGATGCTGCGCATCGAGGGGAGCCGCCCGGGGCCGAGGCGCTCGCGTGTGTTTTCCACACAGTGGTTGATGAGCAGAAAGATGACCTCCGCCGGAAGACGGAGATAGTCGTAAATCCCAAAGAGCGTTTTGAGGTCCGCACCCGAGAGCGTACGGCCCAGAATACGCTGTGTTTCCTCGACGACGGCGCGGAACTCACCGTTTTCATCGACGCGGCGGGAGATGTCCTCCGCTGTGTACTCCGGCAGATCGTCCGCCGGCTGGGGTAGGGGGGCGCTCTTTGCGCCCGCGCCTAGAATGCCAAGCGCACAGAGTTTTTGCAGGGCCTTTTCGATCTCTGCATCCGTCCGCTTGAGCGCCCTCGCAGCAGCGGCGGGAGAGAAATCACCGCCTGCGCGCAGCGCATAGAGGTATAAAAGGGCGGCGGTTCCGTCACACGCGGACAAGAGCGCGTCTGCGTCCGCAAGTGGGACCGCGAGACTGCGCCCGGCAGAGAGACTGTATTTTGTGTCGTCCATTTTCTCCTCCGTAGAACCCTGTAAAAAAGTCGGAAAACGCCCCGAAAGAACGGGCCATATCGCGAAGCAATTATATCATCAATTTTGTCTTGTAGCAAGTCGTCACTTTGTGTTATAATAACTTAAATACGGGACGGAGCAGAACACGGTGTATCCGCGTACAGGCCCGTATGTGTCTTTTCGAAAAACGCTCTGTCCCGGGTGGGGCACGAAAATATAAACAACCAGTCGATCAGTTCAGAAAGAGGTGCACAGCCGAAATGATGAAAGATGTAACAATCGAAATCGCAGGACACGAATATACGCTCAAGACCGACGAGGACCCCGAATATGTCAAGCAGCTCGCCGATATGGTGACTGTAAAGGTTCTGGAGATCAAGCGCGATACGAGCGTTTCGGCTCTGGACTGCGCCACAATGGCCGCGCTGGATTTTGCTGACCGCTATATGAAGGAGACCATGAAGAAAAAGTCCTCCAAAAAAGCGGCGGCGCAGCCCGCTCAGGAACCGACAACACTTTTTTAAAAAAGGCGTCAATTGCCGTTATGCTTGAACTATTATCACCCGCCGGAAGCCCTGAAGCGGTCGTGGCCGCCGTCCAGAACGGTGCCGACGCGATCTATCTCGGCTTTGGCGGTTTCAATGCCCGCAGGGGCGCGAAAAATTTTACGGACGACGAATTTGATTCCGCCGTCCGCTATTGCCGTGTCCGCGGCTGCAAGGTCTATGTGACTCTCAACACCCTTGTGTCGGACCGCGAGATGGACGATGCGGTAAAGCTCGCCTGTCACGCGTGCGACGCGGGAGCGGACGCAATTTTGGTGCAGGACCTGGGACTTGCCCGGGTGCTGCGCGAAGCTGTGCCCCACATGCCTCTGCATGCCTCGACGCAGATGAGCATCCACTCCCTTGCGGGTGTGCAGGCCGCTGCCGAAATGGGCATGACCCGCGCCGTGCTCGCGCGCGAGCTGGGTCTGGAAGACATCCGCCGCATTGCGGCGGCGTCGCCAATAGAGCTTGAAGTTTTTGCGCACGGAGCGTTTTGCTTCTGCCACTCGGGCCAGTGCTACATGAGCGCCGTCATCGGCCGGCGCAGCGGCAACCGGGGAGAGTGTGCCCAGCCCTGTCGTATGCGTTACAGTCTCGGCGGACGGATGGACGATTATCCGCTGAGCCTCAAAGATAACTGCCTTGTGCAATATCTTTCGGCGCTTGAGGACGCCGGCGTTAAATGCGTCAAGATCGAGGGCCGGATGAAGCGGCCGGAGTATTCCGCCATCGTGACCGGCATCTACTCGCGCGCTATCCGCAGCGGCACACAGCCCACCGAGCGGGAAATGCAGCAGCTTGAGGCGGCCTTTTCCCGTTCCGGATTTACGGACGGCTACTACACCGGAAAAAAGGGGCCGGAGATGTTCGGCATCCGCGGCGAACCGAGCCGGGAGACCGCGCGCCTGTTTTCGGAGGCAAAAAAGGCATATGCCCATTCGGAGCTGCGCCGCGTGCCGGTCAAGTTCTACGCCATCGTCAGAAAGGGCGAAAAAGCCCGCTTTGCGGTGGAGGACGCGGACGGCCGCAAGGTCTTGCGTGATGGTCCCGTTCCCCAGACCGCTCAAAAACAGGCGCTTACGGAAAAGAGCATCTACGATCAGTTTTACAAGACCGGAGGAACCCCCTATCTCTGCACGGGCGTTTCGTCCGTTGTGGAGGAGGGGCTGTTTCTGCCCGCTTCCGTTTTGAACGAGGCGCGCCGCGCGCTTTTAGACGCGCTGACGGAGGAACGAAAGCAGATCCCGGCGCGGCCCTTTGGAAAAGTCCCGCCCGCACCGAAGAACATAAGCGTCCTCGGCGGGACGAAGCGCATCTTTCAGGTGACGACCGCCGAACAGCTCACCCCCGAGCTTGCGGCCCTTGCGCCGGATTATCTCTATGTTCCGGTCGAGGTCTTGGTGGACGCCCCCTCCGCGGCTGTACCGTTCGCGAAGGCCGGCGTGACGCCGGTCGCCGTGCTGCCGCGCGTCATTACGGACGCGCAGGAGCCGCAGATCACGGCCATGCTCGCGCGCGCGAAGGCGATGGGTGTGGAAGAGGCCCTCGTCGGCAATCTCGGACACATCCGCCTTGCCCGCATGGCGGGGATGCAGGTCCGGGGCGACTTTGGCTTGAACGCCTATAACTCCGATTCGCTGGAGGTCCTGCGCGAGGCAGGCTTCCTTTCCGCGACGGCCTCGTTTGAACTGCGATTGAGTCAGATACGCGACCTCCGAAAGCCGCTGCCGGTGGAGATTTTGGCCTATGGCCGTCTGCCGCTGATGATCTCCGACCAGTGCATCATCAAAAACAGCGCCGGGCAGTGCAACTGCCAGAACAACGTTCTGCTCTCCGACCGGGAGGGCCAGCAGTTCCCGGTGATGCGGGCTTTTGGCTGCCGCAACGCCATCTACAATTCACAGAAGCTCTGGCTTGCCGACAAGGCGGACGACCTTGCCCGCTGCGGACTGTGGGCGGAGCGCCTTCTGTTTACGAATGAAGGTCCGGCCGAGTGCGTCCGCGTGGCGGAGGCCTGCGCCGGAAAATCGGACTATGTTCCCAACGGCATGACGCGCGGGCTTTACTACCGCGGCGTCGAATAAACGCAAAGAGGAAGAAACGGCGTCCCCCTGTGCGGGGACGGCCGGGAGTGAAAATTATGGATATCGTGCTTGCGTCCGCGTCGCCGAGACGGCGCGAACTTTTGGAAATGCTGGGCGTCAAAGATCTTCGGGTGATCCCGGCTGTCGGCGAGGAGGTCATTACGAGCGGCATGCTGCCGTCCGCAGCGGTCTGTTCGCTTTCACTGGGGAAAGCGGAGGAAGTTTCAAAGCTCTGCAAAAAGGACGATGTGGTCATCGGCGCGGATACCATCGTTTCGCTGGACGGCGAGATACTGGGAAAGCCCGCCGACGAAGAGGATGCGTTTCGAATGCTCTCGGCGCTCTCGGGTCGGACGCACAACGTCTTCACGGGCGTCACGGTCATCCGCGGCGCGACCGTCATTACCGAATATGAGCGTACGCTGGTGCGCTTTCGCGCACTCTCCGAACGGGAGATCCGCGCCTATATCGCCACCGGCGAGCCGATGGACAAGGCCGGCTCCTATGGCGCGCAGGGCATGGGCGCCCTGTTTACAGAGAGCATTGAGGGAGACTTCTTCGCCGTCATGGGTCTGCCGCTGTGCAGGCTTTCCAGAATGCTTGAAAGAGTGGGCGTGAGACTGCTGTGAAACAATTCAAAGACTTCACAAAAAAATACAGCCTGAAGCTTGGCGCGCTGGTGCTCGTAGTCGCACTGCTCTCCGGCTTTACCGCGCGAAATGCGCAGAACGGGATCGGTCCGTTTGAAAACGGCTCCGTTGCGCTTGCCCTGCCTGTTTCGCAGGCATCGACCGGCATCGTCGGCTGGCTCGAGGGGATCTACGGCTACATGTTCCGCTATGACGCGCTCAAAGCCGAAAACGAAGCGCTCAAAATGGAGCTTGCCAAGGCCAAAGCAGACCAGCGCAAGCTTGCGGCGGTCGAGCAGGAAAACTCCAATCTCCGCAGTCTTTTACAGCTGCGCGAAAAGCACAGCGACTTTACGCTCGAAGCGGCCTATGTCGTCGACCGCCCCTCCTCGAACTGGTCGCGGAGCTTTACGCTCACGAAGGGCAGCGAGAGCGGGATCAAGGTAGGAAACTGCGTGATCGACAGCGCTTACGACCTTGTCGGTCAGGTTTCCGAGGTCGGGGACGGCTGGTGTACCGTTCGCTCCGTGATCGACGCGGACATGCGCGCCGGTGCGCTCGTTGGCGAGGGCGGCAGCGCCGCCATGATCGTCGGCGAGTTTGCCCTCATGCAAAAGGGGCAGGTCAAACTCTCTTACCTCGCGGACAAGACAAAGCTCGTGGAGGGCGAAACGATCATCACTTCCGGCAAGGGCGGGGCTTTTCCGCGCGGGCTGACGATCGGTTCGGTCACCTCTGTTTCCACGGAGGCCGGGGGACAGACGGAATACGCCTGTGTTACGCCCGCTGCGGACCTCGACGGCATTTCGCAGGTCTTCGTCATCAAGAGCTTCAACATCGTTGAATAAGACCGCCGAAAGACTCCGGAAAGGAGGCGCATCATGCTTCTCGATCTCATCAATATCGAAAAGGTCCGCAGAGCCATCGTCTGGTTCGGCGTGATGCTGCTTGTGCTTCTACTGCAAAACGAGGTGCTGGGTCCGATCACCGTGCTCGGGACGCACTTTTTCATTGCGCCGGTCGCGCTTGCCGTGATGGCATGCTGCGAGGGCGGTGTATGGGGCTGCGTTTTCGGCCTGTTTCTCGGTCTGTTCTGCGATATGTACGGGAACGGTCCCGTCGTTTTGCTGACCGTCGTCTTCCCGATCCTCGGCTTTATCTGCGGCGCGGCGGCAGCTTTCTTTGTCAACAAGCGCTTTTTTGCGGTCTTCTTCGTTTCCCTCACTGCCTGTCTTGTGACGGCGCTGTGCCAAATGTTTCGTTTCGCTGTTTTTGCCGGCTCGCCGCTCGGCCCGTTGCTGCTGACCGCACTTTTGCAGACCGCGCTGGCGCTGCCGTTTACCTGGCTTTTTTACGACCCCTTCCGGCGGGTCGCCGCCCTTCGGCTTGACCGCTGAGGAAGCGATCCCCGCCGCCCGTCCTCGAAAGGAACTGACATGGATAAGATCATCAAGCCCTGGAGGCTTTTCGTCATCCTGTTTCTGATCGTCGCGATGACGGCGGTCTTTGTTGTGACCCTGTACCGATTGCAGATCGTAGAGGGTGCGTCCTACTACGCCCAGTCGCAGAACTTTGTTTCCACGACGGTGACGGTTCCCGCCGCACGCGGCGAGATCCTTGACCGCTACGGGCGCGTGCTCGTTTCCAACAAAGTCGTCAATGACATCACGATCGACACGACGAGCCTTTTTGAACAGGAGGATCCCAACGCCGTTATTCTCGAACTTGCCAGGGCCGTCACGGACTCCGGCGCGGAATACACGGACACGCTGCCGATCACGAAAGAAGCGCCTTTCGCCTATGTGGACAACATGACGGATACCCAGCGGACCCGTCTTGCCGCCTATCTCAAAATGAATAAACTTTCCGACGCAACGACGGCGGTGGAACTCATGGCCTACTTCCGCAAGGCGTTTAAGATCGACGACAACTATTCCTCTGAGGATATGCGCACCATCGCGGGCATCCGCTACGAGATCAAGACACGCTATATTGCGAACGTAGATTATGTCTTTGCCGAGAACGTCAGTATCGACCTTATCACGAAGCTCATGGAGCGCAATGTGCCCGGCTTCAATGTCGTCAACTCTTACAAACGGGAGTACAACACGAAATATGCCGCGCATCTGCTTGGCAGCGTCGGCCTGATGGACCCGGACGAGTATGAGACATTCAAGGAACAGGGCTATCTTATGAATGCCGTTGTTGGAAAGAGCGGCGCGGAGAAGGCCTTTGAGCAATACCTCCATTCGACGGACGGACAGGCCGTCATCACAAAAACGCGCGGCGGCACCGTCGTCAATACCCGCTACACGAAAAACCCCGAGCCGGGTAACAACATCTCGCTGACCATTGACCTCGGCTTGCAGGAGACAGCGGAAAATGCGCTCGCGAGCTTCATTGAGTCCAACAACGCGGTGCGCGAGAGCGAAAATGCCGCTTTAAGGGCCATGGGTGCCACAAAGGACGTCAAGGACCTGATCTCCGGCGGCGCGATCGTTGCCGTGAACGTCAAAACAGGCGAGCCGCTGTGCCTTGCAAGTTACCCCACCTACGATCTTTCCACCTATTCGCAGAACGCCGCGGAGCTGGGAAAAGAGAAAAACGCGCCGCTTTTGAACCGCGCGCTCATGGGCCTGTACGCCCCCGGCTCGACCTTTAAGCCCGTCACCGCGATCGCCTGTCTCTCGGAGGGGATCATCACGCCGGGCGCGACGATCTACGACAAGGGAAAATTTACAAAATACGCAAAATCCGAATCCGACTATGCGCCGGAGTGTTGGATCTACCCCAGAGCGACCCACGGCTATGTCAACGCGACAAAGGCCATTGAGGTCTCCTGCAACTACTACTTCTACACCGTCGGCGACATGCTCGGCATCGACAAGCTGTCGGACTACGCCGCCCGCTTTGGACTTGGCGAGCCGACCGGAATCGAACTCAGTGAAAACACCGGCGTTATGGCGTCCCGTGCAGAGAAGGAGAAAAACGGGCAGACATGGGTGGTCGGCGATACGCTGCAGGCGGCGATCGGCCAGTCGGACAGTGTTTTTACGCCGCTCCAGATCGCAAACTGCATTGCCACCGTCGCCAACAACGGCACGCGCTATAAGACCACGATGCTCAAGTCCGTCCGCAGCTACGATTATGCAAAGGACATTTATAAACGCAGCCCGGAGGTCGCCGCGAGCGTGACGACCGACCAGAGCTATTACGACGCTGTGCATCAGGGCCTCTATGACGTTGCCAATTCGGCGGACGGCACGGCCTATCAGGTCTTCGGCAGCTACGACGTCAAGGTCGCCGCCAAGACCGGCACCGCGCAGCTCGGCGAAGGCATCACCAACAACGCCATCTTCGTTTGCTATGCGCCCTACGATGATCCGGAAATTGCGCTTGCCGTCGTCATCGAAAAGGGCAACGCCGGCAGCGCCATCGCAACGCTTGCAAAACAGGTGCTTGACTACTATTTCAGCTTTAAAAACAGCTCGGAAGTCTATGAAAACGAGAATGTGCTCCTCAAATAATGCAGGCAGTACAAATCTCTTTCTGTTCGGTTTGTATTGCGTTTTGGAAAAAAGGAATGTATAATATTCGTGTAACTTAAACGGATCACTCTATTGCCGCAAATGTGCTGAAAGGATGAAGCCCATGAATATCGCTCTAATGGCGCACGACAACAAAAAAGAACTAATGGTCCAGTTCTGCATTGCCTATTGCGGCATCCTTGCGGGCCACTCCATCTGTGCGACCGCAACGACCGGCCGCCTTGTCGCAGAGGCCACCGGACTGCCCATTACCCTGTATCTCTCCGCGGCGCAGGGCGGAAGTCAGCAGATAAAGTCCCGCATTGCCTACAACGAGATAGACCTTGTCCTCTATTTCTGGGACTCCTCATCCACGGATGACGACAAGGAGGTCGTGGCGATCTCCCGCGCCTGCGACCAGCACAACATCCCGTTTGCATCCAATGTCGCCACTGCCGAGGTCCTCATTCAGGGCCTGAGCCGCGGCGATCTCGGCTGGCGCGATATCGTCAACCCGAAAAAATAAGACAAGGCTTCACAGTTTTTTGGAACGCTCTCGTCCCTTTGCGGGAGAGAGCGTTTTCTGTTTGTCGCGCGTCTTTTTTGAAAAAACTACTTGATATAGAGGGGAACAGCACCAATGGAACGTATCAAACCGCGCACGCTCTCCGGCTTCATGGAGCTTTTGCCGGAAAAGCAGGCAAAAATGGAGCGCATGATGGAAATTCTGCGCTCGACCTACTCGCTCTATGGCTTCACGGCGCTTGACACGCCGATGATCGAGGCCTCGGAAATTTTGCTTGCCAAAGGCGGCGGTGAGACCGAAAAACAGATCTACCGCTTTGAAAAGGGCGACACCGACCTTTCGCTCCGCTTCGACCTCACGGTCCCGCTGGCGAAGTACGTTGCGCTCAACTACGGTCAGCTCGCGTTCCCGTTCCGCCGCTACCAGATCGGCAAGGTATTCCGCGGCGAGCGTGCGCAGAGGGGCCGTTTCCGCGAGTTCTATCAGGCGGACATCGACATCATCGGCGACGGGGAGCTCTCCGTTATGAACGAGGCGGAGATCCCCTCCATCATCTACCGGACGTTCACACGTCTGGGCCTCACAAAGTTCAAGATCCGCGTCAACAACCGCAAGGTGCTAAACGGCTTTTTTGAGATTCTGGGGCTTTCCGACCGGGCGACGGATGTTATGCACACCATCGACAAGCTCGACAAAATCGGGGCGGAAAAATGCCGCGGGCTGCTTTTGGAGGACGGCGTTCCCGCCGAGAAAGCCGACGAGATCATGGCCTTTATCGGTCTGACAGGCACGAGCGCGGAAAAACTGGAAGCGCTCCAAAAATATGCGGGACGCTCGGAAACCTTCGACCTCGGCCTTTCGGAGCTTCAGACCGTTACGGGCTGCCTGCCCGAATTCGGCGTGCCGGAGGAGAACTTTGAGATCGACCTCACGATCGCGCGCGGACTCGACTACTACACCGGCACCGTCTATGAAACGACGCTGACGGACCACCCCGAGATCGGTTCGGTCTGCTCCGGCGGCCGCTATGACGACCTTGCGGGCTACTACACGGACAAGAAGCTGCCCGGCGCGGGCATCTCGATTGGGCTCACGCGTCTGTTTTACGTTCTGGACGAACAGGGCATGCTCTCGGATGAACTCTGCACGGCCCCGGCGGACGTACTGGTGCTGCCGATGACAGAGGACCTCAAAAAGGCCGCAGAGCTTGCAACCGCTTTCCGCGAGACGGGGATCCGCACGATGCTCTACACCGAAAAGAAGAAATTCAAGGCAAAAATGAGCTATGCGGACAAGATCTCGGTGCCTTTCGTCGTTTTCCTCGGTGAGGACGAGATCGCGAAAAACGAAGTTTCCGTCAAGAACATGAAGACCGGCGAGCAGCAGGCGCTCTCCAGGGACAACGCGATCGCGCTGATCCAAAAAGAGATCGAAAAGCAGAAGGCCGTCCGGGTCATCAAAGAAAATTGAGCTGCCGGACCGGCAGAAATGAAACAGGGGATAGATAAAAATGCAGTCAAGAACACATACCTGCGGAGAACTCCGCATCGAGAATGTCGGCGCGCGCGTAAAGCTTGTCGGCTGGATGGAAAACACGCGCGAGGTTTCCGGAAACCTCGTCTTTGTCGTCCTGCGCGACTTCTACGGTACGACCCAGCTCGTCGCCGAGACGGAAGAAATGGTATCCGCCTTCAAGAACATCACCAAGGAATCGACCATCCGCATTGAAGGCACGGTCCGCGAGCGCGCGAGCAAGAACCCGAATATGCCGACCGGTGACATTGAGGTCGTCCCGGACAAGGTCGAAGTCCTCGGCCGCTGCCGTTACAACGAGCTGCCGTTCCAGATCAACCGCAGCCGCGAGGCAGACGAAGCCACCCGCCTCAAGTACCGCTACCTCGACCTCCGCAACCCGGACGTTAAAAAGAACATCGTTCTGCGCTCGAACGTCATCGCGGCCCTGCGCGCGGCGATGATCGACCACGGCTTTATGGAGATCACGACGCCGATCCTCACGGCGTCTTCCCCCGAGGGCGCGCGCGACTACCTCGTTCCGGCGCGCAACCACCCCGGCAAGTTTTATGCGCTGCCGCAGGCGCCGCAGCAGTTCAAGCAGCTTCTGATGACCAGCGGCTTTGACCGCTATTTCCAGATCGCCCCCTGCTTCCGCGATGAGGACGCCCGTGCGGACCGCTCGCCCGGCGAATTCTATCAGCTTGATATGGAGATGGCCTTTGCCTCGCAGGAGGACGTTTTTGAAATTCTGGAGGATGTGCTGCCGCCCATCTTCGCAAAATACGGAACGTACAACATCGCCTCGCAGGCCCCCTTCCGCCGCATTGCCTATGCCGACGCGATGGAGACCTACGGCAGCGACAAGCCGGATCTCCGCATCGACCTCACGGTGCAGGACGTCAGCGCGCTTCTCTCTGACTGCGGCTTTGCGCCGTTTGCCGGAAACGTTGTTAAGGCCGTTGTGGTCGAAGACTTCAAGGAGACGCGCAAGTTCATCGACAAGCTCTGCGCGGATGTTGAAGTGCAGGCTGGAAACAAGGCCTATTGGTTCCGCCTCGACGACAAGGGCGAGCTTGTCGGCGGCATCGCAAAGTTCCTTGCGGAGAAGAAGGACGAGGTCATCGCGGCTCTGGGTCTGAAGCCCGGCTGCTTTGTCGCCCTCTCCGCCGGCAAAAAGACCGCCGCGCAGAAGACAGCGGGCGTGCTCATTAAGCAGCTCGGTGCAGCAGTGCCCGGTCACATGGACAAGGAACGCTATGAATTCTGCTGGATCGTCGATTTCCCGATGTACGAGATCGGCGAGGAGTCCGGCAAACTGGAGTTCTGCCACAACCCGTTTTCGATGCCGAACGGCGGCCTCGACACGCTCTTGAAGGTCGAACGCGGCGAACTCGACCCGCTCACGATCACGGCTGACCAGTATGACCTCGTTTGCAACGGCGTGGAGCTGTCCTCCGGTGCGGTCCGCAACCACGACCCGGAGATCATGGTCAAGGCATTTGAGCTTGTCGGTCTCGGCGAGGACGACGTCAAAGCGAAGTTCCCCGCCATGTACAACGCGTTCTGCTACGGAGCGCCTCCGCACGCGGGCATCGCCCCGGGCGTCGACCGCATGGTCATGCTTCTGGCGGGCGAGGACTCCATCCGCGAGATCATCCCGTTCCCGATGAACAAGACCGCGCAGGATCTGATGATGGGCGCGCCGTCCGAAGTCACGCAGAAACAGCTCGATGAGCTGCACATCGCGCTCGTCAGGCCCGAGAAAGAATAAAGCTTGAAAGGGGACAGGCCCTGTGGTATCAAAAATACGTTCGCTCGGCATCCGGGGCATCGGGGGTTATGAAGTCTCTGTCGAGTGCTTTCTCTCCACGGGACTGCCCGCCTTTGACATCGTCGGTCTTCCGGACACGGCGGTCAAGGAGGCGCGTGACCGCGTCCGCGCGGCCATCAAAACGGCGGGACTGCCGTTTCCCGTTTCTCGCCTGACCATCAACCTCGCCCCGGCGGACACGAAAAAGGCCGGTACGACCTATGATCTGCCGATGCTGCTAGCCATTTTGACGGCGACCGGCGCGATCAGGGCCCCGTCTGCGGACGCCGCCTTCTTCGGCGAGCTGAGTCTGACAGGGGAGCTGCGCCCCGTGCGCGGCACGCTGCCGATGGCCCTTGCCGCCGAACGCGTCGGCATCAAAACGCTCTATGTCCCGGCAGACAACGCGCCGGAGGCGTCCTTTGCCGAGGGATTGACGGTCATCCCCGTCCCGAACGTGACGGCGCTTTTAAAACACCTTTCGGGGGAAACGCCGCTCGCGCCCGCCGCGCCGCCGGTGTTTTCCGCGCACGGACAAGCTGCCGCCGACTTTTCGGAAGTGAAAGGGCAGGAAAACGTCAAGCGCGCGCTCGAAGTTGCCGCCGCCGGCGGCCACAACATTCTCCTTGTCGGCCCCCCCGGCGCGGGCAAATCCATGCTCGCCAAGCGCCTGCCGACCATCCTACCGGATATGAGCCGGGAGGAAGCCATGGAGACGACGGAGATCCACTCCGTCATGGGCCTTACGGACCGGGAACACCCGCTTGTGCGCGAGCGCCCGTTCCGCTGCCCGCACCACACCTTGAGCGCTTCCGCAATGGCGGGCGGCGCGCAGCTCCAGCCGGGTGAAATTTCGCTTGCGCACAACGGCGTTTTGTTTTTGGACGAGCTGCCGGAGTTTCACCGCGATGTGCTGGAGGTCATGCGCCAGCCGCTCGAGGACGGAAAGGTAACGATCTCCCGTTCCACGGGCAGCGCGACCTATCCCGCGGCTTTCATGCTCGTCTGCGCCATGAACCCCTGCAAGTGCGGCTGGTACGGGCATCCGTCCGGCCGCTGCCGCTGCTCGCAGAGAGATGTTGAAAAATACCACGCAAAGATCTCGGGTCCGCTTTTGGACCGCATTGACATCATCGTTGAGGTCCCGGCGCTGGAGTTTGACGAACTCAAGCAGCGCGCCCCGGCAGAAAAGAGCGCCGACATCAAAGCGCGCGTCGACGCGGCGCGGGAAATACAGCGCGCCCGCTTTTCAGACACGGGCTTTGACTGCAACGCGCGTATGGAGCAAAAGCAGATGCGCGAGTTCTGCGCGCTTTCGCCGGAAAGCGAGACTCTCATGAAGCAGGCGTTCGACACGATGGGGCTGACCGCCCGGAGCTACGACCGCATTCTCCGCGTGGCCCGCACGATCGCCGACCTCGACGGCGCGGCAGAGATCTCGCCGTCCCATCTGGCGGAGGCCATTCAGTACAGAACCTACGATTTCAGAGAAGCAAATCCGGAGATCGGATAGTTCCCGTTGAACCGAATACGATAATTAGAAAGAGTATTTCCATGAACGATATGATCCTCTTAAAGCAGGGCGAGATCGTCCTCAAAGGACTCAACCGCCGCTATTTTGAAGACAAGCTCCTCTCCAATGTAAAACGCCGCCTCACGCCTTACGGCAAGTTCGACGTTTCGGCCACCCAGTCCACCGTCTACATCGAGCCGCAGGACGACGACTGCGATATGGACGGCGCGCTGGAGGCGATGACAAAGGTCTTCGGCGTCGTCGGCGTGACGCGCGCGCTCGCGTGTCAGAAGGATAAGGACGCCATTTTTGAGGCGGCGAAAACCTATCTTGCGGACGATATGCGCGCCGCCAAAAGTTTCAAGGTGGAGTCCAAGCGCTCCGACAAGCGCTTTCCGATGACAAGCATCGAGCTTTCACAGTATGTCGGAAACCTTCTGAGCGACGCTTTCCCGGAGATCGAAGTGGACGTTCACGACCCGGAGTTTGTCGTGAGTCTGGAGGTCCGCGAGAAGGCGGCCTATGTCCACGCAAAGTCCCTCCCGGGTGCGGGCGGCCTGCCCGTCGGCGCGAACGGCCGGGCGGTGACGCTCCTCTCCGGAGGTATCGACAGCCCCGTTTCCAGCTATATGATCGCGCGCCGGGGCATCCACCTCATCCCGGTGCACTTTTTCTCTTTCCCGTATACCTCCGAGCAGGCCAAGCAGAAGGTGCTCGACCTTGCGAAAATTCTCACAGACTACTGCGGCCGCCTCACGGTCGAGATCGTGCCGTTCACGCATATCCAGGAGGAGATCCGCGCAAAATGCCCGGAGGAGTATTTCACGCTCATCATGCGCCGCTTCATGATGCGCATTGCGGAGAAGATTGCCGAGCAAAACGGCTGCGCGGCACTTGTGACCGGCGAAAATCTGGGCCAGGTCGCGTCCCAGACGATGGAGGCCCTGCGCGTTACCGAGTCGGTCGTTGACCTGCCTGTTCTGCGTCCGCTCATCGGCATGGACAAAAGGGACATCGTTGAGATCGCGCGGAAGATCGATACCTTCGACACCTCGATCCTACCCTATGAGGACTGCTGCACGGTCTTCACGCCGCGCCACCCGAAGACAAAGCCGAAGCTCGAGGACGTCGAGGCCGCTGAAGCGGCGCTGGACGTCGATGCGTTGGTCGCCCAGGCGCTTGCGGGAGTCGAGCGCGTGCGTTTCGACGTCGTCTGAAAGAGTACATTTCGCATTGAAAGGACTGATAACATGGCAAAGCAGCTTCGCGCGGAAATTCTGTGCGTAGGCACCGAGCTTCTGCTCGGAAACATCACGAACACGAATGCGCGCGACATCTCGGTCTACCTCTCGGAGCTTGGAATCGATGTGTTTTATCAGACCGTTGTGGGGGATAACCCCGAACGGCTGACAAAGGCCGTCGATCTTGCAAAGACCCGTGCCGACATTATCATCACGACCGGCGGCCTTGGCCCGACCTGCGATGACCTTACAAAGCAGGTGCTCGCGAAGGCGTTCGGCCTCGAAATGGTTTTCCACGAGGAGATCGCCGAGGAGATGAAGCGCTATTTCCGCGAAACGCTCGGCGTGAGCAACATGACGGACAACAACTTCCAGCAGGCCGAGCTGCCCGCGGGCTGCACCATTTTTCACAACGAGTGGGGCACCGCGCCCGGCTGCGCCTTTGAGGCCGACGGCGTACATGTTCTGATGCTGCCCGGTCCACCCCGCGAGTGCAACGCCATGTTCAAAGCCTGCGCGATGCCCTATCTGCGCAAGCTTTCGGACGAGATCATCGTCTCCCACAGTCTGCGCATTGTCGGCAGCGGCGAGAGCTCGGTCGAAGCAAAGCTGCGCGACATGATGAATGAACTTTCAAACCCGACCCTCGCGCCTTACGCGAAGGAGGGAGAGGTCCAGCTCCGCGTGACGGCAAAGGCAAAGACCGAGGCCGAATGCGAAACCATGATGAAGCCGGTGCTCGACCGCGTCTGCGGCATTCTGGGCGACATCGTCTACGGTGTGGACGTCGAAAGCCTTGAGGAGGTCGTTTTTAAGCTTCTGAAGGAGAAACATCTCACGATGGCGACGGCGGAGAGCTGCACCGGCGGCCTGATCGCAAAGAGACTCACCGACCTGCGCGGCTCGTCGGAGGTCTTTCGCGGCGGCGCTGTGACCTACGCCACGGAGACAAAGACGTCCGTTCTCGGCGTGCCCGCCGAACTTGTTGAGCAGTACGGCGTTATCAGCGGCGAAGTCGCACGCGAGATGGCCGTCCGCGCGCGGACGCTTTTCGGCGCGGATATCGCCGTTGCCACGACCGGACTCGCCGGCCCGGATGGGGACGGCAAGAACCCCATCGGCACGGTTTTTGTCGCGCTTGCCACCGAAAAGGATGTCTACGTGTCGCGCATCGCTTCGGGCATGGGGCGCTCCCGCGTCCGCAGCCTCGGGGCAAACTGCGCGCTGGACATGACGCGCCGCTACCTCACAGGTCTGCCCGTTGTTGTTGATTATTATAAAAAATAAGCGAATTTCTTGCTTTTCGCGGGAAATATGGTATAATAAATATTTGTGTTTTACAAATGATTTGCCGGGTACGGAACCCCCGCGCCCGGCAGAAAATGAATATTCAGGGGGAAATACCATGCTTACATATCCGATCGAGGTCGCCGGTCTCAAGCGCGACCTGCCCATCTGCCGCGTTTCGGACGACCTGTATATCGGTGCGTTCGTCATTTTCGGCGACGTAGAGATGACGGTCCGCTGTGCGGAAGAACTGCTCAAGAAGGCGCCGGAGTTCGACTATATCATCGCACCCGAGTGCAAGAGCATTCCGCTGCTCTATGAGATGTCCCGGCAGAGCGGCAAGAAATATTTTCTCGCCCGCAAAGGCCCGAAGCTCTACATGTCCGGCATCTTTGAGGTAGAGGTGAAGTCCATCACCACCGAGGCTGTGCAGAAGCTCGTGCTCGACACGGCGGACGCCGAGGCCATGCGCGGCAAGCGCATCCTCATCATTGATGACGTCATCTCCACCGGCGAATCGCTGACCGCGATGGAGGAGCTCGTCAAGCGCGCGGGCGGCAACATCGTCGGGAAAATGTTCATTCTCGCCGAGGGCGACGCCGCAAAGCGCGACGATGTGACTTTCCTTGCGCCGCTGCCGCTCTTTAACGCCGACGGCAGTATCAAAGGCTGAACGAGAAGTTTTCTGTTTCAAAGGATTCCGGCGCTGCGGCGCTCGTAAAGCGAGGGCTCGGAGACTTGCATTCCCCGGGCCCTCAAGTTTTATAAAGTTCCCTGTATGAGCGGGATAGCCAGACGCATCCTTTGATGCGCTGCCGCATGGCGATCGAATGCGCGCTTTATTTTCGCATTTCTCTGAAAAACTGCTCGAGCAGCGACCGGCAGGTATCTTCGAGCACGCCCTTATAGACCGCCGGGTGGAAACCGTAATTCTCGGAGAACAGGTCAATGACACTGCCGCAGGAGCCGAAGCGGGCCTCTCTTGCGCCATAGACCACACGCCCGACACGGGCGTTCAAGATCGCTCCGGCGCACATCGGGCAGGGCTCGAGCGTCACGAAGATCGTACAGTCGTCGAGCCGCCAGTCGCCGCGTGCGCGGCAGGCTTCGTCGATCGCGCTCAGCTCCGCATGACCGAGGGCCGAGCGGGAGCGCTCGCGCGTGTTCGCTCCGCGGCCGATGATGCTGCCGTCCGCGTCTGCAATGACGCAGCCGACCGGCACTTCACCCGCGCAAAGGGCGCTCTGCGCAAGCTCGAGTGCGGCGTACATATACTGTTCAAAGTCCATCTTATCAGTCCTTTTCCAGAAAACGGAGGAATCATGTTCGCAGAAATACTAACGGACATTCTGCTTGGCGCAAGTCTGAGCGTGGATGCCTTTGCCGTCACGGTCGGAGAAGCGCTGGCCAGCCCCCGTGACCGCCTTCGAAATTCGCTTTGGAACGCGCTTTATTTCGGCGTGTTTCAGGCGCTGATGCCTTTCCTCGGCTTTGTCCTTGCGGGGACGGTGAGCGAAAGGCTGATGTCGCTCGGCCCGTGGATCAGCTTTTTCATGCTTGCGCTCGTCGGCGGCAACATGCTGCGCGGAGCGATCCGCGGCGAGGAGGAAACAAAGGAAAACGCGGAGGGCGGAAAATTCAGCCACGGCCGCGCGCTGCTGCTTGCGATTGCAACGAGTATCGACGCGCTCGCGGTGGGCGTGAGCTTTGCGTTCACGCTCAAGGTGGCGAGCATTCTGCTGCCGTGTGCGGTGATCGGGCTTACGACCTTTGCCATTTGCGCACTGGGCGGCCTCCTGTGTGCAAAACTGCCGAAAGGCTCGGGAAAGACGGCCGGTATCGTCGGCGGCTGCGTGCTCATCGGCATCGGGTTAAAAATACTTATCGAGGGTATTTTAGAATGAGCGGGGTCTTGACCCCGCTCATTTTCAGTCTTCGTCGAGCTTCAAAACGGCCATGAACGCCTCCTGCGGGACCGAAACGGTGCCAATCTGGCGCATGCGCTTTTTGCCCTCCTTTTGCTTTTCAAGGAGCTTCTTCTTTCGCGTGATATCGCCGCCGTAGCACTTGGCCAAAACGTCCTTACGGACGGCCTTGATCGTCTCGCGGGCGATGATCTTGCCGCCGATCGCAGCTTGCACCGGCACCTCAAAGAGCTGGCGCGGAATGTTTTCCTTGAGCTTTTCGCAGATGCGCCGCGCGCGGGGATATGCCTTTTCGCGGAAAACGATGAAGCTCAGCGCGTCGACGACGTCGCCGTTGAGGAGAATGTCGAGCTTCACAAGGTCGCTCTCACGGTAGCCGGAGAGGTCGTAGTCGAGCGAGGCGTAGCCGCGGGTGCGGGCCTTCAAAGCGTCGAAAAAGTCATAGATGATCTCGTTTAGGGGCATCTCGTAGTGCAGCTCGGCGCGGGAAGCGTCCAGATACTGCATGCCCAGATATTCGCCGCGGCGGTCCTGACAAAGCTCCATGATGTTGCCGACGTATTCCGGCGGCGTGATGATGGACGCCTTGACGAAAGGCTCTTCTGCCTTTTCAATCTGCGCGGGGTCCGGCCAGTTGAGGGGGTTGTCCACAATGAGCATCTCGCCGTCCGTCTTGGTGACATGGTAGATGACGCTCGGCGCGGTCGTGATGAGGTCGAGGTCGTATTCGCGCTCAAGCCGCTCCTGAATGACGTCCATATGCAGCAGGCCCAGAAAGCCGCAGCGGAAGCCGAAGCCCAGAGCCGCCGACGTCTCCGGTTCGAAATGGAGGGCCGCGTCGTTGAGACGGAGCTTCTCCAAAGCGTCGCGCAGATCCGGATATTTTGCCCCGTCCGCCGGATAGACGCCGGAAAAGACCATCGGCTGTGCGGGATGATAGCCGGGCATCGGTTCGGCTGCCGGGCGCTCGTTGGATGTGACCGTGTCGCCGACCTGCGTGTCCCGGACGGTCTTGATCGACGCTGTGAGATAGCCGACGTCGCCTGCGGAAAGCGTTTCGCAGGGCTCCAGACCGAAAGGACGCAGGTGGCCGATCTCGACGACCTTGTAGACGGCGCCGGAGGCCATCATGCGCACCTCCATGTCCTTTTTGAGCTCGCCGTCAACGATACGCATGAGAACGATGACGCCCCGATAGCTGTCATACTGGCTGTCGAAGATCAACGCACGCAAAGGCGCTTTGGGGTCGCCCTTCGGGGCGGGAACGCCTTTGACGACTTCCTCGAGCACCGCGTCGATGTTAATGCCGTTTTTGGCGCTGATCTCGGGCGCGTCCTGCGCGGGGATGCCGATGATGTCCTCAATCTCGTTTTTGGTGCGCGCAGGGTCGGCGCTGGGAAGGTCGATCTTGTTGATGACGGGCAGGACTTCCAGATCGTGATCGAGGGCGAGATAGGTGTTTGCGAGTGTCTGCGCCTCAATGCCCTGTGAGGCGTCCACCACGAGCAGAGCGCCCTCGCAGGCCGCCAGTGAGCGGGAGACTTCGTAGTTGAAGTCGACATGGCCCGGCGTGTCGATGAGGTTTAGCGTGTAGGTCTCGCCGTCCTGCGCCTTGTAGCTGAGATTGACGGCACGGGCCTTGATCGTGATGCCGCGTTCTCGCTCGAGATCCATATTGTCGAGCATTTGCGGTACTTCCGAGCGCAGATCGACCGCGTTGCATTTTTCCAGCAGGCGGTCCGCCAACGTCGATTTGCCGTGGTCAATGTGGGCGATGATGCAGAAATTGCGGATTTTTGACTGATCTATCATTGGTTTTTTCTCCATGGGCCATTGCCCGAAAAAATTATTTTTCCGAATGCCGCGGCGGGAGTGCCCGAACAAGCGCAAGCTCCGCCTGTGCCATCTCGACATTTTTGGCGAGCAGCTCGGCCTCATCGTGGAAGGTGAGCCGGCAGGTCATCTTCTGCGCGGCAGCGTCAACATAGGCGAGCGCCGCGTCCTTTACGCTGCCCTCGCCAAAGTCCATGAGCGCACGGTTGAGCTCCGCTGTTGCGCCGCTGAAAACGGGGATATCGGTGCGTTCTGAGCGGCCGAGGACGAAGTCCGCCGTTACGCCGAAGTAGTCGCAGACCCGGCCGACGAAAGGCAGCCCCGGTTCACGTGTGCCCTTTTCGTAGTGTGAGAGAAGGGCCTGACTGATATGCAGATCGTTTGCAAGCTCTCGCTGGTTGAGGCCCTTTTCATGCCGCAGTTCCGCGAGGATCTCTCCGAACGACCGCTCCATTTGTCCACCCCCAAAATGATTACAGTTTGTATTATATAGGCGGCATACGAATTTGTAAACAGCGATTTGCGTACATAAAATAAGAGCGGTGTTAAAAATTATTTCTGCGTTTGTTCATGCGGATGTAACAATTCACCTTTAGGATATGTACAGTACAATAAAACGCTGCTGTAAAGCAGACAGCAAATCGGCTAAGGAGGCTGAAACCATGTTCGATCAGGATAACCAGAACCGCTATGCTGCCGGCGCGACGCCCGAGCAGGGCGGCGGAGAGGGCTCCGCAAACGGACCGGCAGCGGGCAATGCAGCATACAATGCACAGAACGCGGCAGCCGGCGGCTCGGGTTCCGGCGAGAGCTCCGAATATCGGTTCAAGCGCGACGATATTCCCCATCACTCCTATATGGATGCCAACTTCGTCCCGCGCAGCGAAACGAAGTCCGGACCGCGCAACTACTACACGCCTCCTGTGACGCCGCCGCCGAGGGCGGAAGCACCCAAAAAAGAAAAGAAGCCGAAAAAGCCCGCAAATCCCATGGTCAAGTGGGTCGCGGCCTGTCTCACTTGCGCACTGCTCGGCGGGATCGGTGGCGGCGCGATCGTCGCGTCCCGCGTTTCAAACGGCAGCGCCTCCTCACCGACTTCGAACAGCGAACTTACGAAAGCGCGTGAGTCCGCCCCGGGCAGCAGCTCCGCCACGACCGTCGCAAGCGGTGACACGCTCACCGGCAGTCAGATCTACTCGCTCGGCTGCGCTCAGGCTGTCGGCATCACAACGGAGATCACCTCCACAAACTACTTCGGCATGAAGTCCACTTCCGCCGTTTCCGGTTCCGGTTTCATCGTCACGAGCGACGGCTATATCGTCACGAACTATCACGTCATTGCAGATGCCTACAACGGCGGCTATAAGGTCTCCGTCATCACCTATGACGGCACCAAATACGATGCGGAGATCCGGGGCGTTGAGGGCTCGAACGACATTGCCGTCCTCAAGATCAACGCGACCGGCCTCACACCGGCAACGCTCGGCAACAGCGACAACCTGCAAGTCGGAGAAACGGTCTATGCAATCGGCAATCCGCTCGGAGAGCTGAGCTTTTCGCTGACGAGCGGCACGGTCTCGGCGCTCGACCGCGACATTACGACGCAGGATTCCTCCACCGGCGAGACAACGACGAACAACATGTTCCAGTTCGATGCTGCCGTCAACGAGGGCAACTCCGGCGGACCGGTCTACAACACCAAGGGCGAGGTCGTCGGCGTCGTCACCGCGAAGTACGCCTCCACAGGCGTCGAAGGACTCGGCTTTGCCATGCCAATCAACAATCTGTCCGATAACATCGACCAGCTTATCAAGCAGGGCTATGTCAGCGGCAAGTCCAGTCTCGGGATCACGGTCAAGACCGTCGACAGCGCGGTCGCCCAGTATTACAACATGGTCCAGGGCGCCTATGTGGACTCCGTCACACCCGGCTCGTGCAGCGAGAAGGCGGGACTCAAGCGCGGCGACATCATCACCGCGCTCAACGGCAAGACTGTCACCAGCTCCAGCGAACTCGCCTCCGCCAAAAAGAACTACAAGGCCGGAGAAACCGTTACGCTCAAGGTCTATCGCAGCGGCGAATATCTTGAACTCAAAGTGACGCTCGATGAGCAAAAGAGCGCGGGTGTCGCCTCCGGCCGCGGTGCGTCACGTCAGCTGCCGGTCATTCCGAAAGCGGCTTGAGAGCCGCAGAAACAGGCGTTTGCGTCTGCATCGCGGAGCGCCGCCAAACGAGGGCTGCGAGGAGCCTGCTCCCCGCAGCCCTTCGTATTGCCGGACCGCGAGGGGTGCTTTTGACAGGCGGCAAATTTTGTGGTAAAATAAAGCATTCAAGCGGATTTTATATATACAAGAGCGGGAGAAAGCCCCTGCCGTCAAGCGCGGAAAACCAAACGCTCTGTGAATTCTTCCGTGAAAGTCTTGACCATATGGAGAAAACTGAATATAATATGAATGCAAAATTCGTGGAATTTGCCACAAAATTTGTGCGCCGGGGAACGGACGGCGCGCGCAGCTCAACTTTGAATTCAAGGGGGTCCGGAGATGAATAGACCGCAATTCCTTGCGGAGCTCAACCAATACCTCACGTTTTTTACTCCCGATGAGCGCACCGCCATTATGGCAAGCTACGCGCAGAAATTCGACGATGCGGGCGAGGAGGGCGAAGCTGCGCTCATTGCTGAGCTCCGAACGCCGATGCGCGTTGCGATCGACCTCAAACGTCGGCAGGAGGCCGGGGATGATTTCAGCGATATCTTCGGCGCGGCGGGACGGGCGCCGGATTACAGCGTAGAGACCGAAACGCCCGAGTCGCTCACGGACAAGGACCCGGCGGCAGAAGCGGGCGAGCTACGGCCGGAAACACCGGAGGATGCTGCGAGCGGGACGGCCGACATATCTGCGGATGGCGATAAAACCGCACAAAAGGAGGCTTCGGCGGAAGACGCCCGGGAAATTCCCGCCAAGCCTGCGGCCCAGCCAGTGCCCCCTGCCGCGAAACTCTCTGCCGGCAGGGTCTTCGGCGGTGTTCTTCTGAGCATCCTGATCATCGCGGTTGCTGTCTGCATTGCCGCAGTGGGCGCGCTGTGCCTCACGGCGGCGGGTTACTTCATCATGGCAGGTCTCAAAACGATCCTCGTTCTGACGGACGCGCTGTTCCTCTTCGCGGGAGGCCTTGTTTTGGGCGGCGTGGGTCTGCTGATCGTCTGGTTTGCGATCTGGGCCGCGATCTGTCTCATCCGAAAGCTCTTTTGCGTTCCGGAAAACGGGAGGGTTCGCAGTGCCGCTGGCGCCGACTGCGCCAAAGGCGTATCTTCCTCGTTGAACGAGGCGGCGGACAAGGAGCGTGATACGAAATGAAAAAAATCTGGAAAGTGATCTGGATCCTCGTGATCGTACTCTGCGTTACGGGCGTAGCCTGCGGCACCGTCTCGTATTTTATGGGCGGACGGCCCGATGCGCTCTACGGCAACAGTGTTGCCGTACAGGTACTGGAGATGTTTGACCCCGTCGCGATGTGGAGCCGACTCTCCGCGTTTTTTGCGTGGTGAGCCATCTCTGACACGCGGCAAAAAACGGGATACAATGGAACAAAACGGCTGTCCTTTTCCGGAGGGCGGCCGCTTTTTACGCTTTAGCGAAAAAAAGAGGGAGAAAAGCACGGATTTTCGTTTAAATTGCGCGGCTTTTTTCGGGAAATCCGCTTGCGGTTTGGCGGCTGGGGTGGTATCATTTTATACACAATCCAGAAACATATGACTTTCACAGGGGGACATTTTGATATGCGAACTGCCAGCGAACCGAAGTATTTCCTGGTCCAGGCCGACATGCTGCCCGAGATTTTTGTAAAGGTCGCGAAAGCAAAGGAACTCCTTGAAACCGGCGAAGCGTCGACGGTCGCGGAGGCGGCAGGTATCGTTGACATCAGCCGGAGTGCGTTCTATAAATACAAGGATGCGATCACGCCTTTTCAAGACATGGAGCGGGGGCGCATTATTACGTTCCACATTACGCTGCGGGACAAGATGGGCGTTTTGTCGTCCGTCCTGTCCGTTTTTTCCGCTTCCGGCGCGAATGTCTTAACGATCAATCAGAGTATTCCGATCAACGGGATCGCCCTTGTGACGATCTCCGTGGAGACAGCCGGGATGCAGATATCCAGCGAGGAGCTTCTGCACGAATTGCAGGGCACTGGCGGCGTCAAAAAAGTTGATGTTATTGCGGGATAAACCGCAGAACAAGAGCCGAGGAGATCCGAGGCGCATAAAAAGCAGGCAGGGGGCTGTATCCCTGCAAAACTCCGCCAGATGGCGGCAAACTTCCCGCCCGCAGAAGGGCAGAAAGAGGTATCAATATGGCGAAAATCGCAATATGCGGATATGGCACGGTCGGCAGCGGCGTAGCGGAGGTCATCGCGGAAAACGCGGACAGCATCGCGCGCAATGCGGCTGAAGATGTATCCATCAAATATATACTCGACAAGCGCGATTTTCCGGGCGATCCCTTTGAAAAGCAGATCGTCCACGATTTCGCGGTCATTGAGAACGATCCGGAGGTCTCCGTCGTTGTAGAAACGATGGGCGGCTGCGGCGCGGCCTTCGAATTTACGAAGCGGGCGCTGCTCGCAGGCAAGAGCGTCGTCACATCCAACAAGGAGCTTGTCTCCACAAAGGGGCATGAGCTTATCGCTATCGCGAAAGAGAAAAATCTCAATTACCTGTTTGAGGCGTCTGTCGGCGGCGGTATTCCGATCATCCGCCCCATTACCCAGTGCCTTACGGCAAACAAGCTCGATGAGGTCTATGGCATACTCAACGGCACGACGAACTATATTTTAACGGAAATGATCCAGAACAGCGCGACCTTTGCGGACGCGCTGCAGCAGGCGCAGCGAAACGGTTTCGCCGAGGCAGACCCCACCGCCGACATCGAGGGCATCGACGCCGCGCGCAAGATCTGCATTCTTGCGGACCTCTGCTTCGGAAAGCATGTTGACCCGAACGAAGTAAAGGCGCAGGGCATTACGGGCGTAACGCTCTCGGACGTCGAGTACGCCAAGCGCCTCAACTGCAAGATTAAGCTTCTCGGCCGCGCCATCCGCACGAGCCACGACACCGCAACGGCCTACGTCGCCCCGCACCTTGTGAGCAACTCCAGTCTGCTCTCCAATGTCGATGGTGTGATGAACGGCATCGTCGTCCACGGCAACGCTCTGGGCGACGCGATGTTCTACGGAGCAGGCGCGGGCAAGCGGCCGACCGCCAGCGCTGTGGTTGCGGATGTCATCGACGCAGTCAAACACCTCAAGGCCCGCAAGTACCTTGACTGGGACGACGCTCCGGCGGGTTACTTCACAGACAGCGCCTACCTTGCCACGCACTGGTATGTCCGCGCGTCCACCTCGCTTCAGCAGATCGGCTGGGCATTTGACAAGGTGAATTTCGTGACCTATCCCGGCGCGCCCAAGGACGAGTATGCCTTCGTCACGGCAGTCTATGACGAGAACAGCATGCAAAAGCTCACAAGCGGCATGAACGTCCATTCGATGTTCCGTATTCTGGATTGAAATGCAAACGCCCCGCGGCGGCGGGGACAACTGGAGGAATGAAACCAATGCTGATCGTACAAAAATTCGGCGGCAGTTCCGTGGCGGACGCGCAGAAAATCACCCGTGTCGCCGGAATTATCGCAGATACCTATATCGACGGGAACGACGTTGTCGTGATCCTCTCCGCGCAGGGCGACACGACGGACGACCTCATCGCCAAGGCCGCCGAGATCAATCCCAAAGCTTCAAAGCGCGAGATGGACGTGCTGCTTTCCACCGGCGAACAGATCTCCGTCGCGCTCATGAGCATGGCGCTTGAAAAGATGGGCCTGCCGGTCGTCTCGCTCACCGGCTGGCAGATACAGATGCGCACGAACTTTGAATACGGCAACGCGCGCATCCTCTCCTGCTCGACTGAACGCATCCAGCAGGAACTCGACAAGCGCCGCATCGTTATCGTCACCGGCTTCCAAGGCGTCAACGGGATGGGCGACATCACGACGCTCGGACGCGGCGGCTCGGACACTTCGGCGGTCGCCATCGCCGCGGTGCTGCACGCCGACAAATGCCAGATATTTACGGACGTCGAGGGCGTCTTTACAGCGGACCCGCGCAAGGTCAAAAATGCCCGCAAGCTCGACGAGATCACCTATGACGAAATGATGGAGCTTGCCTCCCTCGGCGCACAGGTCCTGCACAACCGCAGTGTCGAGATGGCAAAGCGCTATGGCGTCGATCTCGAGGTGCTCTCGAGCTATGTCAGAAAACCCGGCACAAAAGTCAAGGAGGTTGTGAAAAACGTGGAACAGATGAAGATCAGCGGAATTGCAAAGGACAACAATGTGGCGCGCATCGCCGTCGTCGGCGTGCCGGACGAACCGGGCATTGCCTTCAAGCTCTTCCGGGTGCTTGCCAATTCGAAAATAAATGTCGACATTATTCTCCAGTCCATCGACCGGAACGGCACCAACGACATCAGCTTTACCGTTTCCGAAGAAGACTATGAGAGGACAATGGCCCTCGTCGAGGAGCGCAAAGATTCGCTGCAATACAAGGAGCTCTATGGCGACAAGAGGGTCGCGAAGGTCTCCATCGTCGGTGCGGGCATGCTCACGGCATCCGGTGTTGCCGCAACGATGTTTGAGGCGCTCAGCGACGCAAAAATCAATATCCAGATGATCTCGACCAGTGAGATCAAGGTTTCCGTCCTCATCGATGAATCGGATGCCGATAAGGCCGTTCAGGTCATTCACAACAAATTCTTTGATTGACGGGGGAGTCTGCGAACCGCGGCCCTGTTCAACAAAAAAGTGCTCGGAAGGAGCGCGTTATAAAGCAGTGGCTCCGGGAATTTTCTTCCCGGAGCCACTGCTCTTTTCGCTTATATCGCCTCTCCAAGACGTTTCAAAACGTCTTGAAAATAGTCCGGAAGTTCGCTTTCGACCGTCACAAGTTCCTCTGTGCGCGGGTGGAGGAAACGCAGCTCCTTTGCGTGCAGACACTGCCCCGCAAGGCCTTTTTCGGGGCGTTTGCGGCCGTAGACCATGTCGCCCAGCAGCGGGTGGCCGATGTGCGCCATGTGGACCCGGATCTGATGTGTGCGGCCCGTTTCAAGCATACAGCGGACATGCGTGTATCCGTTGTAGCGCGCAATGACCTCATAGTGCGTGACCGCGCTTCTGCCGTCCGGTACGACGGCCATGCGCTTGCGGTCCGACGGGCAGCGCCCGATCGGGGCATCAATCGTGCCGCGGTCTTCGCGGAGACTGCCACAGACGACGGCCTCATAGGTCCGTGCGAGCGTGTGGTCCGCAAGCTGGGCCGAAAGATAACGGTGTGCGTAGTCGTTTTTAGCGACGATGATCAGACCGGAGGTATCCATATCAATGCGGTGGACAATGCCGGGCCGCTTTTCCCCGCCGATGCCGGAGAGACTGTCCCCGCAGTGGTACAAAAGCGCGTTGACAAGGGTATTGTCCGGGTGACCGGGCGCGGGATGGACGACCATGCCCCGCGGCTTGTTGACGACGATCACATCCGCGTCCTCAAAGGCGATGTCGAGCGGGATATCCTGCGGAAGGAGTGCGGTCTCCTCCGGTTCCGGGACCTCGACGACATAAACATCGCCTGCCGAAACGCGGTGATTTTTTTTGAGTGCCTCACAGCGCAGCGTTACCGCACCTTCGGCAAGCAGGCGGGCGGCCTGTGAACGGGTCATGTTTTCCAGCTCTTGCGCAAGGAGAGCGTCGATCCGCTCGCCGCTCTCCCCTGCAATGACTGTATAGGTTCTCGTCATTTTTCCTTAAACTCCGCAATAATGTCGTCCACCGAGAAATCGCCCTCGCTTTTTTCCGGCGCGGCGGGTCTTGCGGCCGAGAAAAGATCGGACACGGGAGGCTCTTCTGCCGCTGTGGTCTCGAGCGGCGTTTCCGGTGAAGCTCCCATCTGTGGAAGGTCCTCCTCTGTCGGGGCGTGCTCCTCAAAGGGATTGACCCATTCGACCTTCGATTCATCGGACTTGCCGGCGGGGGCCGCGTTTAAGTCCTCAAAGGGGTTTGAACGCGGCTCTCTTTTCGCGCGCGGCGGGGCCGGTTCCGGCTCCGGAGGCACGACCCAGTCGCCCGGGCCGACGCCGAGCTGCGGCTCCGACTGCTCGATGCTCCGCGCGAGCTTTTCCGCTTCGATATTTCTGCGCCCTTCAACGACGGGGCGGCTGAGCTGAGAGATGTAGTCGACGCGGTCCGTCATCGGGTCCGGCTCGTTCCGGCGCGCGCGGGGGGAAACGCGCGGAACGCGTTCCACGGCCTCCGCGAGATTTTGCTCGCTCAGATCTTCCTTGTTGAGAAGAAGATAGATGCAAAACAGAACGCCGCAAACGGAGATGAAGATGTCCGCGATGTTAAAAACAGGGAAGCTCTTCCAGAAGGAAAAGCAGAACATGTCCACCACATATCCGCTGACGATGCGGTCGATGCAGTTGCCGATACCGCCGGCCATGACCATGACGAGCGCCCAGCGGCCTAAGCTGCCTTTAATAACATCGTTTCTGAGCAGCCAGACAACCAGTGCAACGAAGGCTGCCGCGAGAATGATGAAAAACCACCTCGCGTCGGCATCTTTTAAAATGCCGAAAGCGGCCCCGGAATTGTGGATGTTGGTGATGTCGATGACTCCGGGAATGAAACTTCGCACACCGGCGTTGACGGGAATGCGCACGCTTGTCCAGTATTTCACTGCCTGATCGCCAATAAGAATGAGCAGTACGACAATTGCATAGGCCATGGGCTATACCTCCTGCGGGATGTTTGCGTCAGATTTGTACCGACCGGGAGATTCAGCCCTTGAGCGCGGCGGCGCAGCGCGGGCAGAGCTCCGGATATTCCTTGTCCTCGCCGATATGCTCGCTGTGTGTCCAGCAGCGCGGGCACTTCGGCGCGGCGCTTGGGGTGACGGCTACCTTGACGCCCTTGAATTCCTCGCTTGCAAGGCCCTCGCCGTCGCCTTCGGAAACCGTGACCTTTGAAACGATGAAATCGGCGGCAAGCGGCATGTCTTTGATCTTTTCAAAGTCCGCCTTTGCTTCCTCCGAGATATACAGTTTGACTTCCGCGTCCAGCGGCTTGCCGACTGCCTTTTCGTTTCTCGCAAGCTCCAGCGCCTTGTTAACGTCGTTACGCAGGGCAATGAGCAGCTCAAAACGCTCGGCTTCGGTCGCGTCGAAGGACCACGCCGGATCGACCTTCGGCATGTCGTTGAGCATAACGTGTTTCGGATCCATCGACTGGTCGTGCTTCATTTCCAGCCAGATCTCATTCGAGGTAAACGCGAGGATCGGCGCGATCAGGCGGACCATGGCACTTTGAATCTCATACATCGCGGACTGCGCGCTGCGGCGGAGTTTACTGTCGCTCTTCTCGCAGTAAAGACGGTCCTTGATAATGTCGAGATAGAAGTTTGAGAGGTCCATGACGCAGAACTTGTGGACCGCGTTGACGACGTTGTAGAATTCGTAGGCTTCGTAGGCTTCGGTGCAGCGGGCGATGAGCGCGTTCGTGCGAACGAGCGCCCAACGGTCCAGTTCCTCCATCTCCGCGAAGGGGATAAGGTCACGGTCGGGGTCGAAGCCGTCGAGATTGCCGAGCATAAAGCGGCAGGTGTTGCGAATTTTGAGATAGGTGTCCGAAAGCTGCTTGAAGATCGCGTCCGAGCAGCGCATGTCGACGCGGTAATCCGCGCTTGCCGCCCAGAGACGCATGAGGTCCGCGCCGTATTTCGGAATGAGCTCGTCCGGCAGAACGCTGTTTCCGAGACTCTTGTGCATGGCCTTGCCCTCGCCGTCAACGGTCCAGCCGTGCGTCAGTACGGACTTGTACGGGGCTTTGCCGCGCGTGGCGACGGAGGTCAGCATCGAGGACTGGAACCAGCCGCGATACTGGTCCGCGCCCTCCAGATAGAGGTCGGCGGGCCACTGCTCGGGGTGGTCGTGTTCAAGCGAGCAGACATGGGACGAGCCGGAATCGAACCATCCGTCGAGCGTGTCGGTGCCCTTCGTGAAGCTTGCGCAGCCGCACTTCGGGCACTTGCAGCCGTCCGGCAGGAAGGCGGAAGCATCCATCTCGAACCATGCGTTTGAACCCTTTTCGCCGAAAATTTTGGAGACGAGCGCGATGATCTCCGCTGTGCACAGCGGCTCGCCGCAGTCTGCGCAGTAGAGCACCGGGATCGGCAGACCCCACTGGCGCTGGCGGGAGATGCACCAGTCGGAGCGCTCGCGGATCATGGAAACCATGCGGTCGTGGCCCCATTCGGGCATCCACTGGATGCCGTCGCACTGGGCGACGGCTTCGTCCTTAAATGCGTCGACCGAGCAGAACCACTGGTTCGTGGCGCGGAAGATGATGGGGCTCTTGCAGCGCCAGCAGTGGGGGTAGGAGTGTGTGAGGTCCTCGCTCGCGAGGATGGCACCCGCCTCTTTCAGATCGTTAAAGATGGGCTCATGGGCCTTCAAAACGTGCAGGCCCTCATATTTTCCGGCGGCGCTTGTGAAGCGGCCGCTGTTGTCCACATTGACGACGAGATCGCGTCCGGCCTTGATCTGCGGATATTTCTGGCAGACGATGAAGTCGTCAGCGCCGTATGCGGGAGCGGTGTGGACGCAGCCGGTGCCGGCGTCGAGCGTGACATGCGCGCCGTTGATGACGAGAGAGGTCTGGTCGAAAAGGGGGTGCTTTGCCTCCATCAGCTCAAGATCCGAGCCTTTGAAAACAGCGAGCGTTTCGTCGATCGTAAGACCGGCTTTTTTCAAAACGCTCTCGCAGAGTTCTTTTGCCATGATGTAGATCTCGCCGTTCGAAGCGCGGACAACGGAGTATTCAAAGTCCGGGCCGAGGCAGATGGCGAGGTTTCCGGGGATGGTCCATGTGGTCGTCGTCCAGATGACGAAGTAGATGTTTGAAAGGTCACCGAACTGCGAAAGCTTGCCGTTGTCCTTCACAACGCGGAACTTTACGAAGATCGTTGTAACGGGGTCGTCGGCGTATTCGATTTCCGCCTCAGCCAGAGCGGTCTCATCGTGCGGACACCAGTAAACCGGCTTTTTGCCGCGGTAGATGTAGCCCTTTTCATACATTTTGCCAAAGACTTTGACTTCCTCTGCCTCAAACGAGGGGTTCATCGTGAGATAGGGGCGATCCCACTCGCCGAGAACGCCCAAACGGATGAACTGCTCTTTCTGTATGTCGACGTATTTCTGCGCAAAATCGTGGCAGGCGTCGCGAAATTCGGGAATGGACATCTTTTTGCGGTCGAGTTTGTTCTGCTTGATGATCGCGGACTCGATGGGCATGCCGTGGTTATCCCAGCCGGGAACATAGGGCGCGTACCAGCCGCTCATGTTGCGGTAGCGGACGATGAAGTCCTTGAGGCACTTGTTCATGGCCGTGCCCATGTGGATGTAGCCATTGGAGAAAGGAGGGCCGTCGTGCAGAATGAACTGCGGTTTGCCCTCGTTTTTCTTGAGGATCTCGTGGTAGAGGTCCTGCTCATACCAGCTTTTGAGCATATCCGGTTCGCGCTTCGGAAGAGAGGCGCGCATCGGGAACTCGGTTTTCGGAAGATTGACGGTTTTGTTGTAGTCCTGTGACATTTTGTAGTTGGCTCCTATCTGATCGAAATGCGCTGGGAACGCAGAATAAACGCTGAAAAAATGAACTTATAAATACGGCAAAAGTCCCTTGCCGTAAAAACGGCAAAAGGACAGAAAATTTCGGGGCGCGGCACAGCAGACAGTATGCCCCGCCCCGACACTTTTTACAAATTATTTTCCAAAACGGAGATTATCAAAACTGAATCCGGGTCCGCCCTGCGCCTGTGGACCGGTTTGACCGCCAGCCGGTGCAGAGAAAAGACGGGTCGGTTCGTCCGCTCCGCCGGACGGCGCCTCGCTAACGGTCTCGCGGACGGGCTTTTCACCTTCGCCCGGAG